>CANGWV010000037.1 GCA_947457875.1 Burkholderiaceae bacterium
AGTTAATACTAATTTCGAGTAAATAGAGAGAGCACAATGTCGTCTAATTCAACCCCATACTATTTCGTTCCTAGTTTATCCAGGCACCCCGTGATGGCTAGTATTGGCCTATTGGGTTTTGGAAGCGGCATGACTGGCTGGGTAAATGGCTATTCATGGGGTGCTGCTCTCACGATTGCCAGTGTGGTGTATGTCCTGTTTGTACTTTACAAATGGTTCGGCGACGCCATCTCCGAGTCCAATTCAGGCAAGAACAGCATTAACGTAGATGTGTCGTATCGCTGGTCGATGAGTTGGTTTATTTTCTCGGAGATTATGTTTTTTGCGGCCTTCTTCTCTGCATTGTTCTACGCGCGCAGTATCTCAATGCCTTGGCTTGGCGATATTGAAAGTAAATTACTCTGGCCTACCTTTACAGCAGTATGGCCGAACGATGGCCCTGCGGGCTTAGTAGAGCAGTTTTCAACCATGGGTCCATGGCCGATTCCAACTATTAATACCTTGCTGTTGTTGAGTTCAGGCGTCACTGTTACCTGGGCTCACCACGCCATTCGTGAGAACAACCAAAAGCATGCGGTATGGGGCCTCGCAGCAACCGTATTTTTGGGCGCGATCTTCTTGGGCTTTCAGGTCTACGAGTACATTCATGCGTACCGCGACTTAAATCTAAAACTAACCTCCGGCATTTACGGCTCTACCTTCTTCATGTTGACCGGATTTCATGGATTTCACGTCTTCTTAGGCGCACTGATGTTGGCTGTAGTTTTGCGCAGAGCGATTCGTGGTGACTTTACTGCGGATAACCACTTTGCCTTTGAAGGTGCATCATGGTATTGGCACTTTGTTGACGTAGTTTGGCTTGGACTCTACGTCGTCATCTATTGGATGTAAGTGCGGGATGAACTGGCCAAAAATGGCGAGTTCAATCGAAGACGAAATCGGCCAAGTTTATTGGCCGATTTTGATTCCGGTAGGCTGGATATAGCCCAAAGAATAAGCCAGCCAAATGCCTAAGAAAAGCGCGATTGATAGGCCGATGCGTAGCATGAGCGAATGAACCATCCGAGAGCTATTGCCTTTGTCTTTCATCATGTAATACAAAGCCGAACCGAGGCTGGCAATAATTAGCAAAAGGGCAGCGGGCATAATCCATTTCATAACTGAATCCTACCATTGAATATTTTTTCTAGCTTGTTCCACAATCGCGTAATTCCAACCATTGCCACGGCAGTGGTGATCTCGATTGGTATTAGTGCAGGCCTTTGGCAGATGAGCCGTGCCGCTGGAAAGATTGAGAAAGCAGAAAAACTCGCATCCCAGATTGCACTCCCACCACTCAATCTGAATACAAAACCACAATGGACTTTAGCCGAAGCAGATAGCCGGCGCCTGCTTGTGGAAGGCGAGTTTCTATCCGATCAGGCAATTTGGTTGGATAACCGCCCGCAGCCGGGTACTTCAGCATCAAAAGCGGGCTCAGGACAGTCTGGATTCTATGTGTTGATGCCATTTCAGCTCGCTGGCATGGACAACACGGTTATTTGGGTTCAGCGCGGTTGGGCGCCTCGTAATCGAGAGGACCGCATGGCGCTGCCACCGGTTAGCACCCCCAGCCGCAAGGTGCGTATTGAGGGGGTCGGTATTGCCCAGCCCGACCGCGTGTTTGAGCTGGGTGACGGTGGAGCGGGCAGCAATGGCCCGGTGCGGATACAGCAAAATTTAGACCTGACTAAGGAAGCGGAGCGCCATCGGTGGCAACAAATCCCCTTTGTTTTGAAGCAAATGAGCGAACTCGAAAAAGATGGCCTAATGCGAAGTTGGACCGCAGCAGCAAGCGGCGTCGATCGCCATTATGCTTATGCATTCCAGTGGTTTGCACTCGCTCTGAGTGCCTTCTTATTTTGGTTGATTCATGGCTTGCTACGAATTCGCCAAACAACAAAAAGGTAGAACGATAGTGGAAGATAAAGAGCTGTTGATACCGGCGGCGCAACGTGAGGCGCCGATACCAAACGCACAAACGCGCCGTGGCCGTATTCAAATGCTGCTGCTCTTGTTTGCATGCGCCTTACCGGTGATTGCCTCCTACTTTACGTTTTATGTTTTAAAGCCAGAAGGTGGAAAAACCAATTACGGTAGGTTAGTTACCCCCCCAGAGCAGGCGCAATCAGCCTGGTTTAACCTGCCTCTAGAGGGAAAGTGGACGCTCTTGGTTGCGCGTCCTGCCGCTGAGTGCGTCAGCCAAAATGAAGCGTGTTTGCAAGCCTTATTTTTAATGCGTCAGGTACGTGTTGCGCTAGGCAAGCAAAGTCCCCGTACCCAATTGGTTTGGGTGGTAACCGATGGTATGCCAGTAGATCCTAAGGTAAGGCTTGCATACGATGAGCAGACGGCCGGATTTTTTATTGTGAATGCACCTACCGCTGAAGCAGAAAAAGCGCAGTGGACCAATTGGCTTAATACCAACCAAGGCGGTAAGGATATACAACTACTCAATCCATTTGGTGAAAAGATGATGCAGTTTGCTGTCACCTCGGATCCAAAAGAGTTCGCCGGAATGCGCAAGGATCTAGAGAAGTTGCTCAAAGTAAATAAGGCGGGTGAAAAGCTTCAATGAGCAATAGCGCAGTTCTCTTTTTGGAATTGGCCGCAATCGCCATTGTCTTTGCGGGTATACCGCTCGCGTATCTATTCTCACGCCCAAGCCTCAATTTATTTCAGCGACTCAATTGGACCATTGTCTTTCTCACATTTGATTTAATCGTCTTCGGTGCCTTTACACGCTTAAGTGACTCTGGGCTTGGCTGCCCGGATTGGCCAGGATGTTACGGCACCTCCAATCCGTTTCGTGCGATGGAGCAGATTCGTTTGGCGGAAGCTGCTATGCCGGATGGTCCAGTGACCGAAGTCAAAGCCTGGATTGAAATGCTGCACCGCTATTTGGCGATGACTGTTGGCGCATTGATTGTGTTGCAAGTTGGCCTAGCAATTGCCAAAGCAAAGGAGTTGGGTACAAAAGCCATCGTTGGCAGCGTCGTTTTGCTGGTATTGGTTTGCTTACAAGGCGCGTTTGGCGCATGGACGGTGACATTAAAATTACAACCCATCATCGTATCGATTCATTTAATGCTCGCTTTAATTTTATTGGCCCTCCTCACCTGGTATGCACAACAGCCTTGGCAGAAGAGTGGCGCCCAGGCTTATAAGCCTCTGCTTTCCGGAAAACTGCTTGCAGTCAGTTTTGGAATTTTGTTCTGGCAAGTATTTTTAGGCGCTTGGGTTAGCACTAACTATGCTGTATTAGCATGCCCTGATTTTCCGACCTGCATGGGTAGCTTTAGGCCAGAGACCGATTGGGGCAATGCATTTACCCTGTGGCGTGAGCTTGGGCTTGATGCGCAAGGCGGAGCGATTTCAACCATTGCACTGCAGACCATTCATTGGACACATCGGGTATTTGCCATCGCAGTCATGTTTGTATTGAGCTATTTCGCTTGGCATGCTTGGCGCGCTGCTGGACAGGCTTACCCTAGCCTATATCGATGGGCTCTAGCCGTTGTTGTCTTGCTAGTATTGCAAGTGCTGACTGGTATATCCAACGTCGTCTTTCAGTGGCCGCTGGTGGCCGCCTTATTGCACACGGCAGGTGCAGCTGCCCTGGTCTTATGTCTGGTCCGGATGTCGGCATGGGCTTCATGGGACTACTCTGTAGCGAGTGCGAGGCGCAGCACATGAGTACTCCCAATACCCTTGGATCTGCGGTGAGACCGATGCCGAAGTGGCGTCAATATGTGGTCTTAACAAAGCCGCGGGTTACGATGTTAGCGGTTTTTTGCGCCATCATCGGTATGTTCTTGGCTACCCCAGGCATGGTGCCTTACTCGGTTCTCATCGGCGGAACGATTGGCATTTGGATGCTGGCCAGCGCTGCCTTTGCGGTTAACTGTTTAATTGAGCAGGCGGTCGATGCCAAGATGCGTCGAACTGCATGGCGGCCATCGGCAACCGGTGAGATTTCATCATCCCACATCATTATTTTTTCGATCATCATTGGCGCTATTGGGATGGTGATGTTGTGGTATTTCACGAACCCATTAACGATGTGGCTGACCTTTGCTACCTTTGTTGGGTACGCAGTGATTTATACCTGGTTCTTAAAGCCGGCGACGCCGCAAAACATTGTGATTGGCGGTCTCTCTGGTGCAATGCCACCAGCCCTGGGTTGGGTTGCAGTAACCAACTCCCTATCGGCTGAGGCATGGTTACTGGTGTTAATTATTTTTGCTTGGACTCCTCCTCACTTTTGGGCGCTTGCCTTGTATCGCCGTGAGGATTATGAAAAGTCTGGTCTACCGATGCTGCCGGTAACGCACGGCGAGCGCTTTACCTTATTGAACATCTTGCTCTACACCTTGATTTTGATCGCAGCTACTTTATTGCCCTACATTTATGGCATGAGCGGTTTGCTCTATTTGGTTGGCGCAGTCATTTTGGGCCTAATCTTCTTGGCTTATGCGATTGCTTTATATGTATCGTATAGCGATCAGTTGGCGAAGAAGACCTTTCGTTATTCGATTACCTACCTATCCCTGTTGTTTGCCGTCTTACTAATTGACCATTATGTTTAGTCTGAATTTACGCTCGTTTTTGAATATTGCTCTAATCAAGATGTTGGGACTGGGCTTATTGTCACTGCTGATTGTCAGCATGTTTGGGTGTAGTCCAAAGCCAAGCTTTAAGAACGTCGATATCACCGGCAGTACTGCGTTTGGTAATAACTTTAGTTTGCTCGATAGCAATGGCAATACGAAAACCATGGCTGATTACAAAGGCAAAGTGGTTGTAGTGTTTTTTGGTTTTACGCAGTGTCCCGATGTGTGCCCCGCCACCTTAACGGAGATGGATGAGGCGCTTAAACTACTCGGCTCAAAAGCCGATAAGGTGCAGGTCATTTTTATTACTGTCGATCCTGAGCGCGATACTGCAAATGTTTTGGCACAGTACGTACCTGCATTTAATCCACGCTTCGTTGGCCTTCGTCCTGCGGACGAGGCTGGCCTTGAGAAGGTGGCGAAGGATTTTCGAATTTATTACAAAAAAGTACCCGGATCAAAGCCGGGCTCTTATACGATGGACCATAGCGCAGGAAGTTACGTATTCGATCAGAATGGTCAGCTACGGCTTTACATCAAGCATGCCCAAGGCCCTGAAGTCTTGGCGCATGACTTGAAAAACATTCTGCAATAAATAAAGCGGAGCTAGTTTAGGCTGCCTTTGCTTCGAGAAGGCCGCGCATTTTTTTGAGGGCGGCTGTTTCTATTTGGCGCACCCGTTCGGCTGAAATGCCATACTCTGCAGCTAATTCATGCAATGTTTTTGTGCCATTGCCCTCTGCATCCATGGAAAGCCAACGCGACTGCACAATGTCGCGGCTACGATCATCAAGTTTGCTTAAGGCTTGGTCCAATAAGGGCCCGTGCAAACGGCTTGCATCGTTTGCTGCCATTACCCGAGTTGGCTCTTGGCTCTCATCAGCCAGCCACTGAATCGGTGCGTAAGTATCCTCGTCGGAGTCATCGCCTTCTAGAGCAACATCGCCACCCGCTAAGCGCATTTCCATCTCACGCACCTCTGCGCCTTTTACATCCAAGGCTTTGGCTAAGGCTTCTACCTCGGTTGCGCTAAGTGCATTCAGTGTTGGCTTGTTGCTGCGCAGATTGAAAAACAATTTGCGCTGCGCTTTGGTTGTGGCGAGCTTAACGAGACGCCAATTTTTTAGAATGTATTCATGAATCTCTGCTTTTATCCAATGAATCGCATATGAAACGAGGCGCGCACCTTGCGTTGGGTCATAGCGCTTCACAGCCTTCATTAGGCCAAGATTGCCCTCTTGTATGAGATCAGCATGCGGAATGCCATAGCCCAAGTATTGGCGTGCAACCGACACGACGAGTCGTAGGTGGGAGAGAACTAAACCCTTCGCGGCATCAACGCTTTCAGTGCGTCGAAATTCTTGCGCTAAATGCAACTCTTCCGCGGCACTCAGCATGGGCAGGCGATTGACATAAGCAATATAAGAATCCAATGTGCCAACCCCGAGGGAGGGCAACATGGATGTGCTAAGGCTAGCGCTCATACTTCCTTGATACGAAAATGGCGCAGCTAAAGGTGACTTCAATATGTTCTTTTGGACCATTGTTAACTTGTGATTATCAGTAGTAAGAATAGATCCATTTTAGCACTCTATTTAGGAGAGTGCTAATTTACTCATTATTTTATAACCTATTGATTTAATTGAATAATTCCGTAGCATACTGCCTCGCATTAAAGGGTGCCAGGTCCTGAATCCCCTCTCCCTTGCCCAGCGCAAGGATGAGGAGCCTGTCCTCCCCTTGGAAGGTTTGTGCCAAGGCACAAATCACCCCACCCTTTGCTGTTCCATCCAGCTTGGTTACGATTAATCCAGTGAGGCCTAGGGCGGCGTGGAAAGCCTTTACTTGACTAATGCCATTTTGGCCGGTGTTGCCATCCAGGACTAAGAGGATTTGATGCGGCGCTCCAGGAAGCGCCTTAGCAATCACGCGCTTGACCTTTTTAAGTTCTTCCATCAAGTTATCTTGGGTTGCCAGGCGACCAGCTGTATCGATAATCAACACATCGCTTTTACGGGCAATGGCGGCATGGATGGCGTCATGCGCCACAGCCGCAGCATCACCACTTTCCTGACTAACCAGGTCTACGCCATTGCGCACAGCCCACTCTTTGAGCTGATTGCGTGCAGCTGCACGAAAGGTATCGCCCGCAGCCAATAGAACGGCACGCTCTTGCGACTGAAAATGATGGCAGAGCTTGCCGATCGTCGTGGTTTTGCCAGCACCATTCACGCCAACCACGAGCCATACCTCGGGCCGATGCACCGATTGCATAAATAGGGGATTGGGATTAGCTTCTAAAGTCGAGAGCAGCGTGCTAACAGCCTCAATCAGGAGTGCCTGAAGCGCTTCTGGGGAAGCGGCTTTTTCTGATTTGGCGGCAGTGCGCAGCTGCTCCATTAGCCGTTCCGTTGTGGGTAAGCCAACATCACTTTGAATGAGTGACTCTTCAAGTGCGTCAAACCATGCCTCATCGGTGCGGCTTGATTTAAATAGGGACCCTAGGGTTTTACGTAATCCAAACATTGTCGATACAATCCATTTAAGGGCATATGAGTTCTATAAGTGCATCTTATCAATTAAATCTAACATGATGGCGGTCTTGTCAATGCAATCTTCCCACTTACGCAATGGCGTTTTCGTATTGCTGTGCCAATTGGCCTTGGCTGGATTTCAGCCAGCGCAGGCGCAAGTGAAGCCAGATTCCGCGCAGACCCATGAATATCGGCTGGCTAATGGTTTGAAGTTAATTGTTCGCGAAGACAATCGCGCCCCCACAGTAGCGCATATGGTTTGGTACAAGGCCGGCTCTATGGATGAAACCAATGGCCGTACGGGCGTAGCCCATGTACTCGAACACATGATGTTTAAGGGAACAAAAACCGTCAAATCCGGTGATTTTTCAAAGCGGGTTGCTGCAATCGGTGGCCGCGAGAATGCCTTCACTTCCATGGACTACACCGCCTATTTTCAGCAAATTGAGAAAAGTAAATTAGCTGAAGTTATGCGCCTCGAAGCAGATCGCATGAATAACCTCAATTTTGATGATGCGGAATTCGCCAAGGAAATTCAGGTGGTCATGGAAGAACGTAGGTTGCGGACAGAAGATAAGGCCTCAGGCTTGCTCTATGAAAACCTCATGGCAACGGCATATAAAGCAACGCCTTACCGTCACCCCATTATTGGCTGGATGAATGATTTAGAAAATATGGTTCCCAATGATGCACGTCAGTGGTACCGCGATTGGTATGCGCCAAACAATGCAACGGTTGTGATTGCCGGCGATGTTGATCCAGAAAAAGTACGAGCCCTCGCTGAAGCAACGTATGGAAAGTTAAACGCACGCGAGTTGCCTGTTCGTAAGCCACAAATCGAGCCAGCTCAGCGCGGCACTAAGCAGGTTGTTGTGAAAGCTCCTGCTGATACGCCTCAATTAGCGATGGCCTGGAAAGTGCCGCACATTGACCCTGCAAAAATCGAAGACTACGAGCCATATGCACTCGCTTTATTGGCAGCAGTCCTTGATGGTTATGACAATGCAAGACTGAATCGAACCCTTGTAAAGCAAGACCGAATAGCCAATACGATTGATGCAGGTTATGGCATGGTTGCCCGTGGTCCCCAGCTATTTATGATTCTCGGCACCGTAGCAAAAGGCAAAACGGTAGCGCAACTGGAAAACGGTATTCGGTCGGTTTTATCCGAGCTTAAAACAAAAGGGATTACAGCAGCCGAGTTAAAGCGTATTCAGGTGCGCATCTTAGCTGACAAAATTTACAAACGCGATTCCATTTTTGGTCAAGCAATGGAAATTGGTAGCTCTGAAATTGCAGGCGTCTCATGGAAGCAGCTGGATCCTATCTTGGATCGGCTCCAGGCGGTTACACCAGAACAAGTGCAAGCAGTGGCCAAGAAATACTTAATAGACGATACGCTGACGATTGCGACACTAGAGCCGCAAGCCAGAGGCGCATCTAAGTTGCCATACAAAGCATTCTGAACGAGAAAAATATGAATCCAATTACCCGCATTCAGTCTGCCTTTATCAAATGTTTTGGTTTGGCCTGCTTCGTTTTTGCTAGCAGCGCCAATGCCATCTTACCGATTGAAACCCTGGATACCGTAAAAGGGGCTAAGACCTACTTTATTCAAACCAAGTCATTGCCCATTATTGACGTAGAGGTCTCGATTGATGCGGGTAGTCGATACGATCCTGAAAATAAAAGTGGTATCGCTGCTTTAACAGCGCAGCTATTGACCTTAGGTACTGGCAGCGGTAAGTCGAGCTTGAGTGAGGCGCAAATTGCAGACCAGATTGCCGATCTCGGTGCCAGCATTAGTGTGGTTGCAAGCGGTGAGCGTACCGTATTGCGAATACGGAGCCTAAGCCGGACTGATTTGCGTGAGCGGGTTGTGCAGTTGGCTTCAATGATCTTGGCAAAGCCGAGTTATGACAGTAAAGTCCTTGATCGTGAAAAGCAGCGGCTGATTACCGCACTACTCGAAGCCCAAACCAAGCCAGAAACCATCTTGCAGCAAAACTTGCGCAAAGCCGTTTATGGAAAGTATCCGCTGGCCCACTTTCCGACACCAAAATCAGTAGCCGCAATCACCACTGCTGATTTACAGAAATTTCATGCTAACTTGTATCGCGGTGATCGCATCACTATCAATATTGTGGGTGACTTGGATCGCTCGCAGGCCAATGCCATTGCCCAGACCTTATTGGCAGGTTTGCCACAATCTGGCCCGGCTATTGCTCCGTTGCCCATCATGCAGCAAACTCCCCAGGGGCCATTAAGTCAGCGCGAAGTACGGATTCCGTTTGATACACAGCAAGCCCATATTGCAATGGGCATGACGGCCATTACGCGAAACAATCCGGATTTTTTCCCGCTACTGGTTGGAAATTACGTTTTGGGCGGCGGCGGATTTGTATCCCGTTTAATGGCTGAGGTTCGGGAGAAGCGCGGCCTTGCTTACAGCATTAATAGCTATTTTGCGCCTGGCAAGGATGCGGGCTTTTTTGAAGCAGGTATGCAAACGAAAAAAGACCAAGCTATTTTGGGTTTAGAAGTAATGCAGAAAACGATTAGTCAATTTATTGCAGATGGCCCAACTGAAGAAGAATTGCTGGCCGCTAAATCCAATTTAGTTAATGGCTATCCATTGCGACTAGACAGTAATCGAAAGTTACTGGATAACTTATCTGGCATTACATGGAATGACTTACCACTCAATACGATGGAAACTTGGACCAAGCAAGTTGAGGCAGTAACGCTCAATCAAATACGTGCGGCCTTTCAGCGGCATTTGGATATGAACCGAATGCAAATTGTCGTGGTTGGGATTAATAAGTAAACAATGCGGTAGTCGATGCAGCCGAAAAAAATACGCATCATCGGTGGGGTTTGGCGTAGTCGCTTGATCAAGGTGATTGATTCTCCTGGATTGCGCCCGACCACCGATCGGGTTCGGGAAACCCTCTTTAACTGGTTGGGTCAAAATCTAGATGGCTTGCGTTGTTTAGATGTATTCGCCGGAGCTGGAGCCCTTGGCTTTGAGGCCGTATCGCGGGGCGCAAGTACGGTTACCTTAATCGAGCGCGATAAAACTGCCTTTGCCAATTTGCGATCGAACTTAAGCGATCTGCAGTCTTTTCCCGTTGAGGCTTCAATTGACTTGGTACCTGGCGATGGCGTGGGCTTTCTAAAAAGACAGGCGAATGCTTCATGGGACCTGGTTTTTCTAGACCCCCCATTTGACGATCGTGTTGCTCTGGAGTCCTCCGTTCAGGAGGCGGGGCGCGTCTGCGATGGCAGCAACGGCGGCCAAATCTACATTGAGACTGCCGTCGGCTGCGATTTAGCAGCGCTAAATAGCCTGATACCCCAATGGCAATGTTGCAAAGAAATGACCGCAGGCCAAGTAAAAGCACTCCTATTTCAGCTCAGAAAGGACTAAACTTTGGCAATCCGCAGTTAGAGCGAAAGATGAATGTATGACGATTGCTGTTTACCCTGGAACGTTTGATCCCTTGACGCGAGGCCACGAGGATTTAGTGCGTCGCGCCTCCAGTATTTTTAGTCAGCTGATTGTGGGCGTAGCTGATAGCCGCAGCAAGCGCCCATTTTTTGATTTAGAAGAGCGCATTGCGATTGCGAAAGAAGTCCTCGGTCACTATCCCAACGTTAAGATTGCCGGGTTTACGGGCCTTTTGAAAGACTTTGCACGCGAGCACCAGGCGCGTGTGATTGTGCGTGGTTTGCGGGCAGTCTCTGATTTTGAGTATGAGTTTCAAATGGCTGGTATGAATCGCTATCTCTTGCCTGATGTTGAGACCCTGTTCTTAACGCCGTCGGATCAGTATCAGTTTATCTCGGGCACCTTTGTTCGTGAAATCGCCACCATGGGCGGTGATGTGAGTAAGTTTGTTTTTCCATCGGTTGAAAAATGGCTGTTACAAAAAACCGCCGCTATGAAGCGCGAAGGCAAATAAGCGTATGGCCTTATTGATTACCGACGAATGCATTAATTGCGACGTCTGTGAGCCCGAGTGCCCTAATGATGCGATTTTTATGGGGATTGAGATTTACCAAATTGATCCTAACAAGTGCACGGAGTGCGTAGGCCATTTTGATGCCCCGCAGTGCCGGCAAGTCTGTCCCGTCGACTGCATTCCGTTGCATCCCGATTATGTTGAAACACGTGACGATCTGATGCAAAAGTACCAGCGCCTAACGGCATCTAAGGCAGCATAAAAGACCGACCTCCGCTGTTAACAGCTCGAATGCAGGTCCTTCACCGCAGTTGCGGCCTCGCCTTTTAAAAACAAAGGCATCGCATCCAGCGATCGAGATAAGGCCGCATCAATCTGAATCTGCTCTTCTAGAAGTGGCTTACGCAGAACGTAGTCGGCAACATCCATCAGGCGGCCGGGGAGATCACGGGGGTGGCCAATGCCGATGCGCAGGCGCCAGTAATCTAGGCTAGACAGGTGAGCCTGAATGTCTTTCAGGCCATTGTGTCCGCCTGTACCGCCAGCAAACTTTAGGCGCGCAACCCCTGCTTTGAGGTCGAGCTCATCGTGTACGACGAGGATTTCGTCTGGCTGAATCTGATGAAAACGGCATAATGCGCCCACCGATTGACCGCTGAGATTCATAAATGTATCGGGTTGCAAAAGCCATATATCGCGCCCATACAGTGGTGCCTTAGCTACCTTTCCATGAAAGCGTTTTTCTTGCTCGAGTGTCACGCTAGCCTGCTTTGCCAGCAGAGACACAAACCAAAATCCAGCATTATGCCGATCGGTTTCGTGTTTGCTGCCTGGATTGCCAAGGCCAACAATTAATCTGATCATGATCCAAAGTGTATTAGAGGCTGGAAGGTTTATACAGTATTACTTACAAAAAAGAAAACCCGCAGAAGCGGGCTTTCTAAATTGAATACCAAAGCAGAATTACGCTTTTGCATCCTTTTCTTTTGCCGCATCCGCTGGCGCTGCTGCAGGCGCCGCAACAGCAGCCTCCACAGGCTCAGCCTTGACGGTTGGTATACGTGCGTTAACCAGTACTGGATTCTCTTGCTCCACGTGCAAGACTAAAGAAACACCTTTAGGCAAGGCTACGTCCTTAGCATGAATCGAATGACCTACTTCAATTTTGCTCAGGTTGACTTCAATGAACTCTGGCAAGTCAGCTGGCAAGCAGGTCACTTCAATGTCATTTGCAATGTGGCTGATGATGGCGCCGCCGAGTTTGACTGCGGCCGATTCTTCAGCGTGGGTAAAGTGCAATGGAATGCGCATATGGATTTTCTCAGTCGCTGAAACGCGTTGAAAATCAATGTGCAAAACCAGGGGCTTAAATGGATGCATTTGATAGTCACGCAGTAATACTTTTTGTGACTTACCACCCACTTCAAGGTCCAAAATGGACGAATGGAATGATTCTTTACGGAGAGCATGGAACAGAGCGTTGTGGTCAAGTTCGATGACCTCAGGCTTGTTTTTGCTGCCGTAAATAATGCCCGGAGTTTTACCGGAGTTGCGCAGGCGGCGGCTCGCACCCGTTCCCTGTACGCTTCTTTCAAAAGCTACGATTTTCATGATGA
>CANGWV010000038.1 GCA_947457875.1 Burkholderiaceae bacterium
CTACATCCGGAATGGTCTCAATATCAAATACCAGAACGGTTGTCATGCCACCTTAGGTTACTGCAGGAAGGGCAGCGGATCGACGGGCTTGCCATTCACGCGCAACTCAAAGTGCAGTCGCACGGAGTTGGCATCGGTATCGCCCATTTCGGCAATGGTTTGCCCTTTGCGCACCGCATCGCCCTCTTTGACTAGCAAGTTGCGATTGTGGGCATAGGCGGTGAGGTAAGTATTGTCGTGCTTCACGATCACTAAATTACCGTAGCCGCGCAGACTATTGCCGGCATAGACAACACGGCCATCACCCGCTGCCTGAATGGGATCACCCAATTTGCCGGCAATATCGATGCCTTTATTTTTGCCATCCATAAAGTCTTCGACTACCTTGCCTTTGGCTGGCCACGACAAGCGAATGCCTGGCGGCGGTGCATCGGGTTTAACCGCTTCAATCTTTGGTTCTGGTGGAGGCGCCGTGCGCTGCTCCGCCATTCTTTGCGGAGCGGGTGTGGCAGCTGCAGACGTCAAGGGTTTTACCGTCATTGCGTTTGCAGGTGGCCTTACTAGCAATAACTGATCGACTTCAATCAGGTTGGGATCAGTAAGGTTGTTCCAGCGCACGATATCGCGATAAGACTGCCCTTGATCCAGCGCGATCCGAATTAAGGTATCGCCCCGCTTCACACGGTAATACCCGGGCGGCGTTGGAATGCTGGCTGTGGGTGCGGCAGATGAAGCGGATTCTGAACGCGAACGGTCGATCACGGTTGCGGGCGTCGTACGTGGGGTGCTGCAAGCCGATAGCAATACGGTGGAGCTAAGCAGTATCAATGCCAGCCGAGCAGGCACCTTGCTGCAGATCGATGGGGCGTTCCAGAATGGGCTAGTTTTTTTCATACTACCCCTGATTGTAAAGGCACAAAAAAGACATCGTCTAGGGCCGTGCGCTGATAACGGTGGGAGCTCACCCGCTCAATCAGGAGCAATTGCTGCTCTTTTGCATTGCGCGCTACAGGCGCAACCAAACGCCCGCCAATAGCGAGCTGATCCAGTAACGCATCGGGAATACCCAAACCTGCCGCAGCAAGGATGATCGAATCAAACGGGGCAGCTTGGGGAAGCCCCAAAATGCCATCCCCATAAATCAGTCGGAGATTTTTAATCCGAAATGGCCTTAAATTATCGCGGGCTAAATCATGCAGCGGCCGAATGCGCTCAATCGAATACACCTCATCGGCCAAGAGGCTCAATACGGCGGCTTGGTATCCGCAGCCCGTACCGATTTCAAGGACTTTACTCAGGGGCTGTTTTGATTTGTGCAAGAGCTCAATCATGCGCGCCACCACCGATGGCTTAGAAATGGTTTGCTGATGCCCAATTGGTAATGCAGAATCTTCGTAGGCTTGGGGATGGAGGCCTGCATCCATAAAAGCATGGCGTGGCACGGTTGCAATCGCGTCTAAGGTTTTGGCATGCTTAACGCCAGCCATCGCTACCTTGGTAGCAAGCGCTTGCCGGTGTCCAGCAAACCGATCAGCAGAGACCGACTTCAATCGCGGTTCCAGCCGTCTGCGCCCATTGCTTTTTGACGGGCGTGGTCAGTAAGATCCAGTTGCATCGGCGTAATCGAGATGCAACCCTCATTAATCGCATGAAAATCCGTGCCAGCCGAATCATCCTTGGCATCGCCAGCAGCGCCAATCCAGTAAATCTTGTCGCCGCGTGGGTTGTTTTGCACAACAACCGGCTGTGAGTGGTGGCGATTACCTAAGCGCGTAACCCGCCAGCGCTTGAGCTCTTCATACGGCCGGTTGGGAATATTGACGTTCAGCAAGGTGGCTGCGCCATCAGCCTGCTGTGGATTTTTTGGCATGGGGTGCGCCAGCATTTGCGCCACAATGTCATGCGCTGCTTTTGCTGCATCCTCAATGCGGGCCCAGCCCCGATCGGTTTGCGAAAACGCAATGCCAGGTACGCCAAACATGACGCCCTCCACTGCTGCAGCAACCGTACCCGAATAGAGCACATCCTCACCCATGTTCTCGCCTTGATTAATGCCAGATACCACTAAATCGGGGCGATGGTCTAAATAACCCGTCATGGCAATGTGCACGCAATCGGTTGGCGTGCCATTAATAAAGACAAAGCCATCGCGCTCACCGCCAGCAATCCGGTGAATCGACAAAGGACGCGACAGCGTTAAGGAATTGGAGGCGCCACTGTGGTTTTGCTCCGGTGCAATCACCGTAATGCGGCCCAAGGGGCGGATTGCATTGACTAAAGCCAGTAAGCCAGGGGCTAAATAGCCATCGTCATTGGAGATCAGAATGTGGGGCAACGTGGTGTCGCCGGAAGGAAAAGAGGTAGCCATACCTCATGATACCGAGACTTTGGCGGGGGCTGGCAGACTCCGGCAACGGAACCAGCCGTAAATGACCGGCAACACCAGTAGGGTCAGAATCGTGGTGGTTACCATGCCGCCCACAATCACGAGTGCCAAGGGGCGCTGGGCCTCTGAGCCAATCGATGTCGAGAGTGCGGCAGGCAGTAATCCAAAACCCGATAGCATGGCAGTCATTAATACAGGTCTGACACGCAAAGTGGCGCCCTCCACCATCGAGTCCTTCATGGCGCCATGTTCATTGGCTACGGTCTTGTTAATAAACGAGATGAGGATCACCCCATCCTGAATGGCAATACCAAAGAGCGATAAAAAGCCAAAGAATGCGGAGATGCTGAGGGTCTCGCCCGCCAAATGCAGCGCGATTACCCCGCCAATGGCAGCAAAGGGCACATTGATCATGACAATCACCGCATCCCGGAAATTACCAAAGGCGCTGACCAGCAGTAGGAAGATTCCCAGCAACGCTAAAGGCACGATCACCATCAACTTGCTCTGTGCCTGTTTCATTTGATTGAATTGGCCATCCCAGCTGATCGAGTAATTTGCTGGCAACACCACATTTTGTTCAACTAAGAATTGGGCATCCTCCACCGCACTGCCCAAGTCTCTTCCGCGCACACTGAATTTAATCGCAATGTAACGCTTACCTGCTTCACGGTAGATAAAGAACGGTCCATCGCTGAGTTCAATTTTGGCCACCATGGAAAGGGGTATTCGTTTTCCGCCGGGGGTATCGACCAGCAATTGCGATATGTCCGACACATCATTGCGACTGGCCTCACTCAGGCGTACGGCAATACCAAAGGTCTTTTCGTCTTCGAGTAAGTTGGTTATTGCAGCGCCGCCAATGGCGTTCGCCACCACCGTCTGAATATCGCTGACATTAATGCCATACCTTGCTGCGCGTTCCCGATCAATCTGAATATTCAGTGTGGGCTGACCCAGCTCTTTTAGAATGCCCTCGTCGGCTACACCGCGGACATGCCTAATTTGCTCGAGTACTTCTTTGGCTTTGGCATCGAGTACTTCTAAATCAGCGCCGTAGATTTTGACGGAGTTCTCCCCCTTCACACCGGAGAGCGCCTCATTGACGTTGTCCTGAATGTATTGGGAAAAGCTGTAATTGGCGCCAGGGATTTGATTCAGAACACCTTCCAGTTTATGAATCAGTTCCTTCTTACTGCTTCCCTTTGGCAACTTATCAGGCGACTTCAAATACAGACCAAACTCGATATTAAACACGCCAGTGGAGTCCGTGCCATCATCAGGCCGGCCAATTTGCACCGCCACCTTATCGATTTCTGGTTGTTTAATGAAATTCTCGCGCAATTGATTGGCGACTTTAATTGAGTAGTCGAGGTCGACCGTGTTGGGCAGCGTGACTCGCAACCAAATATTGTTTTCTTCCAGGGTCGGTAAAAAAGCCGTACCCAAACGCGTGACACTCAGCAAGGTGAGTCCAAGAATAAAGACCGCGACTGCCACAATCGTTCTGGGGCGATCCATCCAGCGGCGCAATAAAGGTTTGTAGGCCTCAATCAAACGGGTGATAAAACTCGGTGGCTTATGGCCCATGGTCTCGCCAAAGATCAAAGAAATCATGGCCGGTAAAAAGGTCAGGCTCAAAATCACCGCAGCGATTAAGGCAAAGCCCATCGTAAAGGCCATTGGCTTAAAGATGATGCCCTCGACCCCGCCCATAAAGAATAGCGGCGAGTAGGCCACGATGATGATGCCGGTGGAATAGATCATTGCCCGCTGCACTTCGCTGGTGGCTAGAATAATGGCTTGGTTAAGGCGCTTGCCGCCCTTCTCCAAGTGCCGCATCACGTTTTCCGTCAGAATGACGGCAGCATCAACAATCACACCAAAATCAATCGCCCCTAAGGAAATGAGGTTTGCCGGTACGCTCCAAATGTGCATCTGAATGAAGGCTACGCACAGTGCCAATGGAATCACCGCAGCTACCACCGCAGCGGCGCGCAGATTACCCAAAAAGATATACAGAATGGCAAGCACCAAGGTGATGCCAAAGAACAGGGTGTGCTTGACCGTACCAACGGTAATGTCGAGCAATACTTGGCGGTCATAAAACGGCCGCACTTCAATGCCGGGTGGCAGAATTTGTTTATTGATGTTGTGGACGGTGTCACGTACCCGCGCCAATACTTCCGTGGCGTTTTCACCGCGGCGCAGATAAATAATGCCCTCCACAGAATCCGGGTTCTCATTGAACTGAAACAAACCGAGGCGCGGCGCATTGCCAATTTGTACCGTGGCCACATCGCCCACCCGTACCGGTACACCATTATTGGTCGTAATAACGACTTGCTTGATGTCATCGATGTTCTTGAGTAAACCTACACCGCGCACCACAAACTGCTGCTCGCCACTCGGTAATAAGCCGCCGCCCATATTGCTATTGGAACTGGTAATGGCGGCAATCAACTGGGTAATCGAGATTCCCTTCGATTGCAGGCTCTCTGGCGTCACGATCACTTGGTATTGGCGTACCTTACCGCCGAACGAAGATACGTCCGCAACGCCGCGGGTTTGCTTGAGCTCTTTGTAAATTTCGTAGTTTTGCAGGGTTTTGAGTTCAGCCGAGGATGCGTAGTCCGAGTGCACCTCATAACGCATGATCTCACCAGTAGCATCCGAGTCTGGGCTAATGCTGGAGACAACACCAGTGGGCAAATTGGCGTTAGCCAAATTGGCAATGAAGGTTTGCCGCGCTTTAAAGGGATCGGCCGTGTCATTGAATTTGAGGGTAACGACCGATAAGCCAAAGAGCGAGACCGAACGAAAGGCCTGCAGCCCCGGAATTCCAGCCAAGGCATTTTCAACCGGGATGGTGACTTGCTGCTCCACCTCCGTCGTACTTCTACCCGGCCACTGCGAAATCGCTTGAATCGTTAAAGGGGCAACACCCGGGTATGGCTGTATCGGTAATTTACTGAGGCTATTGATACCCAAGGCCAAGAGCACGATGGAGCCGACGATCACCAAGACGCGTTTTTCTAAAACGCCCCGAATGAAGGAAGTAAATTGACTCACTTAGTCTTCTAACTTCGCAAAGCGATCGTTGAGCAATACCGCGCCATCGGTTAGTACCATTAAGCCAGGGGCGAGGCCATCGGTAATTGCAAAGCGTTTACCGTCTAAGTCATAGCCTTTCACTAGAAGTCGGCGGAAGGTATCGGGCGCCACCTGCACAATCGCATAGCGCATCTCCCGTATGCGCACTATCGCCGATTGCGGCACCACTACAGCAAGCCCTTTGCCAACCAAGAGCTTGGCCGACATAAACATATCGGGGCGCAATAAACCATCCGTATCGCTGACATCGGCACGAATGAGTAAAGCCCGCGTTTCTGGATCAACACTGGGAGCAAGGTAATTGGTTTTGGCGATAAATACCTGATCGGGATAGGCCTCGGTTTTTAGAATCAGTTGCTGGCCACTCGATAAAAGACGGATGTCCTTCTCAAATACATTCCCCAAAAACCACAAGGCTTTTGGATCGGCCAGACTAGCCAGCACATCACCACTGTTCACCACTGCGCCCGGTTCAATATTGCGTTTGGTCACCACCCCTTGTATGGGTGAGCGAATCAGCAAATTCGCCTGCACTTTTTGACTTACTCTAAGCTGCGCTATCTCTTGATCCGATACACCGAGATTGCGCAGGCGATTGGACGCTGCATCTTGGGTCATTTTGGCATCCAGCATTAAATCGCTCATGGCCTGATTTTTAGACAGAATGCCCACCGTTCTACTCGCTAGCAAATACTCTTGCTGGGCTGAATTAAATTCCGGGCTATACATTTCTAAAATCGGTGAACCCAGATTCACGGCAGCCCCATCAAAGGCAAAGATCCGCTCTACCCGTCCTGATACCCGCGCCGAGATCACCTTGGATTTTTCAGCATTGAACGCAAGGCGCCCTGGCACTTTAATTTCAATGGGCACTTCGGATGTTTTGGCTTCCTTAAAGACATAAATTTCGGGGTTTAAGGTAACGCCCGGCAACTTGAGTTCTAGAGTGCCATTCTTTTCTACCTTCAAGGTCTTGTCGGACTTATCGATTTGCACATCCCGATTGATGTCCGTCAGCCTGCCCAGCACAATACCGAGGGACAAAATCGCAAAAGCAACCGCTGCCTGCCGAATCCGCTGACGCTGCTCGGGTGAGCGATTCCAGTAGAGTGCGGCCAGGTTTTCACGTAGTCGTGCAAACTGCTCTGCCGCCTTTTTTGTTCCGGTGCGAAATTGATCTTTCAAACGATGTCCTTAAAACGGTTCTTTACCCGCGGCTGCGAGTACAGTCGCTTGCGATTGCAGTAATGCACTTTGTGCCAAGGCCAACTGAATTTCAAGCAAACGCAATTGCGTTTGCGCCGTTAGCACGTCATTAAATCCTTGGCCATTGTTGGCGTATTGGTTTAAGCCCACCTTATACGCGGCATCAGCCTGCGGTACTTGGCGATCACGCAAGAACTGCACCTGATTTTTGGCTTGTTCGTAATTGGCGTAGGCCGTATTCACAGCCAACACCACTTGCTGGCGACTGGCAATGTTGCTGGCTTCGAGCGAGGCTTGATTGCGCCTGGCTTGCTCTACCCCATACTTTTCTTTGGTAAAGAAATACAGTGGGATCACAATGTCCAGCTCAAACTGATAAAACAGCGCGCCGTTATTCGCAGCAAACGGACCGCGCGGTGTGTACGAAGATCCAATTACCTGGAAATCCGGTAAGTAGGCTTTTTTAGCAAGGCTGACTCCTTTTTTGGCGGCGTCCAGTTGCAAGGCGGAACTCTTGAGTAGCGGATGACTGGTCTCGGCATAGTCTTCTAGCTCAAGCAAACTGGGTACGCTATTCAAGGTGAGGCGGGCATCGCCCCGCAGCAATAATTGCTCACGCGAGTGGCGCCCGATTAAGGCATTGATGTTCTTGATTGCCACTTGCAATTGGCGATCGAGCGCAAACTGATCTGCTTCTGCTGCGCTTTGCGCCACCTGGGCATTTAAAAACTCCACATAGGCTGCTGCATTATTGGCATATCGGGCTTTGGCGACGTTCTTAATCATTTCTAAACGGGTGACCGATTCCCTTAAAACGGTTAGCTGTTTTTGCGATGCCAAGGCGCTATAATACAAACTAGATAACTGCGCTCCCAATTGCAGGTAAGTCGATTCGCTTTGGGCCAAGAGCGCTTCTGCATTGGTGTCGGCGATGTCGGCAGCCAGACTTTTCTTACCCGGAAACTGAAAGGGCTGAGCAAAGGAGATGGCGTTGTTATTACTAATGCCGTTGGGGTACTGGCTAGTTGGCGTATTGGCGCCGCCCAATGCCAAAGGCGAGTTCGCTGGCATGCCAGACCACACTAAGCCCACTTGTGGATTCGCAGGTGCTGCAATTTGTGGCACGGTGGCTTTGGCAGCAAAGTAAGACTCGCGCAGCGCTGCGAGCTGCGGATTATTGAGTTTGAGTTCAGACCACAGCTGACGTAAATCAAGTTCGCTCGGCGCAGCTGCTCTCGTATTGGCAGCGGTGATATTGGGGGCAGTGCTAAGCCCAATAATTGGGGGAGCGGTTACTGGATTGGATGCTGCATTGGGTACAGTATTTTGTGCGGGACTCACCGTAACGGAGGTTTCCCGTGGGAGCGATGGCGCTTGAGCAAGGACATTAGTACAAGCAGCACAACAAAGAAACGCAAGTGCGAGCAAGCAGGCGCGGTTGCGATAGCTGGGCAATACAGCATGAGGGAATCGCATGCTTCTAAAATTTATTACCACAATATTCAATTGCTGTCTTGCCCCCTATTACCCGATGAAATGTGGGTGTTTGATTATAGGGGGTAAACCCGTCTTAGCCGGCTCAGAAGAGCAAAAACGGAGGGGTTGACGACTGAATTACAGCCTAAATACTGACGTGCGCCCGTACGCCGACAATATTGACTGGGCCCCGCGCTGCGTTATAGGCTGGGTTGGCGATCCGCTGGTAGTTCAGGGAAATAAACAGCGCTTTATAGGCCTTGACGCTGTAATAGGTCTCGATCACCTGTTCTGGCTTGTAACTGAGTTTGCCGTCGCCAATAAAGGTCGTCATGCCACCGTCTTGCAAATAGCTAATTTGCGTTGATGAAATGCCATTGACGGCAAAGCCAACTCCAAGGGTGTCATATGGCCGAGACCATGAAGCGCCCTTCACGCTCACGCCGCCTGAAAGCGATTTGCTAATGTCCAGGGTTTGGGTTTCGGCAGCGCCGGGGTTCCAGCTCCAGCGGCCAAAGATACCGATGTCTTGACTGAGCGCTTGATCGAAGTT
Source organism: Burkholderiaceae bacterium (assembly GCA_947457875.1). GTDB lineage: Bacteria > Pseudomonadota > Gammaproteobacteria > Burkholderiales > Burkholderiaceae > Polynucleobacter. The sequence continues at coordinate 8,736 of CANGWV010000038.1, forward strand.
GAAACCATAGCCCCATGTATTGGTGGAGGCTTGCCGCACATTAATAAGGTTCGGCGGCGTAGTGTTGGTTTGCTGTGCAAACCTCAGGGCGTTTTGATAGGTACCCATAAAGGCGTGCTGCTGAAAGAACAATCCCCGCACCGCGCCATCGCGTCCATTAATCGCATGCGTGCGCGTCAGCTCCACTTGATTGCTATAGTCTTTGGAAAGAGAGTAATCGAGCTGCGCGGTATTGGGCACGGTTGGCAAAGCCAAACGGGCTGCCTTCAAAATGTAATTGGCTTGATACCACTCGACTACAGCGCCGTAGGTATAGCCCTTGGTATCCGCAGCATAACCATAGGCGCCCATCGAAAAGATTGACGCATTCTGAAAATCGGTACGTGGGTCGTGGCTGTAGGCATTGTCATCAAAGTAATCCAGCGTCGCTATCTTGCCGTAGCTAATCACCACGCGGTTCTTATCTAAATTACCCGCTAATTGATTGGCCTCGCCCGCGATGTGTTCTTGACCACCGCCAAGGCCAATGGTTTGCCGCAGAAAAGCCCGGGCGGTGTAAAAGACGGGCTGTGTGTAAGCTCCTTTTTGTAACTCACCGTTATACACACCGCCTACGCCAGTGAGGTGCCCATCAAAGGGCGAGCCTTGAAACATTTCACCATTCCAGTACACCTCGGCCCCTTGCCACAGTCGCGTGCCAATAAATGCCGTCGCACTCAAGGAATAGGCTTCGGCAGGACTGGCCGATTTGTTCAAGAGGCTATTTTGACCAGCGTAGGGGGAATTAAAGTTATTGCGTTGCTGCAGCATGTAGGTCGCCTGCCCATGAATGCTCCAGCGCTCAGTCTCGCCCATCAGCGGCATCGTGCTATCCACCACCGGCTCACTATCGACTGGTGCAATCGCAAAGGCATTACTGCCTCCTGCGCTAATACAGCAGCACAGAAACAGTTGAGCGTATATGGGGCGGTTTAGAAAATACATGGGTGCAATCGATCTGGAATACCGCAACCCTAGCATAGGCATGTGGCGATTTAAAGAAATGCCGCCAATGCCACCCAGGCGAATGAATGTACTTAATTTACTAAGGTGATTTACTAAGGTGAATGCACTAAGCTAATTTATTAAATACGGGGACTAGCCGACGGCGCGCCGATCCATCAGGGCACGGGCAAGAGTGCCAGCATCAACGTACTCGAGCTCTCCGCCCACTGGTATGCCCCTGGCAATGCGGGTGACCTTAATGCCCTTGGATTTAAGGACCTCACCAATGTAATGGGCAGTTGCCTCGCCTTCGCTCGTGAAATTCGTGGCCAGCACGACTTCACGTACGGCAAGACCAGTATCGGGGTTCTCAATCCGCGCCAAGAGCCGATCAAAATGAATTTCCGTAGGGCCCATACCGTCGAGCGGTGAGATGCGGCCCATGAGTACAAAGTAATTGCCTTTAAAGCTGAGGGTCTGCTCGACCATCACTTGGTCGGCTGGGGTCTCGACGATGCAGAGCATGGAAGGGTCACGCCTGCCATCCGCACAGGTAGAACAAATCGCCGTTTCTGAAAAGGTATTGCAGCGACTGCAGTGCCCTACTTTATCGACTGCCTCACCCAAAGACTGGGCGAGTAATGCAGCGCCATTGCGATCGTGTTGCAGCAAATAAAACGCCATGCGCTGTGCGGACTTGGGTCCAACGCCCGGCAGTACGCGCAGTGCTTCAACTAAACGCTGCAGCGCATCCTGCGGAACATCGTTACGGGCCATTAAAACGGTAACTTAAAGCCAGGGGGCATTGGCATGCCAGCCGTTGCGCCGGACATCAGTTTTTCACTGGCGGCTTCAACTTGCTTGAATGCATCGGCGTAGGCTACGACCATCAAGTCTTCGAGCATCTCGCGGTCTTCCATGGCGCCTTCGGCAATTTGCACGCGCTTGAGTTCGTACTTACCGGATACCGTTACCTGAATCAGGCCATTACCCGCTTGTCCAGTGACTTCCATACTGGCCAGCTCAGCTTGCGCGCGCTTCATGTTTTCTTGCATCTGCTGGGCTTGCTTCATCAGGCCCGCAATATTGCCTTTCATCATTTTGGTTTCCTCTATTGAATATGGATAAGTTAATCTGGCTTCGGTAGGTCTATCTAGTTTCAGCAGGCTAAATTCGTTCTAGGCGGGCCGAACCGAGCCACTCACAACCTTCGCACCAAACTCGCGTTCGAGTTGCTGCACAAAGGGATCGGCTGCTATCCGCTCTTCGGCATTTTGGCGTTTCTCGCTCTGGACTTGCGCATCAATTTTGGCAACGGTTTTTTCAACGGCGCCTTCCACGATCGCGATCTGTACTTTTTTTCCATAGTAAACGCTTAGCGCTTCACCTAAGCGGCCAACGCTATCTACGCTGGCTAACTGCGGCAAGCTGGTTATCACCGTAGCTTTCACACCTTGCGGGGAATCCATCCAGTCTTGCAATTCAGTCTGGTGCGCCAATTGCTGGACTAAACCGCGTACCGGCAGTGCGCGCATCAAGCTGTGCCAATCAGGGCGCTCGCTGCTCGATGCGACTGCGGGGGATGTGGGTGCCGATGTTGCTGCCGAAGTTACTACCTTAGGCGCGGCTGCTGGAGTTGCTGCAGCGGCTGAGCTGACTGCAGGCTTAGCTGAAGCTGGATTAGCCGCTGGCTTAGCGGCAGCTGGAGTAGCTGAGGCTGACTTGCTAGTGCTTTGGGTCGATGCAGGGGTAGAAGCTGCAGCAGTGCTACCGCCACCTACTGTTTGGTTTGATCCTGAGCCTGCACTTCCCGGCCGAAAAGCCAGCATGCGCAGAAGTGCCATTGAGAAACCCGTCTGCTCATCGGGTGCGAGCGATAAATCGGGGCGGCTAGTAATCGCAATTTGATAAAAGAGCTGAGCTTCTTCTTTAGTAAAGACCGTTGCTAAGCGGCGGATCTCGGCTGCTTCTGGCCAATCATCTAAAACGGATTCGGGAACGACTTGAGCGCTCGCTATCTTTTGCAGAAGGCTTGCCATGTCTTGCAATGCTAATGAGAAAGACATGCTGCGCTCACCCATCTCTTGGGCAACTGCTACGAGGGCTGCGCCGTCTTTATTGGCCAGTGCATCGAGTACTTGTATTAAATAGGCATCATCGAGCGTTCCCAGCATATTGCGCACCGACTCTTGGGTCACGGTTCCAGCGGCATAGGCAATCGCTTGATCGGTGAGTGAAAGTGCATCGCGCATCGAGCCTTGCGCTGCTTTTGCTAATACCCGTAGCGCGCCGATTTCGGATTCGACTTTTTCGGCGGCGAGAACGGTCTGCAAGTGCTCCACGATTAAAGGCACTGGCATTTGCTTGAGGTTGAACTGCAAGCAGCGCGACAATATGGTGACTGGTATTTTTTGTGGATCAGTGGTTGCTAAGATGAACTTCACATGCTCGGGCGGCTCTTCTAAGGTCTTAAGCATGGCATTAAAGGCATGGTTGGTCAGCATGTGGACTTCGTCAATCATGTAGACCTTAAAGCGGCCATTGCTGGGGGCATACGATGCCTTCTCTAATAGCTGGGCCATTTCATCAACGCCGCGGTTGCTGGCGGCGTCCATTTCAATATAGTCAACGTAGCGCCCTGCATCAATCTCAAGACAGGCTGCGCATTTTCCGCAGGGCTGGGAGGTCATCTTGCCTTGGCCATCTGGCCCGATGCAATTGAGGGCTTTTGCCAGAATGCGGGCGATGGTGGTTTTACCTACCCCCCGTGTTCCGGTAAAGAGCCAGGCGTGGTGCAGGCGCCCTTGGTCAAGGGCATGGGTCAAGGCCTTAACGACGTGGTCTTGGCCCAGAAGCTCAGGGAAGGATTTGGGGCGCCACGAACGGGCCAGTGCCAATGTTGTCATGCGTCTATTCTAACAAGGGCTAAAATGATTGTGGACGGGCCTCCTCGCATGGTGGCTTGGTAACCTGGTCAGGTCGGGAACGAAGCAGCCAAACC
>CANGWV010000039.1 GCA_947457875.1 Burkholderiaceae bacterium
CGGGTTGGGGCCTCTAAACTACCTTCGCGTGTGCTCATTTACTTCCTCATTTATATTGATTGGTTCTATCTGGTAAGTTGCTATGCTTACCGCTGGTATTTGGGATTACCCTTAGTTTAGGGGCTTGTTTTTCAATAGCCAAATTGTATTAATTAACGTTATCGATAGTAATTAACTAAATAACTGGGCTAAATGGACTTTTCTGCGGTATTTCTCTCCACTGGGGTGGTTGCACTTGCTGAAATGGGGGATAAAACCCAGCTTTTGTCCTTGATGCTGGCAGCCCGCTATCCCCGTCAGGCATTACCCATTATTGCAGGAATACTCATCGCCACATTGGCCAATCATGCCTGCGCGGCTTATTTCGGCCATGTCATTGCTGCCTTTTTGAGTCCAGATGTGCTTCGCTGGATTTTGGGCGTGGGCTTTTTAGCCATTGGTTTCTGGCTTTTAATTCCAGATCGCCTCGATGAAGCCGGGGATACTCGGGTTAAAAATGCGGCTTGGCCTGTTTTTCTGCTCACCAGCAGTTTATTTTTTATGGCAGAGATGGGCGATAAGACCCAAATTGCCACGATCGCCCTTGGCGCACGCTACGACGACGTCATTGCGGTCACCATTGGTACTACCCTAGGCATGATGCTCGCCAATGCACCCGCCGTATGGATTGGGACTAAATTTACGAACCGCGTGCCAATTAAATGGGTGCATACCGTGGCAGCAGTCGTATTTATTGCGATTGGTATTCTGACCCTGCTGTACGGTTAATGCACTTCACTGCAAGGGCATAAAATCAGAATATGAAAACCGACCTCGCCCCATCCTTTCAGCGCCTTGCGTATTGCCCGCCCCCATTTTTGTTTGGGCAAGTCGATCTAGACATCGCCCTTGATCCCGCCAAGACAGTTGTTAAAAGCCGCATTGAGGTACTCCCCAGTTTTGCTAATACATCAGTTCAAGCAAGCTCTCTTGTTCTGTATGGACACGACCTTGAGTTCATGAGTTTGCGCATCAATGGCACGCCACACCGCCATTTTGAATTAACTCCTGAAACGCTCACAATTCGCTCACTGCCTGGTAATGGTACTGAACCCTTCACGCTGGAAATCATTTGCGTTTGTGTGCCCGAAAAAAATACCTCCCTGATGGGCTTGTATGTATCGAATGGTAATTTTTTTACGCAATGCGAGGCAGAAGGTTTTCGGAAGATCACTTATTTTTTAGATCGCCCAGACGTGATGGCACGCTATCGCGTCACCTTGCGTGCGATTAAGGCCGATTTCCCCGTATTGCTAGCCAACGGTAATTTGGTTGCGACAGAAGAATTGCCCAACGGTTGGCATAGCGCCGTTTGGGAAGATCCGTTTCCCAAACCATCTTATTTATTTGCTTTGGTCGCCGGTAAGTTGGTTTCCCTTGAGGAAAAGATCACAACGGGTAGCGGAGCCTCAAAGCTCTTGCAGATTTGGGTCGAGCCACAGGATTTACCTAAAACCCGCCATGCAATGGATTCCTTGATTCATTCGATCTACTGGGATGAGGCGCGCTACGGCTTGGAACTCGATTTGGATCGCTTCATGATTGTTGCTGTTGGCGATTTCAATATGGGCGCGATGGAGAACAAGGGTCTCAATATCTTTAATACCAAGTACGTGCTCGCCCAGCCGGAGACCGCAACCGATACCGATTTTGCCAATATCGAAAGCGTGGTTGCACATGAGTACTTCCACAATTGGACCGGCAATCGCGTCACTTGCCGTGATTGGTTTCAGCTCTCACTCAAAGAGGGCTTGACGGTCTTTCGGGATCAAGAATTTTCAGCCGATCAGATGGGCAGTGAATCGGGTAGGGCGGTCAAGCGCATTGAGGATGTGCGTTTATTGCGCCAGTTGCAGTTCCCAGAGGATGCAGGTCCGATGGCGCACCCGATTCGCCCCGATGCCTATCAAGAGATTAATAATTTTTATACCGTCACCGTCTATGAAAAAGGCGCTGAGGTGGTACGCATGTATCAAACGCTATTGGGGATCGATGGCTTTCGCAAAGGAATGGATTTGTACTTTGCGCGCCACGATGGTCAGGCAGTGACTTGCGATGATTTTCGAATGGCGATGGCAGATGCGAACGCCAGGGATTTGAGTCAATTTCAGCATTGGTACAGTCAGGCCGGAACGCCGCGGGTTCAGGTGCAAACCTATTTTGATGCGAATGCCCAGCGCTATACCTTGACATTGACGCAGTCGTGCCCAGACACCCCCGGCCAAAAAGATAAAAAGCCGTTCCACATTCCGCTACGAGCCCAGTTGCTATTTGTAGATGGTGAAGCGGTGGATCAATCGCTACGTGCTGAGCGATTATTGGAATTAACCGATGCCACACAGTCTTGGGCCTTTGATCATGTGCCCCGTGAGCCGGTGCTGTCGATCAATCGCGGGTTCTCTGCGCCGATTGTGATTGAGTATGACCAAAGCGAAGCCGACTTATTAACCCTCTTTACGAAAGACAACGATGCCTTCAATCGCTGGGAGGCAGGGCAGAAGTTAGCAATGCGATTGATATTGGCTGGACGCACTCCAGATGAGGCCCTTCTTCAAGCCTACCGTTTGATTTTGCAAGACCCCAACTTAGATCCGGCATTTAAAGAGTTGGCCCTGACATTACCAGCCGAAACCTATTTGTACGAGCAGTGCGCTAGCGTTGAGCCACAAACGATCTATGCCATGCGCAAAGCATTTCGGGCGGCCATGGCGCAGCATTTACAGCCGGAATGGCAACGCCTGTATGAGGCAATGCAAACGCCTGGACCATTCAAGCCGGATGCGGTTAGTGCAGGCAAGCGCGGCTTGAAGAGCCTCGCTTTGGGAATGCTCTTGATTGCCAATCCGGAAGAGTGGGCAAAGCCAGCCCAGCAGCAGTACACCTTAGCGAATAACATGACCGATCGCTACGCCGCACTGGCCCATTTGGTTCAAAACAATGTGCCAGAAGGTGTTGCCTGTTTGACGGATTTTTATGAGCGCTTTGCAGATGATCCCTTGGTGGTGGATAAATGGTTCGGCCTGCAATCAAGCTGCCCACCCACGAATAACAATCCTGCGAGTAGCCTCGAGCGAGTCACTGCTTTACTCACTCACCCCGCGTTTTCATACACCAACCCCAATCGGGTTCGCAGCGTAATTCATTCGTACTGCATGGGCAATCCGGCTGGGTTTCATATGCGAGATGGGCGCGGCTACCAGTTTTGGGCTCAAAGCGTACTCAAGCTGGATGCCATTAATCCCCAAATTGCTGCGCGCCTGGCACGGGCGCTGGACCGGTGGACTGTGTTTGCTGAGCCTTATCAGGGTCAAATGCAAGCAGCGTTGCAATCGGTGGCTGCATCGAAGACGCTGTCAGCCGATGTGAGCGAGGTGATTGTGAAAGCCTTAGGTAACCGCTAATGCCGAGCTATGCCCTATAAAAATCCGGCACCTCATTTGAAACAGGCAAAATAAAGCCATTCTGATTGCAAGACCCCATTTGGAGAATGTATTGATTACCCCAATCCCACTAAAGACCTCTTTTCGTCAGTACCTTGGTCAGTTGCAGTTGCGAGGCGCATCGGTTCCGCCAGGGCTGCAGGATCTGTTGGTGGCACTCACTAATACCTGCACGACATTAAGCGATGAAGTGGCGCAAGGTGCGCTGATTGGTATTTTGGGATCTGCTGGAACAGGCAATGTCCAGGGTGAAGTACAACAAAAATTGGACGTGATCGCAAATGACTTATTGATTGCAGGTGTGCAGTCGTGCCAATCGCTGGCTGGCATTGCTTCGGAAGAAATGGAGGACCCGTTGCCAGTGGGCAAGGGCTTGGGTGACTATTTATTGCTCTTTGATCCCCTAGACGGTTCCTCCAATATTGACGTCAATGTATCGATTGGTACTATTTTTTCAATTCTTAAAAAACCAGATCCCCATGCACCGCTAACTACGGCTGATTTTTTACAAGCAGGGCGTACCCAAGTGGCTGCAGGCTATGTGGTCTATGGGCCACAAACAATCCTAGCGATTAGTTTGGGCGAGGGTGTTGATGTATTCACGCTCGATAAGGTCTCGGGCGAATTTCTGCTGATTAAGCAGGGAGTGCAGATTTCAGAATCAACCCGTGAATTTGCCATCAATATGTCGAATATGCGCCATTGGGCCGCGCCAGTGAAGCGCTACGTTGATGAATGTTTAGCGGGTAGTGGTGGCGTTCGGCAGAAAGACTTTAATATGCGCTGGATTGCATCGATGGTCGCCGATGTGCACCGAGTGCTGTCGCGCGGCGGGGTGTTTATGTACCCTTGGGATCAACGCGATCCGAAGAAACCAGGAAAGCTGCGCTTGATGTATGAAGCCAATCCGATGGGCTTTTTAGTGGAGCAAGCTGGCGGTTCGGTGATTAATGGCGTTGACACCATTTTAGATTTACAGCCGCAGGCCTTGCACGAGCGCGTATCCGTCATTCTGGGCTCAAAAGAGGAAGTGAATTTACTACGCCAGTACCACGCCGCAAGTTAATACGGTCTACGGTTTGACCTTGCTGGCGAGGTAGGCTAAAGCCTCTTCAACTTGGTCAATCAGAATCAGGCATACATCGCCGGGCTCGAGTTGCGCCAGTGCAGTATCAATCGCCAAGAACTCCCCACGAATCTCTTGAACGTCTTTTGCTTTAGTAGTGCCAACGAGACCTTCTTGCAAGAGCTTTAATACTTCGCCATCTTCGCGGCCGCGTTGGCATTGGTCCTGATACAAGATAACGTGATCAAAGGCGTTGCCCAAGACTTTGGTCAGGGCGCGGATGTCGTCATCGCGGCGATCGCCTGCGCCACTAATTACTACATGGCTACGCTTTGGTTTCATGGCGTGAATGCCATCGACTAAGGCGCGCATGGCATCTGGGTTGTGCCCATAGTCCGCGACTACCGTTGCGCCACGGTGTTGAAACAGATTAAATCGGCCTGGCGCAGAATCCGCACTCGTATCAAAGGTAGCCAGCCCGGTATTCACAGCACTCCATGGCAGTCCAAGAGACCATGCGGCGCCGACTGCAGCCATGGCATTCTCAATCTGGAATGGGAGCAAACCCTGGTTGCTTATCGGAATGCGCTTAACTGGAATGCGGTGAATTTCTTCCATCCCTTTGGCGGCAACAATATCTGAGCCATCAAAAATGACAACGCGCTTATCTTGAGCCCGGTGTGCCACGATGACGGGGTTAGCTGGATCATAGGAAAAGAACATAATGTCACCCGGGCAGCTCTCGCGCATCTTCACCACAAGGGGATCCATTGCATTGAGAACAGCAACTCCAGTAGCAGATACATTTTGGACGATCACCCGCTTTACAGTCGCAATATCTTCAACGGTATGAATAAAATTCATACCCAAGTGATCGCCTTCGCCAATATTGGTCACTACGGCTACGTCACAGCGATCAAATCCCAGACCTTCGCGCAAAATACCGCCGCGGGCGGTTTCCAGTACGGCTGCGTCAACATCGGGGTGCATTAAGACATTGCGTGCGCTCTTAGGGCCGCTACAGTCACCCGTATCAATGCGTCTACCTTCAATATAAACGCCATCGGTGGTCGTCATACCAATACGAAGACCAGTTTCGTGAATCAGGTGGGCGATTAAGCGAACCGTAGTGGTTTTTCCATTGGTGCCCGTTACTGCCACCGTGGGAATACGACCATTGTCGCCACTTGGAAACATCATGTTGATGATGTGCTCGCCAACGGGACGACCTTTTCCATAGGACGGTTGTAAATGCATCCGCAAGCCCGGCGCTGCATTGACTTCGACAATGCCACCACCTTGCGGCTCTAAGGGCTTATAAATTGCTTCGCAAAGAATATCAACGCCAGCAATATCGAGTCCAATCATCTGTGCCGCAGCGACAGCGCTGGCTGCCACATCGGGATGGACATCGTCGGTGACGTCGGTTGCGGTACCACCCGTACTTAGGTTGGCGTTATTGCGGAGCAGAATACGCTCACCCATTTTAGGAACGTAGCCAACATCGAGATTGGCTGTAGCCAATGTCGTAATTGCAATCGCATCTAAGCGAATCTTGGTTAAGGCAGTAGCGTGACCATCCCCACGCAAGGGGTTTTTATTTTCGAGCGCAACCAATTGCTCAATGGTGTGCACGCCATCGCCAATCACTTGGGCTGGCTCGCGCCTCGCAGCTGCAACCAACTGATTACCTACAACCAGTAAGCGGTAATCTTGACCTGGTAAGTAGCGCTCAACGATGGTTTGGCTGCAGTAGGCTTGGGTTGCCTCAAAGGCAGCGCGTACTTGCTCTTCGCTGCGAATGTTGGCAACCACACCTTTACCTTGATTACCGTCTTTTGGCTTTAATACGATCGGTCCGCCAATCGCTTGGGCTGCGCGCCAAGCCTCATCAGCGCTGGTCACCACTTCACCGTGGGGAACCGATACTCCAGCAGCATGCAGTAGATTTTTAGTGAGCTCCTTGTCTTGCGCAATCGATTCAGCAATCGCGCTAGTGTCACTGGTTTCGGCTGCCTGAATGCGCTTTTGTTTGCTGCCCCATCCAAACTGAACCATACTGCCTTCAGTCATACGGCGATACGGAATGTGGTGCGCGATAGCGGCATCGACAATCGAGCCAGTGCTTGGTCCCAAGCGAACCTCTTCGTATAAGGAGGCTAATTCACGTAATGCGGTTACCAGATCAAATGGCGCCTCATCGCGAGCCGCCTGAATTAAAGCAAGTGCAAAGTCAAATGCCATTCGGCCCACTGCCTCTTCGGTGTATTCAACTACCACTTGATAAACACCCACATCAGAGGTTTGTATGGTTCGACTGAACGTGACAGGACAGCCTGCCTGTGCTTGCAAATCAAGCGCAGCATGTTCAATCACGTGCGCCAAAGAGACCACTTCAGTCTTGCCACTAAAACGCATAAACCCCAACTGCGGAAAGCGCTCACGGATCTTGACTTCAAACGCGGGCAGTTGATCAATTGCGCGCTCCAAGGGATCGCAGTCGACAATCGCCTCTAGTGCGGTATGCCTGCTCCACAAATTGGGTCCACGCAACATGCGAATCCGAGATACTTTCAATTACGCCTCTGTCTGGGTTGCGGTACTGGAGTAAAACGTCTCTGTGCCAGCAAGAATAATATTAAAAGGAACACCCAAACCCCATGCTGCAGCAATTGCCGCTGCTAAATTAATGGACTTCCATTGCATGCTGTCTAAGGTACTCTTCGGATTTTTAGGCAAGTGCAGTACTTGCTCTTCCCGCCGTGCTGTTTTTAAAACAATCTCTTGGCCGCGTACCAGTACAGCGCGACCGCCTTGCTTGAGATGATTTTCAATTAAAGGAGACGTCTCATTGCAGGAAAAGAAAATGATTTCGCCGTCACACAGCTCAGCCATTTTGGCCACCAAGGGATCATCGGCATTCAGGACGGCAGCGCCTTTGGGCAACACCACATCCACTTGGGTGCGCACAATACTAAACAGTTGATCTTCATCGTAGATTGCGTATTCCGGAAAGGTAGCGCTCGGATCGATGTTGAGCACTACGCCAACCTGACAGCGATCGTAGGCAAGGCCTTCAATTAACATCGATAAGTGGTTGTTTTCGATTACTGCAGCTTCAACCGCCCGGTTCAGAAGAGTGCGGCGGGCGTTTTCCCAATCCGATGGACTCTCTTTTTTAATAATGCGATTACCAAAATACAATTGATTGCCGCACGACACCCCAACATACTGGTTCGTTAGTCTGAGAAAGTGACCAACCATTTCCGCGACTAAGGTTTTACCTTTAGACCCGGTGATGCCAACCAGTGGAATTCTGAAATCCACATCAGCTGGAAACAGATGGTCTGCAATCGCCTTGCCAACTGGCTGCGGGGTTCCGCTCGCTGGCTTTAAGTGCATCAAGAGACCAGGGCCGGCATTGACTTCTACAATAGCAGCGCCTTGTTCCTCAAAAGGTTTGCTAATGTCTTGGGCGACCAAGTCGACGCCGGCAATTTCAAGGCCAACTACCCGCGCTGCTAATGCGACTTGCCGCGCTATTTCGGGGTGAACCTGATCGGTGACATCAAAGGCGACATTACCATTGCTCTGAATAAATACCCGTTGGCCTTCCGCAGGAATAGCCTTTGCGCTCAGTTTTTGGCGAGTGAGCTCAAGCTCGACAGCAGAGTCAACGCGCACTGGATTTAATGGACACTCTTCTGCAGTGCCTCGCCGCGGATCCGAATTAATCTGCAGGCCGATTAATTCAGTCACGTTGTGCTTGCCGTCGCCAACTACCCAAACCGTTTCGCCTTTGGCTGCAGCAACGACCTGATTGCCAACTACGAGGAGGCGATGCTCATCGCCCAAAATATGGCGCTCGACCAATACGGCACTGCCTTCTTCAACTGCAACGGCATAAGCCGCTTCGACTTCCTCTTGGGTGTAGAGATTAATAAAGACACCGCGGCCGTGGTTGCCATCAATTGGCTTTACCACTACCGGCAAGCCGATGTCTTCTGCCGCATCCCATGCATCCAGTGCAGTTGCAACAATACGGCCTTCAGGGGTAGGGAGCCCTGCGCTATTCAATAAACTTTTGGTGAGGTCTTTATCGCGCGAAACGCTCTCTGCGATTGCGCTGGTGCGATCGGTTTCTGCAGTCCAAATGCGGCGTTGTTTTGCGCCATACCCCAGTTGCACTAGATTGCCACTCGATAGGCGAATCCATGGAACGCCTTTTTCTTCAGCCGCGTAGACAATACTCGCCGTGCTGGGGCCAAGTAAGAGGTCATCACCAACATCACGCAATTGCTCGATCAATTGCTTTAACAGGATCGATGCATCCTGTGTATCTTGGACTAAGGCCAAGTACAGGTCGCGCGCACATTCCAAAGCAGTTAAGGTTACTTTTTCATTAATCGCGCTAACGATCACTTTGTAAACGCCCCGGCGATCACCATCGCGGGCTTTACCAAAGCCGCCGGGAATACCAGCCATGTTTTGTAGCTCAAGCGTAAGGTGTTCGAGGATGTGGGCGGGCCAAGTGCCTTCCTGAATTCGCTTTAAGAAACCGCCATGCTCGCCATAGCTGCAGCGGTGCTCAACTAAGGCAGGCATGCAGGCCACCAGTCGCTCATAAAACCCAGGAATGAGATTGGACGGATAGTCTTCCAGATCGCCAATGTCGACCCAAACCTCGATCACCGGGTGGTAGGTCCACATATTGGGGCCACGGAGATGCTTGACGCTCAGAATCTCAATGGTTTTATCGAGTAATTGGGGCATAAAAACGGGATCCCTTAACTTCGGGCTAGGTAGCGCTTCGCAGCATCGGGTAGGCGGAGAAAAGGGTCAAAAGTGAAAAGAATGACAGATTCATGCTTAAACGCTGGACCGGCTCCATAAGTTGACAGATTCAATAAATTGAAAAGACCTGCGCTCCACTATACTTTGACTACCCATGGAACCCGATTTTTCCGCACTTTCGCCGCCGCTTCCAGCGCAATGGCAAGATAGCTTGGCGGCCCAATCCCTCCCAGCATTACAGCCCTTGTCGCCCCGAGCCTGGATCGAGCTCGATCTGGATGCAGAGCTGCGCTTTAATAAATCCCTTTTGCTGATTAATGGCGATTATCTGGTGTGGATCAATGGATCGCAGTGCCAATCGTGGCTCATTGAGGCTGGACTTGAATTAAGCCATTCGGATCACGCCGGGGTGGGTTGCTTGCGCTTAGAGCAGGGCGATACCTTGCTGGCAACATGGCACTACACCCTCGCCGTCAACCCCCAAGCGCTGCGATTGCAGGCTGCCTTCCAGAATGAACAACACGCATCGCAAGCGCTAGTGAGCTTCCTCAGCGATGACGATCCCTTAGACGATAAGCCGCCATCCACCTGGACCCTGTTGAAGTTGTGGCGTTTTGCTAGGCCATACAAAAAAGAGTTGTTGCTCGGATTGGTTTTGACCTTAGCGTCGACCGGCGCAACCCTAGTGCCTCCGTACCTCACGATGCCGCTGATGGATAACATCTTGATTCCGTATGAGCGGGGTCAGCCAATCGACTTTGATCTGGCGCGCTTGTACTTGGGTGCACTGCTTGCAGCTGCGTTATTGGCCTGGGGCTTGGGCTGGTGGCGTACGTACTTACTCGCTTTAGTGAGCGAGCGAATTAGCGCTGATTTACGCAATACCACCTTTGAGCATTTGTTAAAACTGTCGCTGGAGTATTTCGGGGGTAAACGCACTGGCGATTTGATCGCGCGCATCGGCACAGAAACCGATCGGATTTGTGTTTTTCTGTCGCTCTACCTGCTTGATTTTATAACCGATCTGATCATGATCATCATGACCGCCGCTATTTTGGCGTCGATCGATCCGCTACTCGCATTAGTGACCTTGGCACCGCTGCCATTCATTGCCTGGATGATTCATGTGGTGCGCGATAAATTACGATATGGCTTTGAAAAGATCGACCGCATTTGGGGGGAGGTTACCAATGTGCTGACCGATACTATTCCAGGCATTCGGGTCGTGAAAGCCTTTGCCCAAGAAAAGCGCGAGCTTAATCGCTTTGTGGATTCCAATCGCCATAATTTACAAATCAATGACCGTGTTAATCGCGTCTGGAGTTTGTTTACCCCGACAGTGACCTTGTTAACCGAGGTTGGTCTCTTGGTGGTGTGGGCATTTGGTATTTGGCAGGTTGCCAATAACAATGTCTCGGTGGGTGTATTGGTTGCCTTTTTGGCCTACATCGGTCGCTTTTATATTCGCCTCGACACCATGAGTCGCATTGTTTCCCATACGCAAAAGGCCGCTGCTGGTACGAAACGAATTTTTGATATTTTGGATCACGTCTCCAGTGTGCCGGAGCCGATTAATCCAGCGCCACTCGGCCCGATTCAAGGCAAGATTGATTTACGTGGCGTTGGCTTTCGCTATGGTAATCGTGCGGTAACCAAAGGTATTGACTTGCACATCGCACCCGGCGAAATGATTGGTCTGGTGGGGCATAGCGGCTCCGGAAAAAGTACTTTGGTTAACTTAATTTGCCGCTTCTATGATGTCAGCGAGGGCAGTATTACTCTGGATGGTCGCGATATTCGTAGTATTGGGATCGCCGATTACCGCAAGTGCATTGGCCTTGTATTACAAGAGCCTTTCTTATTTTTTGGAACCATTGCCGATAACATTGCCTATGGCAAGCCCGACGCATCGCGTGAGGAGATTATTGAGGCGGCGAGGGCGGCACACGCCCATGAGTTTATTTTGCGACTGCCCTTGGGTTATGACTCGCTTGTGGGCGAGCGCGGCCAATCGCTATCGGGTGGTGAGCGCCAACGCATTTCAATTGCGCGCGCCTTATTGATTAACCCCAGCATTCTGATTTTGGATGAGGCTACTTCATCGGTTGACACGACGACTGAAAAAGAAATTCAGCGGGCCTTAGATAATTTGGTGAAAGGCCGTACGACGATTGCGATTGCGCACCGTCTCTCCACCTTGCGTAAAGCCGATCGCTTGGTGGTGCTTGATAAAGGCGAGATTGTGGAGATTGGTTCGCACGATGAACTGATGGCAGCGCAAGGGGCCTACTACCAGTTGTATCAAGCACAAATTCGCCATGCTACCGAATTGGTTGAGGGCGGCGCTATTGGAGAGACACTTGAAAAAGCCTAGCTTGATTCGTGATTCGCTCGGGCGTCTTATTTTCATCGATGATGCTGGTACTGAGCACGTCGATGTCCATGCGGTTCGTGCCTTCCCGATTACTGCGCCGAGTGCTGGCATCTCGCTGATGGACTCGGCTGGCAAAGAGCTGTTCTGGTTTGCGTCCGTGGCAGCAATACCAGAAGAAGATCGCGCTCTGCTGATGGAGGAGCTCGCTGCCCGTGAGTTCATGCCCGTTATTGAGCAAATCTGCAGCGTATCGAGTTATGCCACCCCGAGTATTTGGTTGGTGCAGACGGACCGCGGTGAGACGCGACTGCGCCTCAATGGCGAAGAAAATATCCGCCGCGTCGCTGGTAATACATTGTTGATATCGGACGCCAATGGCGTGCAATATTTGGTGCGCGATTCAAGTCAATTGGACAAACAGAGCCGTAAGTTATTGGATCGTTTTTTATAAACGGTTTTGCCCTCAGCCCCTCGTCCTAGAGCGGCATGCTTTAAAATAAGAACTTCGCCGGAATAGCTCAGTTGGTAGAGCAGCGCATTCGTAATGCGAAGGTCGGAGGTTCGATTCCTCTTTCCGGCACCACATTGCAGTGCAATATATACCGTTCTCATGCGGGTTTCTACTAATGCTTCAGATACCAATCGAGTAGATGGCATAAGTTCCTAGCGGGTTTTTTTAATTTATTGATGGTAATCAAGACATGCGTGCATGAATTGTTTAA
>CANGWV010000040.1 GCA_947457875.1 Burkholderiaceae bacterium
ATGAAGTAACTGCTAATACGGCCGTATTGATCGTAAAACAGTTGGCGATTGAGCCACTGAAAATCCAGCGCATAACCGAGCGCCTGACGCACGCGCTCATCCTGAAATAAGGGCCTGCGAATATTGACCGCAAAGCCTTGCATGCCGGCGCCATTGTGATTGATAAAGGCCTTTTTCAATAAGCTGCCATTATTGAATTTGGGTCCAACATAACTCTTGGCCCAATTTTTAGCGCGGTACTCCACCAAGGCATCAAACTCACCCGCTTTAAATGCTTCTAAGCGCACTGCATCGTCGGCGTAGAGTTTGTAATGAATGCGGTCGAAGTTAAAAAAGCCAACCCGTACATTAACGGTTTTGCCATCGCGATCAGCCCAATAGTTGGGATTGCGTTTAAACACCATGGTCTTACCAGCGCGATAGGACTCAATCACGTAGGGGCCACTACCGATGGGATGTTCAAAGGCCAACTTATCAAATGGGGTTATCGTGCCATCCGGTTTTTTGCCCCAGCTACGCGAAAAGATCGGTAAGCCGCCAACCATCACCGGCAACTCGCTATTGGGCTCTTTAAAGTCAAAGCGAATCACGCGCTCTGACACCACAACTGCTTGTTTCACATCGGCATACACCGTCCGAAATTGCGGATTAGCCAATTTACTCATCAAGGTGTCAAAGCTGTGCTTGACGTCTGCAGCCAAGATCGGGCTATCGTCGGAAAAACGAGCCTCAGGCCGAATCCGAAACGTCACTGACCTCTTGTCAGCCGCAACGGCAATGTCCTCCGCAATCAAACCATAGGCGCTCGATACCTCATCGGCACTCCCCACTGCCAAGGACTCAAACATCAATTGGGAAACGCCAGGGGCCGTCACACCCCGCAAGGTGAATGGGTTGAACTTGTCAAAACTGGTGCGGCGATCCGGATTAGGCAGGGTTAAAGTACCGCCCCGGGGTGCATTGGGATTGACGTAATCAAAATGGGCAAAGCCATCGGCGTACTTGGGCTTGCCGTATTGGGCTATGCCTTGGGCTGCATCAGCCTTACCCCCGAAGCCAATCACCCCTAAAAGCAGTAGAACTGCGATTCGACCGGAATAAGTCCGAGCAAAAGGGGTGAGTAAGGGGATCATGTGAACCATATGCAACAATTGTAGATAGCAAATCACATTTGAAGCAAAGGATCTCATCATGGGCTTTTTATCGGGCAAACGGATTTTAATCACCGGCCTCCTTTCTAACCGCTCCATTGCCTATGGCATTGCCAAGGCCTGCCACCGCGAAGGGGCTGAATTAGCCTTTACCTATGTCGGCGATCGCTTCAAGGAACGTACCGTCGAATTTGCCAATGAATTCAATTCCAAGCTGATTTTTGACTGCGATGTCGGTAGCGACGAGCAAATTGCTGCTCTATTTACCGATCTGGCCAAAACCTGGCCCCAGTTTGACGGCTTTGTCCATGCGATTGGCTTTGCCCCCCGTGAAGCGATTGCTGGCGACTTTTTGGACGGCCTCAGTCGCGAAGGCTTCAAGATTGCCCACGACATCTCGGCCTATAGCTTTCCAGCAATGGCGAAAGCAGCATTACCGATGCTCAAGGCCAATGGCGCACTGCTGACCTTGACCTACTTAGGCTCGATGCGCAATGTGCCCAACTACAACACCATGGGCCTGGCAAAGGCATCGCTTGAAGCATCGGTCCGCTACCTTGCTGGATCACTCGGCCCCAAAGGCATTCGGGTGAATGGCATTTCAGCAGGCCCCATCAAAACCTTGGCTGCCTCCGGCATCAAAGGCTTTGGCAAAATTCTGAGCGCGGTCGAAGCCACTGCACCACTGCGCCGCAATGTCTCAATTGATGATGTTGGTAATGCAGCGTCCTTCTTGATGTCGGATCTTGCCAATGGCATTACCGCGGAAATCATTTACGTAGACAACGGCTTTAGCCAAGTCGTTGGTAGCATGGACGAGGCTTGAAGGTTCCACTCACCGAGGCCCTGTGGTTTTGGGCTAAGCTAGGCTTTATTAGCTTTGGTGGGCCCGCGGGTCAAATCGCAGTTCTCCATACCGAGTTAGTTGAAAAGCGCCGCTGGATTTCCGAACGGCGCTTTTTACATGCACTGAACTATTGCATGCTGCTACCTGGACCCGAGGCACAGCAACTGGTGACCTACATCGGCTGGCTAATGCACCGCAGTATTGGCGGTATTTTGGCTGGAGTCCTCTTCGTAATACCTTCCTTATTGATCCTCATTGGGCTGGGCTGGGTCTATCTAACGTATGGTCAAACCCCCTGGATTACCGCCCTCTTTTTTGGCATCAAACCTGCGGTAACTGCAATCGTCTTGTATGCCGCCCTCAAGATTGGTCGGCGGGCACTTGCGCACCGGGCCCTATGGTTCATTAGCGGCCTGTCGTTTATTGCCATCTTTGTTTTTAATGTTCCCTTTCCAATCATTGTGATCTGCGCTGCCTTGATTGGCGTTTGGGGTGGAAAAAAATACCCCGCTATTTTTAGCCCGAAAGCGCATGCCGCTGACACGGTCAGCACACAGGGAAGTAGTGATGCCATCATTGGGGACAACACACCCACTCCAGAGCATGCCATTTTTAGTGTTCGAAGCACGCTGAAAAAAGGCATTGTGGGTGGGCTGTTATGGGCTCTACCGATTACCGCACTGATCCTCTTTTTTGGTTGGAAAGCCCTTTACCCCCAGCTGGCTTGGTTTTTCACCAAAGCCGCTTTACTCACTTTTGGCGGCGCATACGCAGTGCTGCCCTATGTCTATCAGGGCGCAGTCGAACACTACCAGTGGGTCACAGCCAGTCAAATGATCGATGGACTTGCCTTAGGGGAAGCAACACCTGGGCCGCTCATTATGGTGCTGGCGTTTGTTGCTTACATTGCAGGGCATGCGCAGTCCACTCTCGGGTCAGACATGGCTTTTTGGAGCGGCGCTGTAGCGGCGTGCATTGCCACCTGGTTTACTTTTTTACCGTCCTTTTTATTTATCTTAATTGGCGGTCCATTGATTGAGTCCACGCACGGCAAGTTGGGCTTTACTGCTCCCCTCACCGCGATCACCGCTGCTGTGGTCGGCGTGATTGTGAACTTGGGCTTATTTTTTGCGTACCACGTCTTTTTTCCTGCCGGCTTTGCTGGGGCGATATCAATTCCATCGATATTGATTTGCGCAGCGGCGGCCATTGCCCTCATACGCTTTCAACTGGGCATTATGACGGTCTTGGCTGGTGCCGCATTGACTGGGCTTATCTTAGGTTGGCTGGTTTAAAAGCGCATCACCACCGCATCGCCCATTGCATAATAGGGAGATGCGAATTGAAGAACTAACCATTAAACACCTGCAGGAGTGGATTGGTAAATCCGAATCCATCCTGGATACCGTCACTGCAGCGCCAGTCAGAGCCCTCTCAGCCACATTGGATCGACCCGACCCAATGCCAACGATGGGGACTTACTTACCTGAACTGTGGCACTGGCTGTATTTTTTACCCCATGCCCGTCAATCGGAAATCGGTCCTGATGGTCACCCCAAGCGCGGTGGTTTTTTACCGCCCGTACCCCTCCCCCGCCGCATGTGGGCCGGCGGTCGCCTTGAGTGGATTAAGCCGCTAGTGGTCGGCGATGCGATTGAACGCACCTCCACCATCCAATCCGTTACCCATAAATCGGGTCGCACGGGCGACTTGATCTTTGTTTTAGTCCGCCATGAAATTAGCAATGCATCCGGTATTGCATTGACGGAAGAGCACGACATTGTGTATCGCGATGCACCTGCGCCAGATGACAAACCCGTTGCGCCCACTCCAGCGCCAACGGATGCCACTTGGACCAAGACCATCCATCCCGATGATGTCTTGCTATTCCGTTACTCTGCCCTCACCTTCAATGGCCATCGCATTCATTACGATCGGCGTTATGTGACTGAAGTGGAAGGCTATCCAGGCCTCATCGTCCATGGTCCGTTAATTGCAACCCTCTTGGTTGACTTAGTACGCCAATCGATTCCGGGGTCTACATTAAAGCGCTTTGAGTTTCGTGCCATTCGGCCGACCTTTGATATCAACCCATTCTCTGTTTCAGCAACTCCAGATTTGGCGCTTGACCCCAGCGGCAAGACCATTCGCGTCTGGGCGCAGGATCACGAAGGGTGGTTAACGATGCAAGCCACTGCAGTACTAAGTTAATATGAGCGCGATTCATTACTCCAAAGTGTTGGCTGACTTTGCGGCAACACTGAAGCCAGCAGATATTCCAGAAGAGGTGATGCGCCGCGGCGAAGACTTGCTGGTGGATTGGTTTGGCTCTGCCGTAGCCGGTAAAGGCGCTGCCCCAGTCGAAATCCTGACCCGCTTTGTAGAGCAGATGGGGGCAAAGAGCGGCCCATCAGAAATCCTAGTTCACCGCAGCAGCAGCAGCCCCTATTTAGCGGCAATGTCCAATGCGGCGGCATCGCATGTGGTGGAGCAAGATGACTTACATAATAGTTCGGTGTTTCATCCGGCGACGGTGGTGTTCTCCCCTGCACTCGCTTGCGCCCAAGCACTCGGTCGCTCGGGCACTGAATTTTTGACGGCGGCAATCGCGGGTTATGAAGTCGGTATTCGAGTGGGTGAGTTTTTAGGTCGCTCGCACTACAAAACATTTCACACGACAGGCACTGCCGGCTCTTTAGCATCTGCTGCTGCAGTGGGTCACTTATTAAAACTAAGCCCGGAGCACATGCTGCATGCATTTGGCTCTGCTGGCACCCAATCCGCTGGCCTTTGGGAGTTCTTGCGCGACGCTGCAGACTCCAAGCAGCTGCATACCGCGCATGCCGCCGGAACCGGATTGATGGCGGCCTACTTGGCGCAAGCCGGATTTACGGGAGCGCAGCATATTCTGGAAGGCAAACAGGGCTTAGCTGCCGGAATGTCGAGCGATGCCGATCCAAGCTATTTAGTAGATCGCCTGGGCACACGCTGGGCGAGTGCAGAAACCAGTTTTAAGTACCATGCCTCTTGCCGCCACACCCACCCTGCTGCTGATGCGCTCTTGCATACAATGCAAGCAAATCACATTGAAGCGCAAGATATTGATCGCATCATTACGCATGTTCACCAAGGGGCGATTGATGTCTTGGGTCCTGTCACCCATCCCGCCACCGTCCACCAATCGAAGTTCTCGATGGGTACGGTGCTGGCAATCATTGCGCATTATCAGTTTGCGGGTCTCCAAGAATTTGCCGATCACTTTAGCGATCCTGAGATCTGCGCTTTGCGCGATCGGGTCACCATGGAATTGGATCCGGAGATTGATGCGGCCTACCCCAAGCGTTGGATTGGTAAGGTAACTGTGATTCTAAAAGACGGACGCCAATTGCATGGACGCGTGGATGAGCCCAAAGGCGATCCTGGCAATACGCTATCGCGCGCTGAGATTACCGATAAGGCACTGCGCTTAGCGGCTTTTAGTGGTGGCGCTACCCCATCGGAAATGACTAGCGCCATCGATGCCCTGTGGAACATCCGTCATCAAACGAAGCTTGGTTTTTTACTGAGTCCGCAAACATGAACGCCATGAACCCGATTGATAATCCCATTGGCTATGCCAGTACTTTTTTATTTGTTCCGGGTAATCGGCCCGAGCGGTTTGCAAAAGCCCTGGCTAGCGGTGCCCACGCCATCATCATCGATTTAGAAGATGCCGTTGCAGAGGAAGATAAAGCGG
The DNA here is from genome assembly GCA_947457875.1 of Burkholderiaceae bacterium. Classification (GTDB taxonomy): domain Bacteria; phylum Pseudomonadota; class Gammaproteobacteria; order Burkholderiales; family Burkholderiaceae; genus Polynucleobacter. The sequence goes on from CANGWV010000040.1 coordinate 5,735, forward strand.
CGGCTCGTTCTGCTATTCAAAAAGCATGGCCTAGTTTTTCGTCTGAGGAGCGCCAGCGTATTGTGATTCGGTCGAATGCACCCGGTACGCGCTTTTATGGTGAAGACTTAATGCTGGCCGAAGAACTTGGTATTGCCTGCCTACTTATTCCCAAAAGTGAATCGATTGACCAGATCAATGGTGCGGCAGAGGTCTTACCAACGACCGCCATCATCCCCATGATTGAAACCGCACGCGGATTGCAACAGATTGATGCGATCGCCAATGCCCAGCAAGTGATTCGCTTAGCACTCGGCAATATTGATTTACAAGCCGACCTTGGGATGGTGTGCGATGCACAAGAGACTGAATTGCAAGTTGCGCGCTTTGGGCTGGTCTTGGCATCGTGCCTCGCTGAAATAGCCCCGCCCGTCGATGGAGTGACTACCGCAACTGACGACATCGACCGCATTACGGCCGATGCACTGCGGGGAAAAAGGCTTGGCTTTGGTGCAAAGCTGTGCATTCATCCGGCGCAAGTCCCTATCGTTTCTAAGGCATTTACACCCACTGAGGAGGAATTGCGCTGGTCAAATCAAGTGATTGAAGCCGATAAAGCCTCGAAAGGCGGCGTAGTTAAGCTAAACGGCCGTATGATTGATCGTCCCGTCGTTCTTTTGGCCAAACGTCTATTGGTGCTTGCTGGTAAACACTAATGCCCCGGTAGACAACGGAAATGGCAAAATCACAGGGCATTAAAAAATTGGAGACCCTAATGAAATTCAAGAAAACCGTATTAGCTGGATTTGCTGCCATCATCAGCGCCAGTGCATTAATTGGTAGCAACGTTGCTACCGCACAAAGTAAGTGGCCTGATAACAAGCCAATTAGCCTGATTGTTCCGTTCGCAGCTGGTGGCCCTACTGACATCGTAGCTCGCTTGCTTGCTGTTCCAATGGGCAAGTCCTTGGGTACCACCGTGATTGTTGAGAACGCTCCCGGTGCCGGCGGTACAGTCGCCTCCGCTAAAGTAGCACGCGCTGCACCAGACGGTTACACCATTTATTTGCACCACATGGGCATGGCTACTGCACAAGCGCTTTATGACAAGTTACCATACGACCCGCTGGTCGATTTTGAGTACATCGGTCAAGTGGTTGATGTACCTATGCTCCTGTTGGCCCGCAAGAATTTCCCACCCAACAACTATAAAGAGCTCGAGGCTTACATCAAAGCCAATGGCAATAAAGTAACCATGGGTAATGCCGGTCCTGGCGCAGTATCCCAGTTGTGCGGCCTGATGTTCCAAAGCCGTTTGGGCGTACGCTTGACCAACATTCCTTACAAAGGTACTGGTCCAGCATTGACCGATTTGATGGGCGGCCAGATTGACTTGTTATGCGATCAAACCACCCAAACGATCAGCGTTGTTAAAGACAATCGCGTCAAGGTATATGGCACCACAACACCGAAGCGTTTGTCCGCACTTCCAGATGTTCCAACCTTGGATCAAGCCGGCTTAAAAGGCTTTGAAGTGAAGGTATGGCATGGCATGTATACGCCCAAGAATGTTCCACAGGCTATCCAAACCAGACTCAATACTGCTCTCAAAGCTGCGTTGAACGATCCGGACGTGAAGAAGCGTTTAGCTGATTCCAATATTGACGTTGTGTCAGCAGATAAAATCACTGCTAGTGGCCTGAAGACACACCTTGATAATGAGATCAATAAATGGGGTCCTGTGATTCGTAAAGCCAATATTCCAGACTAAGCATTTTTGATAGTCAGCGGATATTTTTCCGCGGAGTAAAAGCAAAAACCAGCGATACGTCGCTGGTTTTTTTATACCCTCAATGAATATCCTTGAGTCAATGCTCTTGAGTCAATCCACTTAGCCCTTACGAAAAAGGTATCCCGTTTGTGCCCGTGCAGTACGCGCCCGCCAACTAGATCGGATCAGTGAGCCAATGGCCCATAAGCCTAAAAATGGATCGAGGATGTAGTCCCATAAATTGCTAGACTCATGCCACCCTGCGGCCCACGCCAAAATAGCCAGGGCCAAAATAATCGCGATGCGATTGGATCCAGCCAGCCATGCAATCAAGGCGGTAGCAATCACCGCAGCCAATAAGGTGAATGAGCCATAGCCCCAAGCGTAAGGATCGATCATGCTCACACCCAAGGCAAGCGGATAAAAAATAATCGCAACCAGCGCAATCCACACCTTCATCGCTGCAGGTACGTGGATTTCTTTTGGCGAAAAATAAGCCGTCCACAAGAGTAGCATCGAGGTAATGCTGAGCTCACCCGTAAAGCCCCTCACGTAAGCGGCTAACGGCAACTCCAGTGGAGACAAAAAGGTGAATACCGGCCAGAACAAAAGATTAGCCAGCACACAGCAAAAGAGCACCCGCAGAGCTACTATCCGCGCATAACCGTCGTCTTTAAAAAACAATGCCTGCGTAAGGATTGCTAAAACGACTGCAGAACTGATTGCAATCTCGATTAAAGAAGTTACTTGTATCACTGCATTGGGAAGCATCAGGAACTCCCTTTCTGGTTCTTTTTGTTCTCAATCCAGCGAGGGTCAAACTGAATGTGCTTCATCTTCTTGCGATCGTAGGTATAGATGAGATGCACTTCCCCATTCGCGCCCAGCAATAACGAGGGGTAGGAAAATTCGCGGTGGCGCCCATTGATCAGTGTTTCGTCACTCTCTAGTTCTGCAATCACATTCCAGTTGCTGGTTCCAGCTGGTGCCATCGCCAATACGAGGCGATGGCGCGCAGACTCTAAGTCATTCAATGCGATGAGGCGATCGCCATTGGCAAGTTGCAGACCTGCAATTGCTGCGTTGGGATTGGCTAAATCCAAGTCCGTACCACTTACCCATGATTGACCGGCGTTGTCGGTCAGCGCACTGGCAATGCGGGGCGGGCCTGCCGACCTTGCCTGCCTAAAGTAGGCTACGGCTTTTTCAGGGGAATCAATAAAGACGATGGGCTGCAATAAAGCCCGGCCCGAACTCATGCGGCGCTTATCGATCACCCGGCCACCATCAATCCGAATCAGCTCACCAAACTTTCCCATCCACTCGTGATACACCGGCAAACCCAGAGTATCGTCCGCAAAGTCAAATCCGGGCGCTTTGATCAAGGTACTTAAATTAAGCGCAGGCGAGGTGATGAGGCGCTGCGGACGTGACCAACTCGCACCCTCATCGCCAGACTCCATCCAACTGATAGAGCTTCCAGCCCAGCCACCCACGGAAACCGTGACAAAGTACAGTTGCAATTTGCCTTGGCTTGAACGCACCGGCAATGGGTTGCCGAGTTTTTTTATGTAACGCGACAAACCCTTTTCAGCGGCAACCCGATCAATCACCACCTCAGGCTTACCCCAACTACTGGTTTTGGTATCCAACACAGCCGATTGAATCACGACGTCGGTGGCGCCCTCTCTGGATCCAGCAAACCAAAATGCACGCAGATTACCGTCATTCAAGAGAATTGCAGAACCTGCATGAACCGATGGTGCTGTAGTTTCGGGAATAAACTGGGCTCGCGGCTCAGGAATGTTGACTTGCGTAATAATTGGCGGCTTTTTTCCTGCCACTGGTGTAGTAACTTCAGGTGCTCGTAGTTCGGGTTCGACTACTGCCGGTATTGCAAATGGGGTCCAGGGTAGCCGACTGTCTATCTGAATGTAACCGGCAACAGCAGCCAAGGCCAGAATGCATAAACTCGCAATGCGCATCATCGGCAAGCATCCGGCAAGGCGCTTACTACAGCAGATGGAGAGTAAATAAGGTATTCGTTCACGAATAGGTATTGTCCCATCTCGCCGCGAATAATTGCCACAATCTCCTCTTGGCTATGGCGCGCGCGCATCTCCATGCGCTTACCTAAAACTTGGCAGTCATCGCAGAAAACCGGTGGCATCCCCTGTGGTGCATAAGACGCGAAATACCGATACCGTTTGGCTAGCTCAATTCCATTGGCGGCCTCGCTGGCTGGATAACCCTGTAGACGAGCGCCCGGCAATAACAGTCGGTATTCCTCATCCTTGGCCCGGAAATCACAAGGTACTGCAACCAGCTTATCTTGCACGCGAGCAACCGCCTGCGCATCGTAACGGCCAATTTCCCCTTCGAGTGGAGCAAGTCCAGTATTCAGAGCCAAGTAGCAAAGGAAGCAGGTCGCTAATGCCGCTAACTTCGCCATGCTGGGTTTAATAAAACCCGATGCCACCAGCGCAATACCGGAGCCCAGCAAGAGCCAATGCCAAAGGGAGTATTGCCATCGCAGTGGTCTAGCCCAGTTTCCGCCCTCAAGATTAAGACTGGCCCAAGCGAGGGCTGCCAAGATAACAAACTGAAGGGCTAAGGCAATCCGAAATCCCCATAAGGGCAAGCGATGCCAATGCAAAGCAATGAGTGCGGCTAGCGCTGGCATCACGGGCAACAGATAACGCCCTGAGCGCTGGCTAGGCAAACTAAAAAAAATCAAAAAGGCAAGGACTAAAAGCCACAATAGCCGCTCTTCCATATCGGTAACAGCACGTTCGCGCCACGATTGCCAGCCCAGCGATACCAAGACAAAAGCAAATAGGCCTGCATTGCCAATGGTTGTTAGCAGCAGTAGCCAAATGCTATCGCCGCCCCGAATCAAATCCAGAAAATAATTACTAGTACGAGCGCCAAACTTACCGGCATTCTCGCCCAAAACAAACTCGCGCCAAATGGCTTCGGGATTGGGGTCCAATGCAAACCACAGACCAAAAATACCCAGCGACAGCAAACCAATTAGGATGAGCTTATACAGATCGCGCTTGAGTACATCAATGAGGCGCCACTCGCGCCAGCACCCATACCAGAGCAGTAATGCAAAGCATGCAGGTAGCACGTAGGCGAAGGATTTATATAGGAGCCCTAAGCCGATACTGATTGCAGCCAGCAGGGGGAAGAGAATGCGCGAGTCAAACGCGCTGCGGCCCCAATAAAGTAGGGCAAAAAAAGGCAGGCTAAGGAAAAAGACTTCAGGGGGGTCGGTGAGGTAAGGACGCCCATAGCGGTAGGTTGCAAAGAAGGATAACCACACCACAGCAGCAATTAATCCAGTCTGGGCATTACCAGAAAAACGCGCAACGGCCAAAAACAGAAAGAAAGCTGTGAGCCCGGTATAGACAACGCTAGGCCAGCGTAATTCCCATAAACCCCACTGTGTTGCCCAGTCCGTACTGGCAATGCCCTGCCAAAACACCAAGGGTGGCTTGGTATTACGCATGGCCTCCATCTCCGACTGCAAGGGCAGCCACTGCCCCAGGTCTGCGGTAATTCGGGCAATGTGCATATAAACGTACTCATCGCCATTTTTTGGGGCAAAGCGGCTATCGAGGGCAAAACAATAAGTGAGGATAGCTAAGGCCAGAATCAGAAGAAGAAAACGAAGGGGGTTCTGGCTACGCATCACGTTATTTTATAAGGCTTAAGAAAATCTCCAACAAATTAGGGTAAACCTGCAGGCGCTTAGATTAATTAGTTGCAACAATATAAAAAAACAGTCTATAGGTCACGCTTTTTTCGCCTAAATTACTACTAAGATAGCAATCTAGATGTAATCAGCGCTTGTTTTAATTTTTTTATAATGGAGAGCACTCAAATGCACATCACCCTTCGCAAAATAGGCTTAGGACTTGCAGTCTTTTTAGGCTTATTGCAGGTCAGCATGTTGGCTGCAGCGCAAAATGCTGACGCTACTAAGCTATACCATCGCAGCCTTGCCGCCACCTGCGCCAACTGCCACGGCACAGACGGTAAAGGTGTGCCCGAAGGCGGTATGCCGCTGATTAATAACCAATCCAGCGCGCAGATCCTTGCCACCCTGAAAGCCTATAAATCGGGCGCTCGCGAAGGCACCATCATGCATCAGCTAGCCAAAGGCTATACCGATGAACAACTGCAAATCATTGCCAACCAACTTGGTAAGAAATAAGGAGATGACCATGAATCGTCGACATTTTATGGGCCAAAGTGCTGCGGCCCTGGGTTTATTGACCGGCCTGTCCGGCCCTGCCCGTGCAGCCAATTTACAAAAAGCCGAGATCCTCGTGATTGGTGGTGGCTACGGCGGCGCTACCGCAGCAAAATACCTGCGACTGTTTTCGAATAACACCGCGCGCGTCACCATCATCGAACCCAATCCTGAATTTATCTCCTGCCCAATGTCCAATCTGGTTATCGGCGGATCGCGCAAGCTTTCGGAGTTAACGGTTTCCTATGATGGCCTGAGCAAACGCCATGGCATTAAGATCATCAAAGATAGCGTGGTTAATATTGATGCCGCAAAACAAACCGTGCAACTTGCTTCCGGTAAATCCATGCGCTTTGACAAAGTGGTCCTCTCGCCTGGAATTGGCATGATGATGGATAGCGTTCAAGGTTTAGCGCAAGCGAATCAAGCTGGAGTTACTTTGCAAGCCTGGAAAGCGGGCCCTGAAACCGTTGCTCTGCACAATCAAATAGCGGCAATGCGCGAAG
>CANGWV010000041.1 GCA_947457875.1 Burkholderiaceae bacterium
TGAATGTTTTTACAGTTTTAACAGAGACCCGCGATGACGGACCGTGAGCCGCAATTGCTGCGAACATTTTATTTTTGCTATCGAGTACTGGAATGGCGATGCAAATGGATCCGTCAAGGTACTCGCATTGATCAATGGCATAGCCTTGATTTTTAATCTTCATTAAGCTGGGGAGCAATTCTTTTAAGTTCAGCAGCGTTTTGCTGGTAAATTTTTCAAATGGACCTGGGCCAAGGGTGCGCTCAATTTGCGCCGGACTCATTTGCGACAAAAATAACTTGCCGCTTGCAGTGCAATGCAGTGGTACACGCATTCCAGCACTGATATGAAGGCGTATCGGTGCATTGGTTTCAATGCGATCAATGTAGACAACCTCATTGCCATCCAGAATATTAAAGTTGCAGGTTTCGCCGATTTGATCAACCAGTAATTTCATCGCTGCGATGCGCTCGGCACGAATCGGATCCGAAAACAGCATGCTGGTTCCAATCGAGCGCAATCGAACTCCTGGCTGAAAGCGTCGACCGCTAAAATCGCGCTCAATAAATCCCAGTGTATTTAAGGTATTTAAAAGCCGGAATGCAGTGGGTTTTGCAAGCCCCAGACCAGTGGATACATTTTCAAGCGTCAGCGGAAATTCAGAATGCGACACCATCTCAAGGATCAAAAGCACCTTTTCGGCCATGCTCGCTTTGGCGTCAATATCTGCTGTGGCCGCTTGTAAATTAGTCATAGGGTGATGTTTACGATATTAAAGTATTGTGAGGCCGCTTAATTAGGTATATACCCTTAAATCATTTCATCTGACGATACGTTACATTTCATTATATATACATACAACGTAACGCAAAGTGCCTACAAAAAAACTAAAAAAAAGTGTCGCCGCAGTCTCGCCCAGCCAGCAGAAGCAAAAACCGCGTGCTGCTGTATCCAAGCCGAAGCCCTCCAGGCCAGCCTCTAGAGGTAAAGCGGCCGTTAGAGGCGCTGCAAAAAATACCCGTACAGCAACTGCCGTGGCAGACCAAAACACGTCTTTTGGAATGAAGGAGGTAAAAGAGCTGATTTCCTTAATCAAAGACTCAGGCAACTTTAATACCTTTGCTTATAAAACGGATGCCTTCGAGATCGAAATTAACGTTGGAAATGGCTCTATTCCAGCCGTGGTTGCTGCGCCGCAAGCCCAGCCGATTGACCGGATTGCGACAATCCCTGCCCCTGCCGTTAGCCCTGCACCTACTGTAGAGGCAAACAAACCGTCGAACGCCGGGTTAGTGCTTGCGCCGAACCAACGATTCGTAACTAGCCCCATGGTGGGAACTTTTTTTAGAAGACCAAACCCAAGCTTGCCTCCTTTTGTGGAGGTCGGCGATGAAGTGCAGGCAGATACTGCGCTTTGCATTGTCGAGGTAATGAAGTTGCTCAACACCATTGAGGCGGGCTGCGTCGGCCGAGTGGTGAGTATCTTGGTTGACGATGGCGCCTCAATTGAGTCTGGGCAACCCCTGATGATCTTGGAGTTGAAATGAGCGCCAGCAAAGGCAAGCCATTTGAGCTGATTGACGTAACCCTCAGGGACGCCCATCAATGCCTGTGGTCTACCCGCATGACAACGGCGCAAATGTACCCGGCTATGGAGGATACAGATCAAGCGGGGTATGCCTTTATCAATATCTTAGGCGGCGCCGTTTTTGATGTGATGGTGCGTTTTTTAAGGGAGGATCCTTGGAAGCGAATGGCCTTTCTGAGCAATCAGTTTGCTACCCCAACGGATGCGCTGACGCGTGGCCAGAGTATTTATACATTTGAGCTCTTTCCGGATGATGTGGTTGCCCTCAATATTGAGCTTTTGGCTGAATCAGGCGTGCGCGTGTTAACCGTCTACGATGCATTGAATGACAATCGCAACATCTTGTCATCGGTGCAGATTGGTAAGAAAAATGGCATGTTAGTCAATGCAATGCTGACCTATGCACTCAGCCCAGTGCATGATGACGATTATTTTGTGGCTCGAACGAAAGAGTTAGTTGAAATGAAGGTGGACTTCATTTCAGTCAAAGACCCAACTGGCCTTTTAACTCCAGAGCGTGCAAAAAGTTTATTCCCAGCAATCGTAAAAGCCGCAAAGGGAATTCCACTAAAGCTGCATTCGCATTGCCAGTCCGGTTTAGCACCGCTGGTATATGAAGAGGCGATTAAGGCTGGATTTGCCTATGGATACGTTGCAACGGATTGCCTGGCTAATGGAGCCTCTTTACCTTCCGTAATCGATGTGCTGAATAGTGCCCACAAATTAGGGCGGGCGCCGAATATGAGCCGTGCTGCATTGCAACAGGTCGATGACTATTTCGACTGGGTATGTACGCGCGATGGCTTATCGCGAGGAGTAAAGGCCAATTACGATCCTGCTTTGTATGAACATCAAATACCGGGCGGCATGATTTCCAATCTTCGCGCGCAATTACAGACGCTCGGGATCTCGCATCGCGAACAAGAAATCTTGGAAGAAACAGCGCAAGTCCGCAAAGACCTCGGCTACCCCATTTTGGTTAGTCCGTTTGCGCAATACATCGTTACTCAAGCGGTCCTGAATGTAGTGCAGGGGGAACGCTATAAAACGATCCCAGACGAGGTTAAGCTTTACCTAAAAGGGCACTATGGCAGGCTGGCGGGCACTCCATCGCCCCTTGTAATGGAGCGAGCCGGCGTAGACTACGATGCGAGTGTTAGGGCAGGCGATAAAGTGGCTCCGGCACTCCCTAGTCTTAGAAAAAAATGGGGCAAGGGCATCAGCAGAGAGCAACTATGCCTGCATGCGTTTTATCCTGAAAATCTAGCAATGGGATTGCAGGATGGAACGATACAAGCCCTAAAACAAGGGTCTCAATTGAATCCGCCGTCTGAATTACTAAAGTATTTAACGCGGCAAAAAGAATACAAAAAGATTAGAACAAAATGGGGTGGTGTAGAGTTAACCATTTCGGTTTAATAGGTGCAGTTGGAGTAGGTTTTTGCTTTTATCAAAGCGGTATGATGGTTTTATGGCGGTACAGGGTTTTTTCAGTCGACTCGTGTTTTATTAATAAACAAATGGAGATTAAAAATGAAAGAATTTAACTTTAAACGCCGAGTGCTGGTTATTGCAGCACTTGGAGCCTTTTCAGGGGCATCTCTTCCGGCTTTTGCGCAAGATGCAACTAAATTTACCAACTACGGTTGGCCTGAAAATGCCTATGAAAAAGTATCCCCCAAGTCCATTGCATGGTTGAAAGAAAAGGGCTGGTGGCCTATCCAGGTTGCATTCCAGCCGCCATGGTCGGGCCAAAATACCATTAACTTAGTAATGGATAAAACAGGGCTTTTAGCCAAAAGAGGCATTGATGCCAAGTTTCAGGCTTTTCCATCTGGACCAGCGATTAACGAGGTCATCATCTCTGGCCGATTCCAATTTGGTAATGGTGGAAATTTCCCCTTCACCACATTAATTGATAAAAATGTCCCGGTTAAAACCATCGCGATCATCAACGTTAATTTGATGCACGCCATGTTGGTGCCACTAGACTCAAAAATAAAGTCAATTGATGACTTTAAAAACCGCAAAGAGCCAGCAACGATTGGATTGGTAACTGGATCTTCTGCTGAGTTTTATATTCAGGCCGCCGCCAAGGCCCATGGTCTTGTCATCGGCAAAGATATTATTTTGAAGAACATGCCTCCAGGCGAGCAAATGGCCATGCCTAAGGGCATTGATGCTGTTGTTCCATGGGATCCAACGCCAACCATCATGGTGAAGGAGCGTAAAAATGCGCGCATCATTAACGATAGCTATCCATACAATATCTATGGTTCATCTTTCTACGTTCGCCAAGAGGTTATTGATAATGCGCCAGATGTAGTGCAGGCATTTACAGACGCTATTGTTGAAGCCACTCTTTGGATACGTAAAAATCCAGATGCTGCAGTCAAGGCGATGCAAGAAGATCCAAACTTGAAGAATTTCTCTCCTGAAATTCTGCGCGAACAAATCAATATGTACAACAACTTGGTTAAGCCAACCTACCTTTATCCAATTCCATTGTTCTGGGGTCGTGCAAATGAGCCAATTTATGAGTGGCTGTTTGACAATAAGCGGATTCAAAATAAAACGTCGGCATCCACATTTATAACAGCGGTAGATGCGCGCTTTATGGACAATACCTTTAACAAAGTAGGTTGGACAATTCCAAAGTTACCACCATTCCTGCCTGCCAATTGGTCTGCCCCAATGGACAAAATACCGTATCCAAGGTATGAAACGCCATTGAATACAACCAAGCCGCAGCCATTCCCAGAAAAAGGTGACTTAACCAAAGATTGGTCATTCGACAATAAGGTATTTAAAAAATAATGAATTACCTCCGTTCTTTGTTGCAGTTCCGGCGCTTGGTTTTGCTCGTGATACTACTGGCTGGCTGGGAGTTTGCCAGCCGGTATGTTCTTGACAAAACCCAGGCAACGCTATTACCCCCACCTTCAGGTGTGCTTAGCGGGGCCATTGAGTTAAGTGCGTCCGGAGAATTGTGGAAGCACGTTCGCGATAGCTTAAGGCGGGAATTTATCGCCTTTTGCTATGCGAGCGTCGCTATACCACTGGGAATTACCATGGGCTGTTTTAAATGGCTCAACGAACAAGTCGATCCCATCATTGAAATCCTGCGCCCAATCCCACCAATTGCGTGGATTCCATTGAGCATTTTGTGGTTTGGGGTAGGTAATGTACAAAACCAGTTCATTATCTTTTTAGGCATATTTTTCCCCATTCTCTTAAATACGATTGATGCTGTAAAGAATGTGGAACCCAGCTTAATTCGTGCCGCACGCTGCTTAGGAGCGGGCAATTGGAATGTGATTACCCGGGTGATCCTGAGGGCAGCTCTTCCGCAGATTACGACTGGTATTCGGATTGGTTTGGGGGTTGGTTGGATGGCTTTAGTAGCAGCGGAGCTGGTTGGCGCAAATTCTGGCCTTGGTTTTCTTATCAACGACGCCCGAACAGTCTTACGTACCGATTTTATTTTAACTGGCATGTTGGCAATCGGTTTAATTGGCCTTTGCCTAGATCGCATTATTCGGTATAGCGCGAAGACCCTGATGCCTTGGGCTAGATCCTTAAACTCATAAATACAATAATAAAATGCTTGCACTCAAAGTAGATAAAGTAAAGAAAATTTACCCATCCCTGAATTCAAAAGGGCAAGAAGTACTTGCCCTTGATGATGTTTCTGTGGAGGTGAATAAGAATGAGTTTTACTCCATCCTTGGCCATAGTGGCTGTGGCAAAACAACCCTGCTTAATTTAATTGCTGGGTTTGAGGTTCCGACGGCTGGTTATATCGAGTGTGCAGGTCAGCGCGTTACTGCTCCTGGTGCAGATCGTGCCATGGTTTTTCAAGACTATGCCTTATTCCCTTGGCTTACCGTTTATGAAAACATTGCGTTTGGTCTCAAGATCAAAAGAATGGCTAGCGCAGAAATAAAACGAATCGTTGACCATTTCGCTAGTTTGGTTGGATTAAGTCAATTCGTTGAGCATTACCCACATCAACTCTCTGGAGGGATGCGGCAACGCGTTTCGATTGCAAGGGCCTTAGCAGTAGATCCCACGGTGTTGCTGATGGATGAGCCTTTTGCAGCCTTGGATGCACAAAATAGAGCGATGATGCAATCCGAGATGATCCGGATCTTGGATGAGGAAAGTAAAACCGTTGTTTTGGTAACGCACAGCATTGAAGAGGCGATTAATTTATCCGATGTGATTGTTGTGATGACACGTCGCCCTGGCCGCATTAAAAGCATTATTCGAGTGCCGAAGCCTCGAAAAATGGTTGAAGATTCACCAGATTATTTAGTTATCCGCAAGCAAATACGCGACCTTATTTCTGGAGAGCACGACGATAGCGTGACCATGTGATCGAATTTAGCTGGATTGCAGCCAGTATTCTGTTGTTTTCTGCCGCCCTAGGCGGTCTCGTGCGTCGGCTCAGTGGGTTTGGCGGCGCACTCATCATGTCGCCACTGCTGATGTGGTTTTTCCCAGTTCCTTTTTTCATTCCCATTGTGATGTCCGCCGAACTGCTTGGCGGATTATGGCTCTCTACCCAATGGAAGGTCAATAAAGAGGATATTCCCAGTCTATATCGAATGTGGGTCTTAGCCGCAATATTGTTGCCCTTTGGTATTTTTTTGGGTGAGGCTGTTCCGATCACCGTGCTCAAAATTACAACCGGAATTGTGGTCATTGCGTTTTCTATTTTTTTACTAGTACGCGTCAATTTAGCCATCAAGCTTTCCGCCTTTCGGGATTCTCTTGCTGGTGCCTTATCCGGGTTGCTTTTGGGTTCGTGTGGTATTGGCGGCCCCCCGGTAGCGCTTTATTTAAATGCCAGCGGCTTAGAGTTCGAGCGTTCCAGGGCCTTACTTTCGCAATTTGTTTCTGGTGTGTGTTTGCTAGCGATTGTGGCCGCTAGCTTATTGGGAGGGGGTATCGCTTGGTTGCCTTGGCTTTTATTTGCTCTACCGGCCTACTTTTTCGGGATGTTCTTGGCTAAGGTCTTGCTGCAGCGGCGGGAATTGTCTGCCGGTGCTATCAAAAAGTTTTGCTTGTATCTACTCATTGTGAATGCGGCATTTAACTTGGCTGTCTTAGCCCTGCTGTAAGGAGCGCGCGGATTACTTAACCGTATATCATTGTAGTAATTCCTATTTTTTGTACGCTATGGCTACCTACAATACCGAAACCGTTCTGTCCATTCACCACTGGAACGATACCCTTTTTAGCTTTACTACTACCCGCAATCAAGGCCTACGCTTTCGCAATGGCCATTTCTTAATGATTGGCCTCGAAGTCGATGGCAGGCCCTTGGCTAGGGCATATAGTGTTGCCAGCCCGAATTACGCTGAGCACCTTGAGTTTTTAAGTATCAAGGTGCCTGATGGCCCTTTAACCTCGCGCCTGCAGCACATCAAAGTGGGCGATCCCATTTTGGTCAGCGAAAAGTCGGTGGGCACCCTGGTGATTGATGACCTTAATCCTGGAAAACACCTCTACCTCTTTAGTACCGGTACCGGCTTGGCCCCCTTTATGAGCATCATTCGCGACCCCGATACCTATGAGCGCTTTGAGAAGGTGGTGCTCATTCATGGGGTGCGTTTAGTGAGTGAGCTTGCCTATGGCGAGTACATCAAGAACGAATTGACCCAAGATGAATACATTGGTGAGCTCGTACAGAACCAGCTGATTTATTACCCCACAGTTACCCGGGAGGCATTTAAGCAAACTGGGCGCCTAACTACGGCAATTGAGTCGGGTCAGCTCTTCAAAGACATTGGATTGCCACCCTTAGATCCCAAGACCGATCGCGGCATGATCTGCGGTAGTCCTGCCATGCTCAAAGAAACCTGCGCTATGTTAGATGCCAGGGGATTTGTAGTATCGCCAAGCTTGGGGCAGTTGGGTGATTATGTCTTTGAGCGCGCTTTTGTAGAGAAGTAGACTGGCAGCGGCGCACCTGAGCCTGCAAGCTCCGGTAAACAGACTGTATCGCGATAAAAAATAAGGCAATTAGGGGATTACTCGTATTGCGCCCCTCCAATACGCTTGCTAACGTGAACTTATCTTTTAAATGTTCTTACTGGAGTCATGAAATGGATAATGATTTAAAGCGTAAGTTCCTAAAGCCAGCATTACTATCGGTAGGAGCTTTGATAACCGCACTGGGTATTGGTGTTTCGTACGCTCAAAACTACCCCAATAAAGTCATTACATTGGTGGCGCCTTATGCTGCTGGCGGTGACAGCGATTTTTCTGGTAGAAATCTTTCGGCTGTTGCTACTAAGCTTATTGGGCAGCCAGTAGTCGTCACTAATATCCCAGGTGCTTCAGGTACGATTGGTTCGCAACGGGTAAGAACTTCAGCCCCTGATGGATACACGTTATTAGTATCGCGCGGAGGCTCTCAAGCGATTACGCCCGCACTGGATAGCAGTACACCCTACAAGTGGAACGACTTTACGTTCATCTCACTATTGGATTTCAATCCAGTCGTTTGTATTGTCAAATCCGATTCACCATACAAAACATTTCCTGACCTGGTTAATGGAATAAGAGCAAATCCGGGTAAATTAAATTACGCAACTGCTGGAGCAGGAACCACCCAGCACTTGGCCGTAGAGGTTGTGTTGAGTCAGCTTAACTTGCCATCGACAGCTGCAATGATGATTCCATACAAAGGTGCCGGCGAGGCTACGACCGCATTACTCGGTGGTCAAGTACAGTTTATCTGCAACAACCTCACTACTTTAGTAGGTCAGATTAAGGGCGGCACTGTGCGTGCACTCGTAACTTCCACACCAAACCGTTTAAAAGATTTACCAGACATTCCGACCGCACGTGAAATGGGTGTTTCCAATCTAGAACAGGTTATGGGATGGAGCGGGCTCTATGGTCCGCCTGGATTGCCTGCAGAGGTAGTTGCTAAATGGCAGGCCGTACTAAAAGAAGTGGCTGTTGATCCAGCCTGGATACGAGGTAACGATACCGTGGGTGCTATTCCAGCAATACGCTCACCCAAAGATACCGAGAGCTTTGCTAAAGAGCAATTTGACCTATATAGCAAGCTCGGCACCCAGCTTAATCTGAAAAAGTAATCTCAACTTTCTTTAGTATAAATTGGCCCATAAAGCCAATTTATACTGAACACAACGAAGTCATCAGATTCTAATAACAAAGCTTCATGCCAAATTGATGTAAGGCACTTCTTTTTTTATTTCTATGCTTAACAACATCAATAGAGAAATTAAAATACCTGACGATTTTCCTATGCAAATTAGTGGCTCTAGCATTTGGACTGGGGCTGAAATGGAAAAAGATCAATCTTGGAAAATAGAGTGGTCTCAAAAGCAGCTCGCTGAATTAAATCAAGCGGCTCTCCATTTTTTAAGCTTGGAAAAGCCATTAGAGGAAATTACGAAAGATGACTTTCCACTACCCACAATTGCTACTTTAATAAAAGACATCTTAAAAGAGCTTTTAGATGGGCGTGGTTTTGTACTGCTAAGAGGAATTCCCGTTCAAGAGCTTGGCATCAAGCTAGCCTCTGTAGTTTATCTTGGGCTTGGCTGTCATTTGGGCAGCCTGAGAAGCAACAACGCAAAGGGGCACTTATTAGGTCATATTCGAGACCAAGGTGCCGATATTGCAGACAGTAAAACCCGGTTTTATCAGACCAATAAAAAATTAGAATTTCATACGGATTCCTCCGATTTTGTTGCTCTGTTGTGTCTGCAAAAAGCCAAGAAGGGTGGTGAATCGTATTTAGCGAGCTCTATGAGTGCATACAACGAAATTGCTCGACGACGTCCCGATTTAGTAGAGGCGCTTTTCATGCCGTATCCCACAGACCGCCGCGGTGAGGTGCCTGCAGGCCTTAATCCTTGGTTTGATATGCCGATTTTTAGTTGGTATCAGGGCGAATTAACGTGTGTGTATATTCGGCCCTATATTGAATCGGCTCAAACGAATTTTCCAGAGGCCCCACGACTTACTCAAAAACAAATTGATGTAATGAATTTATTGGATGAAGTTATTGCAGAAGGTAAATTGATTTTGCCGATGAGTTTTGAGCCGGGTGATATTCAGATTCTTCACAACCATCAGATTTTTCATTCACGAAGTGATTTTGAGAACTGGCCTGAACCTGAACGTCAGCGTCATTTATTGAGGTTGTGGGTTTCTCCTTCGGAAGGGAGGCCATTACCAGATTATTTTGAGGCTCGATGGGGTTCCGTAGAACCAGGCAATCGCGGTGGCATTATTGTTCCTGGTACTAAGCTGACTGTTGAGCTCTCAGTCAATTAATAGAAGTAAACACAAGCGCCTGGAAATCGACAGTACTCATGCTTCTTGGCTTATTAATTACAGTACCAGGTTGCGCGCAATACTGCTTAATACAATCTGCGCTATCTGAATTGCAACCAGTAAGATGAGCGGCGATAAATCCAGGGGTCCCATCTTCGGCAAGATACGTTTGATTGGGGCGAGCATTGGATTGAGTATCTCAGTCAGCATGTATTGCATCGGTGATCCACGGCCAACCCAAGACAAGACTACGTTGGCGATGATGAGGACTACTAAGATCGACAAAACAAGTCCAATCAGTTCCAGTACAGAGCCAATCAATAGGCTGATGATCGGCGGAATGGTCCCCAGCAGCAATCCGATCAGGAATACTTTAGCCAACACAATCAAATAGGCCCCCACTATGCAAGCGCTATCAATGCGGCCCACGCTCGGAATCAATTTACGCAGGGGTATGATCAGCCAGTTTGTCAGCGGCATGAGGTAAAAGCCAATTGGGTTGCCAGAATGGGGCGATAAATTGAACTTCAGGTATTGCAGATAGCAGCGCAACAGGCAGGCACCGCCAATGATCGTGATGGCGATTTCAGAAAGTAGGTTGGCAATTTCTAGTAACACCATGGATTAAATTCCTTTTATTACTCTTCTTCGCGGCGCAAATGGGGGAACAAAATCACGTCACGAATATTAGGCACATCGGTGAGTAGCATGACTAGCCGGTCGATGCCAATTCCACAGCCACCGGTTGGGGGCATGCCGTACTCCAGCGCCCGAATAAAGTCGTGATCAAAGTACATGGCTTCTTCGTTACCCGCTTCTTTTTGCTCCACTTGCTTATGAAAGCGCTGCGCTTGATCTTCAGCGTCGTTGAGCTCAGAAAAGCCATTAGCAATTTCACGACCAGTGATGAAGAGCTCAAAGCGTTCGGTTACGCCAGGGCGAGTATCGGATTCGCGAGCGAGGGGACTCACTTCAATCGGGTAGTCAATGATGTAGGTTGGCTCCCATAAATGATGTTCTGCTACCAATTCAAATAAGGCCAGCTGCAAGGCACCAATGCCTGCATTCTTCAGTGCCGGTGCATTGATATCCTCACCCCCTTTTTTGAGTTCGGTGCGAATGAATTCAGCATCCTCGAGTTGCTCCGGGGTATAGCTCTTTTTGGAGTCGGGGCCGTATTTTAGGATGGCCTCGGTAATGGTTAAACGTTGAAATGGCTTACTTAAATCCAGTGGACGGCCCTGGTGGGTGAGGGTCGCAGTGCCTTGCGCATCAATTGCAGCAGCCCGAATCAAGCCCTCTGTGAAGTCCATTAGCCATTTGTAATCGGTGTACGCCGCGTAAAACTCCATCATCGTAAATTCAGGGTTGTGGCGCGGACTGACACCCTCATTGCGGAAATTACGATTGATTTCAAATACGCGTTCAAACCCGCCCACGACTAAGCGCTTGAGGTAGAGTTCAGGAGCAATGCGCAAAAACATTTGCATATCGAGCGCATTGTGGTGCGTCACAAAAGGCTTTGCCGTTGCGCCGCCTGGAATGGGGTGGAGCATGGGGGTTTCGACCTCCATGAAGTTAGCCTCGAGCATATGGCGGCGTAAAGACGCAATGGCTTTACTGCGAGAGACAAAAGTCGCTCGGGTGTCCGGGCTGACAATCAAGTCTACGTAGCGCTGGCGGTACTTGGTCTCCAAATCGGAGAGGCCATGAAACTTATCTGGTAAGGGGCGCAGCGATTTACTGAGAAGTCGCAAGGTGCTGCACTCGACCGAGAGCTCGCCCTTATTGGTTTTAAACAAGTGCCCCTCAGCGGCAATAAAGTCACCCATGTCCCAGTGCTTAAATGCATTGTGAATATCAGCGCCGCTGATTTCATCGCTAATGTAAAACTGAATTTGCCCTGTACGATCTTGAATCGTTGCAAAACTGGCTTTACCCATCACGCGCTTCAGAACCATACGCCCGGCGACTTTGACCATCACCTTCTTGGCAGCCAATTCTTCTTTATTAAAGCCATCGTAATGTGCATGCAGATCGGCTGCGTGGTGCGTCGGAACAAAGTCATTCGGAAATGCAACACCTTTGGCGCGCAGCTGCGCTAACTTTTCACGGCGCTCGGAGATGATGTGGTTTTCATCCAGGGCTTCTGGCGCATTGTCTGGGGTTTGGGCTTTATCGTTCATGGAGTTTGAGCTAATCAGAGTAATTAAACGCCTTGCTTCAGGCTGGCTTCAATAAAGGCATCGAGATCGCCATCCAATACTTTTTGGGTATTGGAAATCTCA
>CANGWV010000042.1 GCA_947457875.1 Burkholderiaceae bacterium
AAATCTTGTGCAACACGGCGCAAGGTTTCTAGAACAGATGGTTCGGGTTTCCAATATTGCCTTTCAGAGGCTTCTAAAAGGCGGTTTGCTACTTTTACTGAGGCTGCTGGATTGAGGCGCATAAGACGCTCACGCATATCGGCATCCAAGATAAAGGTTTGGGTGAGCTGCTGATACACCCAAGGCTCGACTTGGCCGGTTGTGGCCGACCAACCGATGGTATTCGTTAGATGCGACTCAATTTGACGCACGCCTTCATAACCATGCTTGAGCATGCCCTCGTACCACTTTGGATTAAGCATGCGTGAACGTGTTTCCAGAGCTACTTGTTCGTTTAGAGTGCGGACAACGCTCTCACCCTTGGTTTGATCGCCGATGTAAACCGGTGGCGCTTTGCCGCCCTTAGCGCGCTTCACAGCACGGCTAATTCCGCCCAAGGTATCAAAATAGGTATCGATGGTCGTAACGCCAAGCTCAATCGAATCGAGGTTTTGGTAGGTTAATTCCACGTCGGCCAAAATGCGCTGGAGCAATTCTTTTTGTGCCTGAGGGCGACCATTGCGGCCATATGCAAAACTCTTGCGGCTGGTATAGGTCTCGGCTAACTCATCCTCATCCTGCCATAAGCCGTTATCCACCATCATGTTGACGTTGGCGCCGTAAGCACTTTCTGCATTGCCATATACCCGTAAGGCAGCTGTCTCTAGATCACAACCCGTTTTGGCTTGGTAATCCAGCGCATGCTTGCGCACAAAGTTTTGAGTAATGGGTTCATCTGCGGCGGCAGCAAGGTAAGCTGCCTCGGCTAATACCTTGACCTGGAGTGGCATCAGATCCCTAAAAATACCGGAGATCGATACCATCACATCAATGCGGGGGCGTCCCAGCTCTTCTAATGGAATCAAGCTCGCGCCTGCTACCCTGCCAAAACTATCAAAGCGTGGCAGTGTGCCCATCAAGGCCAAAATTTGGGCGATTGGGCCGCCTTCGGTTTTGAGGTTATCGGTACCCCACAATACGAGGGCAATCGATTCTGGCAAGGCATTGCCATCCGCCTGATAGCGCTCGAGTAATTTATTAGCCTGCATTTGCCCGTCACGCACTGCAAATTTGCTAGGAATGCGGAATGGATCAAAGCCATGCACATTGCGACCGGTTGGCAACACATCGGGATTGCGCAGCACATCACCGCCGGGTGCGGGCTTGATATAACGGCCGTCTAATGCACGGTAGATGCCTTGCAGTTCGCTGTCTTCCTGCATTAGGCGATCCATCTTGACGAGACCGTCTAATTGCTCATGCATTTCATCGGAAAGCGATAAGTTATTTTCAGTGATCGAACGATCGACACTAGTGCCATCCACTAATCCGGCAATGATGGCGCGATCGAGCGTCTTTGCTGGGCCATCGCCTGCTTGCGCAGAGCTCATCAGCATGTCAATCCGCTCTTCTTTGCTGAGTGGATTACCAAGCACATGCAATCCATGCGGAATCAAGGCATATTCCATTTCCAGAATTTGCTCGGTCAGTTTATTCAGGCTTGCAGCAACAATATGGCGGTCCACGGTTTTCCAGCTGGGCTCAAGCGGCGCTAAATTCAGTTCAGCGGCTTGAACCTGAATCATCTCGATCAACTCCAATTGCTCACTGCTATCCATGCTGGCCGAAGCGTCATCCGATTGGGCTGCTGGCGCTAAGGTACGCCACCGATCCAAGGAGGCTTTTAAATCTACCAAGCCGCGATACAAACCTGCTTGAGCAACAGGCGGTGTTAAGTAGCTAACTAAGGTTGCACCGGCACGGCGCTTGGCAATCGCTCCTTCGGATGGATTATTGGATGCATAAATATAAATGTTCGGCAAATCGCTGATGAGGCGATCTGGCCAGCACGAGCCCGACATGCCGGATTGCTTACCTGGCATAAATTCCAGTGCGCCATGGGTACCAAAATGCAATACCGCATTGGCATTGAAGTCTTCCCGAATGTAGCGATAGAACGCAGAGAAGGCATGGGTTGGTGCAAAGCCTTTTTCATACAAGAGGCGCATTGGATCGCCCTCGTAACCAAAGCCCGGCTGAATCGCCACCAGTACATTACCAAATTGCTTACCCAATACAAATAAGGCGCTGCCGTTGGTTAGCATGCGTCCAGGTGCTGGACCCCACTGCGCCTCAATCTCCTTTAACCAAGGCTCACGCTTCACATAATCATCAAGGCGAATTTGCGTATGGACATTGGCATCCATACTGAATTGCTGTGCATTGCCTGTCAGCATTTGATCGCGTAAATCATCTACGGATGCAGGCACGTCAACCGCATACCCCTCATCACGCAAGCCCTTGAGTGTGTTGAATACCGATTCAAATACGCTTAAGTGTGCTGCTGTACCAATGCGGCCGGCATTGGGTGGAAAGTTAAAAATAACCAAGGCTACTTTACGGTCGTGCTTTACCGTTTTGCGCATGGCAATGAGCTTGGTAACGCGTGCCGCTAGCATGGCAGTACGCTCAACGCAGGTGAACATGTCATGGGCGTTGGTGTTGACTTCAAAAGTGCAGGCTTTATGGCATCCAGTACAAGCAACACCAGCAGCGCCGGCACGTCCACCAAAGATCATGGGATTGGTTGCGCCGTCGAGCTCCGGAATCGCAATCATCAAAGTGTTCTCAACCGGCATTAAGCCCTGATCCGACTTGCCCCAATCGCTTAAGGTTTGGAACTCCAGCGGATGCGCTGCCAAATACGGAACATCCATTTTGGACAATACTTCTTCGGCCGCTTTTGCATCGTTGTATGCAGGGCCGCCCACTAAGGAGAATCCAGTCAAAGAAACCACTGCGTCCACTGCGCATTCGTCGCCATTCATTAAGAAGGCATCAATGGCGGGTCTAGCATCAAGGCCCACTGCAAAAATAGGTACCACTTGTAAGCCTTGGGCTTCCATTGCAGCAATCACCGAGTCGTAATGCAGAGTATTGCCAGCCAAGATGTAGGAACGCAGCAATAGCAATCCCACACGGCCGCGCGATTTTTGATCCGAGACTAATTTAGGTAAGTTACGCAGCTCTTCACTCATGCGGCCCCTGAGGCGCGGATGATAAATACCGGTCTCCGGGTAAATTAATGGCTCAACGCTTTTCTCTTGGCTGCGTAATACGGCGCGCTCACCTTGGGCATAGCGATTAATCAGGCTGCGCACCATGTGGTACATGTTTTCTTCAGAGCCGCCGAGCCAATACTGCAACGTCAAGAAGTAGGCGCGAACGTCTTGGGCGCTACCGGGGATAAATTTGAGGATCTTGGGTAAACGGCGCAGCATGCGCATTTGGGCAGCGCCACCGGTTTGGGCTTTTTCTTTATTGCCACGTAAACGCTTGAGTAAAGCCATTAAGCCAGTAGCAGGCTTGCTCATATTAAAACTACCCATGTGCGTCAGCGTCACAATCTCCGCTGCAGACATCGCGCACACCATGGCATCGCATTCCAGTCGGCGCGCTTTGAGTGCATCAATCACGGGCAAGAAATGGTCTTCCATGAAGAGCATCATGGCGACCACGATGTCAGCCCGAGCAATATCGTCTACGCAAGCTTTGAGGGCCTTGGCATCCACAGTCCAGCTTGATGCGGCATGAATGGTTAAGACCAAACCTGGCATTTTCTTTTGCAAAGCAAAACGAGCGCGCTCGGTCGCGCTGACCAAGTGGGTATCCATGGTCACAATCACCACCCGAATTGGTGTGGAATTAGCGGCCATAGTGTGCCTTTGCATCGTATAAGGTCTCAATCGTGATCATCGACAGCCCCTGCTCTATAGCAAAACGCTCTGTATTACGACGGGCCTTTCCACGTACAAAGAAAGGAATTTTTCCAAGCTCTTTCATGGCGTCGGGCGCCCATGCTGCTTCGCCTACAACGGCATCGACTACTGCACTGGCTGTAACGCTAATTTGTTCTGCTGGTACTTCTGTTTTGGCTGGAGTTGCTGGAGCATGATTTACAGCACGATGTCCTAGATGGGATGCGGCGGCACCGGCATCAAACTCAAAGTCTTCACGGAACATCATGATGAGGTGCTCTTCTAAGCCCATCATCAGCGGATGAATCCAGGTATCAAATAAGACGTTTGCGCCCTCAAAGCCCATTTGGGGCGAATAGCGCGCTGGAAAATCTTGAACGTGTATTGGCGCTGAAATCACTGCGCATGGAATGCCAAGCCGTTTGGCAATGTGGCGCTCCATTTGCGTACCGAGCATTAAATCGGGAGCGAGCTCGCTGGCTTTTTGCTCTACCTCTAAATAATCATCGGTAATTAAAGCCTCAATGCCGTAGAGTGCCGCAGCCTCACGAACATCACGGGCAAACTCACGACTATAGGTGCCGAGGCCCACGACTTCAAAACCGATTTCTTGACTCGCAACACGGGCAGCGGCAATCACGTGGGTGGCATCACCAAAAATGAAGACCCGCTTTCCGGTTAAGTAGGTTGAGTCCACCGATTTGGAATACCACTGTGCGCGGCTATTTTGATAGCGATCCACGATGCTGGAATCAAGTCCTGCAAGGGCGACTACTTCAGCGATAAATTCGGTTGTTGCATTGACGCCAATTGGAATGACTTTAGTTGCAGGTTGACCAAATGTCCGTGTTAGCCACGATGCAGCGACGCCAGCAATTTCAGGATATAAGACCACGTTAAAGTCTGCTTCGCCAAGACGCTGGAGGTCAGCAACACTTGCATTCAGAGGGGCTGTGACATTGACTGTAATACCCAGCTCACCCAACAGTTTCTGAATCTCATGCACGTCATCGCGGTGCCGAAATCCGAGTGCAGTAGCGCCGAGGATATTGCAGCTCGGTACCTTGCCGGCAGCACGTGCTGCTGCGCGCTCTGCTACCAACGTTGCGGCTGGTTGTTTTGCAGCGGGTGCCGCTAAAGTGCGGACCATCTGATAAAAGGTTTCAGCAGCGCCCCAGTTTTCTTTTTTCTGATACGACGGCAATTCCAGTGGAATCACGGGGATCGGTAAATTGAGGGCCTTTGCTAAGCCAGCCGGATCGTCTTGAATCAACTCTGCTGTACAGGAAGCGCCAACCATCATCGCGTTTGGTTTAAAGCGCGCATAGGCCTCTCGGGTTGCATTTTTAAAGAGCTCTGCGGTATCGCCGCCCAAGTCACGCGCCTGAAAGGTCGTATAGGTCACGGGTGGGCGTTTCTTTGAGCGCTCAATCATCGTGAACAGCAGGTCAGCATAGGTATCGCCTTGCGGAGCATGCAAAACGTAATGCACGTCCTTCAATGCAGTAGCAATACGCATTGCGCCCACATGTGGCGGTCCTTCGTAGGTCCAGAGTGTCAGTTGCATATTAGGCCGCCAATTTCATTCGACGTTGCAATGGACGCGCAAACAATTCAGCTAAATCGGCTGCTTGCTCGTAGCCATGCACTGGACTAAAGACCAGCTCAATGGACCATTTTGTGGTGATGCCCTCTGCTTCCAATGGATTGGCCAAGCCAAGTCCACACACGACGATGTCCGGGTTATCTTCCCGGCAACGATCGAGTTGCTTTTCAACATCCTGACCTTCAACGAGGCGAACATCGTCTGGCAAGAGTGCGAGCTCTTGCGCTAAATGCTGGCGATGTAAATAAGGTGTACCCACTTCTAGCAAGGTCATGCCCATCTCGTTGTGCAAGAACCGGGCCAAGGGAATTTCCAGCTGCGAATCGGGGAAAAATGAGATGGTCTTCTGATTGAGGATGGCCTTGTATCGCTCCAATGCCGAAACTGCGCGGGCTTTTCTGGGGGCTGTTACCCGCTCAAAATCGGCGTCGGAGATACCCCATTCTTTAGCAGCAGCTCCCAACCAGTGGCTGGTACCCTCAACACCAAATGGGAATGGCGCATCAAGGCGCTGGGCACCGCGCTCATCGAATAAACGCCCCGTTTCAGCAAGAAAAGGTTGGGCTAATAAGTAGCGTGTATTGGCATTGACAGTCACCGTGTCACTGCTGTGGCGTGGCGGAAAGAACGAGACCGCATCAATGCCAAGCTCATTAAAGACACGTCGAAACTGATCTTCGACAACGTCTGGTAAGCAGCCCACCACCACGAGATTTTTTGCGTTGGCATCCACCGGACTACCGCTACTGTCACTAGCCTTTGGCAACTCTTTCACCAAGGCAGCTAAACAGGCATCTTCGCCTTGCGTAAAGGTTGTTTCGATACCGCTACCGGAGTAACTCAAGATCCGGCATTGTTGAACAAACTGCTTACCGAGGCGCTCTGAGGCACGGGCTAAATCGAGCTTAATCACTTCGGATGGGCACGAGCCAACCAGAAAGAGCAACTTGATATCGGGCCTACGGCTTAGTAACTTAGTTACCACCTTATCCAACTCATCATTGGCATCAGCTATTCCAGCTAAATCACGGTCATCAATAATGGCGGTTGCAAAACGGGGCTCTGCAAAGATCATGACGCCGGCAGCGGACTGAATTAAATGGGCGCAGGTACGTGAGCCCACAACCAAAAAGAAAGCATCTTGTATCTTGCGATGCAGCCAGATAATGCCGGTGAGTCCACAAAATACCTCGCGCTGGCCCTTTTCTTTCAGAATAGGAATATCGCGACTAGTATCGCGTGCGCCATTTAAATTAGGACTTGTAACGGCATTCATGTTGCCATTCCTCCGCTGATATTCCGGTCATTTCGCTCTTCTTCCACCACTGTTTCGTCTGCTACACCCTCATACCGCGCCACCCGGAGCTTCCATAGAAACTGGGCTGCATTAATAAGGTAGGCAACGTATGCAGCCAATGCCAGATAAATTAATTCGTTGGCGCTCAGCGCACCATTCCATAAGCAATAGAGATAAGCAGTATGGAGTGCCAAAACCAGCATGCTAAAGACATCCTCCCAGAAGAAACCCTCAGCAAACAAGTATTTGCCAAAGACAACTTTCTCCCAAATCGATCCAGTAATCATGATTAGATACAAGGCAATCGTTTTGATGATGATCGATACCGTTGCGATTTCATAGCCATCGCCGGTAAAGAGGTAACGAATAACCAAACAAAAACTAACAATGAAGATGAGAAATTGGACGGGAGCAAGAATCCCTTGTATTAAGGTCCACACGGATTCATTGCGCCGTTTGCGCTGTTCTGCTGTGTAGAGAGGTTTACTCAAATTGCTCACGTTTTTGCTTTGCTGATTCCAGTGAATGTGTAAACAAAACTTTACGACTAATTTAATTTACAATATACCGTATTTACCCTTATATAATAAGGGTTTACCCTTAAGTATGGTGTTTATTTACGCATTAATCTGTCAAAACTGTAATATTTGCTTTACATTGTAACTAAGTTTAATTTTTTACACCTACCTTAAAACGAGCCTGTTATGTTGGCAAAAAAAGAAAACCGGCAGCCATCCCTTGATGTACCCGCCCTAGATGCTGGCAAGGTGGTTGCTATGGTCAAGGGGATTGGCCGCGTGAATCAAACCGGCAAGCGGGATTGGATTGAAGACCGTCTACTCAATACCATTTTAGAAACCGGCGCACTTGAATTAAAGCCACATTCGTCTGCACACCTCACCTGGCAAACCATTGAAGACCATGCGGATGGATTTGTAGCGCTGATTACGCGCGATGGCCCACAAAAAACAGAGCAATACATTGCCGAGCTATTGAACTTGGGAATGGGTGTTGATTCAATTGTGCTGGAATTAATTCCGCGTATTGCACGCAAGCTTGGCGATCAATGGGTTAGCGACAGCCTAAGCTTTACTGAGGTCACGATTGCTACTGGTCGTTTGCAGAAATTAATCTATAGCTTAGATCATCTATTTCAAGAAACACGTACGAACCCATCTACTACGCATAGCATTCTAGTTACCGCCGCACCAGGATCTCACCATACATTGGGGCCATTGATTTTATCGAATTACTTTACATGGGCCGGGTGGAATGTATTGAGTGAGAGCACGCCAAGTCAGCACTACATTGAAACGACTGTTGCTAGTAAATCCCTTACTGCAATTGCGGTTAGTGTTGCCGATTACGATCAACTCGATCAGCTACCTAAACTCATTCAATCAATTCGTAGTAAGTCGCGCAACCCTGCAATCATCGTACTCACCGGGGGATCGCTATATAATTCGGATGCATTGTCATTTGGGCATATTAAGGCCGATATTAAATCCAATACGCCTGAAGAAGCATTGCATCAACTCAATCGAATTTTAAACATTACAACTGAAGTCACGTCATCCGTTTCAGCCCTCAATAATTAAAATAATAAATGGCTCTAAACGATAACTCCCATCAGAATCTAGATGCAGTAGACATTAAGACTGCGGTCGCTTTAGTTGCATATTCTGCTGATGTAGTTTTTGTTCTCGACACGAGCGGAACGATTCGCGATGTGGTGCATGCTGAAAAAATTGGTATTGAAGACAGTAGCAGTTTGATCAATAAAAAATGGATGGATACGATCGCAATCGATAGTCATCCAAAAGTGCATGCGCTATTGGATACCAATACAACGGAGGGTGCTCAGAAATGGCGGCAAATTAATCAATTGCTACCAGATGGAAAATCCCTACCTATTCTATTCAGCACCGTACACCTTCCTAAGCAAAAATCCGTTTTAGCCATCGGACGCGATCTTCGCAGTATTTCAGCGTTGCAGCAGCGCCTAGTAGAGGCACAACAAGAAATTGAGCGTGATTACACCCGCTTGCACGCCATTGAAAATCGTTACTCACAGTTGTTCAACATTACCGATCAAGCCTATTTACTGATCGACAGCCAAACACTCCGAATTATGGAAGCCAACAAGGCATCTGGGACTTTGTTGGGTGACTCCAAAAAATTGGTTGGAAAAGCGATTGGCGACTTGTTTGCTAAAGCCGATCAAGAGGTCATTCAGGACTATTTTGCGGACTTTAAGATTGGCAATTTGCAGCAAAACCGCGTAGTTCACCTACTAAATTCAGCAGATGAAGTTGAAATTTCAAGCGCTTTACTGCGTGAGGGCCGCCAAAGTGTTTATCTCGTTAGCCTTAACCCACTCTCTATCAATGCTGCCGCCATTAACTATGGTGAGCAAAGCGCTTTGGTGTTAAAGGCAATTGAAGAATCCAGTGATGCCTTTGTGGTGACGAATTTGCAGGGTTTAATTCTGTCGTCCAATAAGGCATTTACCCAAATGACCCATTCTGCACAAGCAGAATACGTGATCGGCAAGTCATTAGAGCAGTGGCTTGGACGCTCAACCATTGATTTGCGAATCATCTTAAACACATTACGTGAGCATGGCGTCATTAAGAACTATGCTACTACTATTACCAGCGATGATGGCAGCTCGCCTTTAGAAGCTGAAATATCCGGAGTTGATGTTCGCTCCCACAATCCCCCTGCCTTTGCATTTAGCATCCGCAGCATCTCGAAACGCGCTACTCAACCGGGTCCAACCCCCAGCAATATCGAGAAGAACGCACGCCACCTCACTGAGCTCGTGGGCAAAGTCCCTCTTAAAGAAATTGTCACCGAAACAACCGACATCATCGAAAAGCTGTGCATTATTTCTGCTTTGGAGCTGACCATGTCGAATCGCGCTTCGGCCGCAGAGTTACTGGGCCTATCCCGTCAAGGCCTCTACATTAAAATGCGTCGCTTTGGCATTATTGAGAATAGCGCCTCCGAAGACAACGACTCCTAGATAGTTAGTATGGGCAATCAAACCGCAGTATTAGTTTTAGTTGATATTGCGCCCGATTCATTCCTATGGGGGCTGTCCCGTTATGTGATTGGTCGTTTTTCCCTGCGCAACATTCCGGGTCTGCAATTTTTTAAAGTCTTAGGCTCTGGGTTTGAGGGCGGCTTTAGCACCAAACCTAGCTTGCATAAACAAGGTTTGTTTTGCCTATTCGATAGCGAACAGCACGCCAAGCAATTCCGAGAACAATCCAGTCTGGTTCAGTCTTATCTAAATCACTCGCGCGAATTTTTTACAGTAACGCTGAATGCATTTAGCACGCGCGGCTCTTGGGCAAATACCCAACTGGATATCACCGCTAAGACCCCGACATCCGGGCCTATTGCCTCCTTAACGCGAGCATCCATCAAGCCCCTCAAGGCCAATGCGTTTTGGAAAAATGCGCAACCTGCCGAGGTCTCGATTAATCAATCTGAAGGCGTAATTTTAACCGCCGGTCTTGGCGAAGCGCCTTACCTGCGACAAGCCACCTTTACGATCTGGGAAAACGAGACGGCACTGAACGCCTATGCGCAACAAGGCGCGCACCTGGCGGCTATCAAGGCGGCCTATGGCCAACATTACTTTTCAGAGTCCATGTTTACGCGCTTCACGCCATCCGCAATGGAAGGTACTTGGCGAGGCAAACGCTATGGCTAGGCTATGAGTAGCGAACGCGTCGTAGTGGTTGGAGGCGGCATTGGCGGTTTGTGCGCCTGCCTTGAACTAACCCATCTGGGCTTTGACGTTACCCTGCTTGAAAAAGAACAAGCAATTGGCGGGAAGATTCGCCAAGTAGCAGTCGGGGCTAGTGACGATATTGGATTAGTGGATTCCGGGCCTACTGTGTTTACAATGCGCTGGGTCTTTGAGCAGCTCTTTGATGCCTGTGGTGAGTCATTCACCGCGCACGTACAAACCGATCCATTAACGATCTTAGCGCGGCATACCTGGGGCGAAGGCCATCTGGATTTGTTTGCCGATCGCAATCAAAGCGCTGACGCCATTGCGTCATTTTCTAGTCCCGCAGAAGCAAAGGCATTTTTAGAGTTCTGCGCGATGGCCAAGAAGGTATACGACGCACTGGAGAAGCCTTTCATTCAATCAGCCAGGCCATCAATGGCAGGCATGATGGGGTCACTGGGCATCATGCAATCGATGCCGCTGATGGCAATTGGGCCATTTAGTGATCTCTGGACCTCGCTGGGTAAATACTTTAAGGACCCTCGCCTACACCAACTGTTTGGTCGCTATGCTACTTATTGCGGCTCTTCCCCTTTTTTGGCTCCAGCTACCTTAATGCTCATTGCCCAAGTTGAAATGGATGGGGTTTGGTCGGTGCGCGGCGGCATGGCGGAGATTCCAAAAGCAATTGGGCGCTTGGCAGAAAATAAAGGTGCGCGAATTCGTACGAATGCTTCGGTGCACGCAATTCATCAACAGCAAAACCGCATTACATCGATTGAGCTGGCTGACGGAGAGCACATACCGGCAGACTATGTTGTCTTTAATGGTGATATCAATGCCCTGCGTCAAGGCTTACTCGGAGAGCCATTACGGTCGGCCATTTCGAACCGCATTCCAACTAGCCGCTCACTCTCGGCATTGACCTGGTCGATGAAAGTCAAAACAAGTGGCTTTCCATTAGTGCGTCATAACGTCTTTTTCAATCAAGATTACGCCAGCGAGTTTAGTGCCATTTTTCAACAGAAGGCCTACCCCAATCCCCCCACCGTTTATGTCTGCGCTCAAGATCGAAGCGATAGCGGGGCTGCCTTAGAGCAGGAAGAGCGACTACTGTGCCTTGTCAATGCACCAGCGATTGGTGATCATGCAATTAACCAGAAGGAAATCGACCGATGCGAGCAAACCGCATTTACCCTACTCAAGCAATGTGGTCTGGAGCTACAGGAGTCCAGCCATTCAACCATCAGAACATCGCCCACGGAATTCAATCGAATGTTTCCGGGTCGCGGGGGAGCTCTATACGGTCAAGCAACCCATGGATGGATGAGCTCATTCCAGCGCTCCAATGCGCTGACGCAAATCGAGAATCTCTTTCTGGC
>CANGWV010000043.1 GCA_947457875.1 Burkholderiaceae bacterium
CTGTAGCCGTCTACCAACAAGAGTCTATGTTTAGTCATACCGCAATCGTACAATCTAGTTACTTACTTGTTGCTAATTCCTTGCCATCCAGGCTGAGGAGCTGGCTTGAGATAACCTAAAACCAAGATCACTTTATGCGCCCAACCCTGCACCTTCTGGCAACCTCGCTTATTTCAAGCCTTATGGCCATTACTGGCTCTGCCCTAGCCCAAGGCGGAAATTCCCAGGCCCTGAGCCCAGCAGAACTCAACCGCATTAATAATCAACCGATTGTTGCCCCAATTGGAAACCCTGGTCAATTAGGCAATGCGGATGCGCGTAAACCCACTTTTGAATACACCGATCCAGGTGGCACTCAAGTCAAGGAATTCCGTGACGCCAATGCGCCGACCGAGGTTCAAGTCAAAGGTCCTTTAGGCACCTATGAAATGTCGCCCCCCACGTCAGTCATGCCGGGGCCGAGCAATAAAGCCAATGACAATTTGCTGAGCGTTCCCAGCATCAGCATTCCGTTTTAAGTCGCATTTCGTATGGCCGTATTTACTCCTGTTGAATTAAGCGATATCTCGGGGTGGATTTCGACCGACTTTGATATTGGGGTAGCGTCGGCTGTTCGTGGCATTCAGGGTGGGATCGAGAACTCCAATTTTTTCCTAGACACCACAAACGCCCGCGGCCCAAACGAATACGTTCTCACCATTTTTGAGCGCTTATCAGCGGCGCAACTCCCCTATTACCTTGAGCTGATGCGCCACTTGGCCGACAAGGGCATTCCTGTTCCTAAGCCGATCGCGAATCATGCGGGCAGCATTTTGTTTGCACTCAAAGGTAAGCCAGCCGCTATCGTCAGTAAGTTGGCTGGCGCATCCTGTCTGCAACCTACCTCCACCCACTGTGCGATGGTTGGCGCAATGCTGGCAAAGATGCATCTGGCTGCCGCTGACTTTTCAGGTCACCAACCTAATCTTCGAAGCCTTGGCTGGTGGCGCGAAACCGTTCCTGCCATATTGCCCCACCTAAACGCAGATCAACGTGCCTTACTGGTCGATGAGATGGCGTTTCAAGAAGCATTTTTTGCATCGGCCGCATACCGCGCACTTCCAGAAGGCGCTAGCCATTGCGATCTCTTTCGCGACAACGTCCTATTTGAAGGACAAGGATCCGGATTGCGCCTTGGCGGATTTTTTGACTTCTATTTCGCCGGAACGGATAAGTGGTTATTTGATCTTGCGGTCACCATCAATGATTGGTGCTTACTGGAAGGCGGCGTCCTTGATTCCGGTCGCATGCAAGCCTTAGTCGATGCGTATCAATCCGTGCGGCCACTCAGCCCAGATGAACTCGCAAGTGTTGCAGCCATGCTGCGGGCGGCAGCCTTGCGTTTTTGGATCTCGCGTTTGTGGGATTTTTATTTGCCGCGCGATGCGCAGATGTTGACACCCCATGACCCAACTCACTTCGAGCGGATATTGCGTAGCCGCCGTCAATCTACTGTAGGCTCTATTTCTTAAAATCGATCCCTTAAAGCGCCTAGATGAAACTCAATCACGTAAACCCTAAAGAAGCCCTCACCTGGATACGCCAAGGATTTTGGCTTTTTAAACAAAATCCGCTTGGGTTTTTAATGCTGGTCTTCATGTACATTTTCTTTGCACAGCTATCTATTTTGATTCCAGTGATTGGGGTCTTTGCTGTGCTCTTGGTAACCCCTGCCCTGTCGGTTGGGTTTATGACCGCATGCCGGCAAGCCATCCAAAAGGAACGGATTCTGCCTACAGCTTATTTGGCTGCATTTCGATTGCCATCGACAGTGGCACGCAAGCGCATTTTGCAACTCGGCCTGATTTACACCGCATGCATCTTAATCTTGAGCTTTGTGGCCAGCCTCATCGTTGACTTTGAAGCACTACTGCCCCTCTTGACGAGCGACCAAACCCCCAGTGCTGAGGCGATGGAACAGTTGTACAAATTAGTGTTCATTGGCGGCTTACTCTACATTCCGGTTGCGATGCTGATGTGGTTTGCGCCCCTGCTCGTTGCATGGGCTGAAATGCCCGTGATGCAATCGATCTTTTCTAGCTGGATGGCATGCTGGTCCAATCGCGCTGCCTTTGCCTATTACCTGCTGATTTGGATTATCGTTCTCGTGGCATTACCCATGATGATTGGCGGCTTACTTGATGCAGTGGGTCTAGGAAGTATTGCTTCTTATGTCGTTGCGCCCATATCGATGGGCGGGCTCACGATTATGTATTGTTCTTTCTTTGCAACCTGGAAAGGCTGCTTCACGGACAACAACATTGAGCAATTACCAACCGAAGGCTAGGTCAGCCTAGGCGTCAATTGCCGTCAGTCTGGCTATGCTGAGTTGCAACCATTTCACGCCATGGTGCTTAAAATTCACTTGGGCACGCGCCTCAAGATCCAGACCTTCTAAGCCGACAACACGGCCCTCACCAAACTTTGTATGAAAGACCGCTTGCCCGATGGCAAAAGGGTAACCTGAACGCGGCGGCGCGGCCATCCGTTTGACGGTCTCAGTGGCTTTGTTGCGACTACCTAAGCGCGGCGTCTCCATATCAAACGTATCTGCACTATCGTTATCGCGCTGACGAGTGTAGCCACCACCCTGCCAACTCGAGCCCGTGTTGCGACTGCCGCCCCAGCGTGCATCGCTTGCTTTTGGTGTCAGCCATTTTAAGGAGTCGGATGGGAGCTCTTCCAAGAAGCGTGATGGCATGTTGTAGCGCACCTGGCCATGCAACATACGGGATTGCGTATGCGATAGGTAAAGGCGCTCTTTTGCACGTGTGATCGCAACATACATTAAGCGGCGCTCTTCTTCTAAGCCATTGGCTTCGTTAACGCTGTTCTCGTGTGGGAATAAACCCTCTTCGAGGCCTGTGATAAAGACGGCAGTGAACTCAAGCCCTTTGGCAGAGTGCACGGTCATTAACTGAATCGCATCCTGCCCAGCTTGGGCTTGGTTATCACCTGCCTCAAGTGAGGCGTGGGATAAAAAGCCAGCCAGCGGCGATGCTTCGAGCGTGCCTGGGTCGTTTTCTCCAGGCAGCAAAGCAGCCTCAGCATTTTGACCATACCCCTCTTCGGCAATAAAGGCGGTAGCGGCATTCACGAGTTCTTGTAAGTTCTCAACGCGATCTTGGCCTTCGCGCTCCGTCAAATAGTGCTGGATTAAACCGCTGTGCTGAATCACAAACTCCACCGTTTCTGGCAAGGTATTGCGGCGGGTTGCCTCGCGCATGTGATCCACTAAACGCACAAAGCCACCCAAGGCTGCACCGGCCTTACCTTCTAAACTCGAGGCAGCTAAATACAGTGAGCATTGCTGCTGCCGTGCTGCGTCTTGCAATGCCTCAATCGAGCGAGCGCCAATGCCGCGGGTTGGAAAGTTAACCACCCGAGAAAATGACGTATCGTCATTGGGATTCTCTAATAGGCGCAAGTAAGCGAGGGCATGTTTAATTTCGGCACGCTCAAAAAAGCGTAGGCCGCCATACACGCGGTATGGAATGCCCGATGAAAATAGGCCGTGCTCAATAATGCGCGACTGGGCATTGCTGCGATAGAGAAGCGCAATATCGCTGCGCCGCAAGCCTCCATTGACAAGCGCTTTAATCTCATCAATCAGCCAACTCGCCTCCATTCCATCGCTGGCTGCCTCGTAGATGCGAACCGGCTCGCCATGACCGGCATCGGTGCGCAGATTTTTACCGAGACGCCCCGTGTTATTGGCAATCAAGTGATTTGCTGAATCTAGAATGTGGCCATGTGAGCGGTAGTTCTGCTCTAGCTTGACCATGATTGGCTGAAATTGATTTTCATAGAGGCGCATGTTAGCGACGTCCGCGCCTCGGAAAGCATAGATGCTTTGATCATCATCGCCTACCGCAAAGACGGCACTCGCATCCGCCTTGGCACGGCCGCCATCGTGGCCTGATAGCAGCTTTAACCAAGCGTACTGCAAGGCATTGGTATCTTGGAACTCATCAATCAAGATATGGCGAAAGCGCTCTTGGTAATGATTGCGAATCGCTTCACTGTGCTTTAAGAGTTCGTAGCTGCGCAGCAAGAGCTCAGCAAAATCAACTACGCCCTCACGTTGGCACTGCTGATCATAAGCGTCGTAGAGCTGCGCCATGCGTGCCTGAAAATCATCGCCGCTCTCCAAATCGCGCGCCCGCATACCGCGCTCCTTTGCATGGGCAATGAAATACTGCAACTGCTTGGGTGGATACTTTTCATCATCGACCTTGAGGCCTTTGAGGAGCCGCTTGATTGCCGACAGCTGATCTTGGGTATCTAAGATTTGAAAGGTCGAAGGTAGTCCAGCGTCGCGGTGGTGCGCTCGCAGTAAGCGGTTACAGAGGCCATGAAACGTACCAATCCACATCCCGCGGGTATTGATCGGCAGCATCGAGCTCAGCCGCATCATCATCTCTTTGGCTGCTTTATTGGTGAATGTCACCGCCAAGACCCCAATTGGCGAAACCTGGCCTGTTTGGATGAGCCAAGCGATGCGAGTGGTAAGTACCCGCGTCTTGCCGCTGCCGGCGCCAGCCAAGATCAAGGCAGACTGGGCATGGCCATTTTTGGCAACCGGAGGAAGGGTCACTGCCTCGCGTTGTTCTGGGTTTAGGTTCGCGAGTAGGTCTGAATACATTACGCCAATTATAATTTGACTCTTATGCCAATCTCCCCGAATACCCCTGAATCAAGCCCAGCCCAGTCCCAAGCAGAATCGTCTGCTGGAGTGGAGCTAGCCAAATCATACGAGCCCGCCCCAATCGAAGCATTTTGGGGTCCGGAATGGGAAAAGCGCGGCATTGCTAGCGCCACCCTCGACGACGATAAAGCGGACTTCAGCATTCAGCTGCCCCCGCCCAATGTCACAGGCACCTTGCACATGGGTCACGCGTTTAATCAAACCATCATGGATGGCCTGGTGCGTCATGCCCGCATGTCTGGCAAAAACACCTTGTGGGTTCCGGGAACGGATCATGCTGGCATTGCCACTCAAATCGTCGTTGAGCGCCAGCTCGATGCGCAAAACGTATCCCGCCATGATTTAGGCCGCGATGCTTTTTTAGAAAAAGTATGGGAATGGAAAGAAAGCTCTGGCTCAACCATTACTCGGCAAATTCGGCGCTTGGGCGCATCAATTGATTGGAGCCGAGAGTATTTCACGATGGACGACAAAA
This sequence comes from Burkholderiaceae bacterium, assembly GCA_947457875.1. Taxonomy (GTDB): domain Bacteria; phylum Pseudomonadota; class Gammaproteobacteria; order Burkholderiales; family Burkholderiaceae; genus Polynucleobacter. The sequence goes on from CANGWV010000043.1 coordinate 5,223, forward strand.
TGTCGGCCTCGGTTGTGGAAGTGTTCGTTCGCCTGCATGAGCAAGGCTTAATTTACCGCGGTAAGCGCCTCGTGAACTGGGATCCTCAGTTAGGCACAGCGGTTTCCGATCTCGAGGTAGTGAGCGAAGAAGAAGACGGTAGCATGTGGCACATCCGCTACCCCTTAAGCGATGGTTCTGGCTCGCTCGTGGTGGCAACAACTCGCCCAGAAACCCTCTTGGGTGACGTTGCAGTGATGGTCAATCCCAATGATGAGCGCTATCGCCATCTGATTGGTCAATCGGTCAGCCTGCCGCTGTGTGATCGCACCATCCCCATCATCGCCGACGATTACGTTGACCTAGAATTTGGAACTGGTGTTGTGAAAGTAACCCCGGCGCATGACTTTAATGACTATGCCGTTGGTCAGCGGCATCAACTCCCCCTCATTAATATTCTGACGCTTGATGCCAAGATCAATGCGAATGCCCCTAGCGCATACCAAGGCCTTGATCGCTTTGAAGCTCGCAAACGCGTGGTTGCTGATTTAGAAGCGGGCGGTTTTTTAGAAAAGGTACAGCCCCATAAGTTAATGGTGCCCCGCGGCGATCGCACGCAAGTGATCATTGAGCCGATGCTAACCGACCAATGGTTTGTGGCTGTCTCTAAGCCAAGCCCAGACAATGCCTACAAACCGGGCGCATCAATTGCCGGCGCCGCATTGCATGCCGTCACGAGTGGCGACATTAAATTGGTTCCTGAAAACTGGAACAGCACCTACAACCAGTGGCTAGAGAATATTCAGGATTGGTGTATTTCTCGGCAATTGTGGTGGGGCCATCAGATTCCAGCATGGTATGGCGACGCTGGGCAAATTTTCGTAGCGCGATCGGAAGCCGAGGCAAAAGCAAAAGCGCTGGCTGCCGGCTATGCCGGAACACTCACGCGCGACCCCGACGTACTCGATACCTGGTTTAGTTCTGCCCTCGTACCCTTTAGTGCGCTAGGCTGGCCCAAGCAGACTCCGGAGCTCAAGCACTTCCTGCCATCGTCTGTGCTGGTTACTGGCTTTGACATTATTTTCTTTTGGGTGGCGCGCATGGTCATGATGACCTGCCATTTCACGGGCAAGGTGCCGTTTCATACGGTCTATGTTCATGGCTTAGTGCGGGATGCGGAAGGCCAGAAGATGAGTAAGTCCAAGGGCAATACCCTGGATCCAATTGACTTGATTGATGGCATCTCGACGGATGAATTGCTTGCGAAGCGCACCACTGGCCTGATGAATCCAAAGCAGGCTGAAAGCATTGGCAAAAAAACACGAAAAGAATTTCCAGAAGGTATACCTGCATTTGGTACTGATGCACTGCGCTTTACCTTTGCCTCGCTTGCTTCATTGGGTCGCAATATTAATTTTGATCAGAAACGTTGCGAAGGTTACCGGAACTTTTGCAACAAACTTTGGAATGCCACCCGCTTTGTCTTAATGAATTGCCCTGGGTCTGATGAAGACAATGGCTTTGCTCCCTGCAACGAACAATGCGGCCCCGATGGCCATCTTGATTTTTCAGCAGCCGATCGCTGGATTGTGTCGAGCCTACAACGTACCGAGCTTGAAATTGAGAAAGGCTTCGCGCAATACCGTTTTGACAATATCGCTAGTGCCATTTATCAGTTTGTTTGGGACGAGTATTGCGATTGGTATTTAGAGCTTGCCAAGGTGCAGCTGCAAACGGGCACGCCAGCACAGCAACGCGCAACGCGCCGCACCCTTTTACGCGTTCTGGAAACGATTTTGCGCATGGCCCATCCACTCATTCCGTTTATTACGGAAACGCTGTGGCAAACGGTTGGACCCAAAACAGGCAAGATCCTCGCTGAACAAGCGGGGCAGTCCATTGCCTTGCAGCCCTACCCTGTAGCGCAGCCATCGAAGTTCGATGAGCAAAGCGAAGCCTGGGTCAATCAAGTCAAGGCAATTGTTGATGCCTGCCGCAACCTGCGAGGGGAAATGCAAATTTCTCCGGCACAAAAAGTACCGCTGTGGATTTATGGGCCCGCTGCGTTTTTAGAAAAAGCCAGTCCCTATTTGCAAGCCCTTGCAAAACTATCGGAAGTCAAAATTTACAGTGACGAAGCCTTACTTGAACGCGACGCTCCTGGTGCGCCAATTGCCTTAGTGGGTGATTTGAAGTTACTGCTGAAGATTGAAGTCGATGTCGATGCAGAACGCCTACGCCTGCGCAAAGAAATTGATCGACTCGCCAATGAAATCACTAAGGCCCGCAGCAAACTAGACAATGAGAGCTTTGTTGCACGCGCCCCTGAAGAAGTCGTTGCGCAAGAAAAGCTACGTTTGGCTGGATTTGAGCAAAACCATGAAAAATTGCTTGCCCAGCTGGATCGCCTCGGTAAAGCCTAGTTGGCAGGCTTGATCTCCGCTAGAATCAGTTCATTCTTTTAGTTTGATTGGATTTGCAATGACCGCCCCTTTCTCTAAGCCAGTAAGCAAAGCAGTATTTCCTGTTGCTGGCCTAGGCACCCGCTTTTTGCCTGCGACCAAAGCCAGCCCAAAGGAAATGCTCAATGTAGTGGATAAGCCCTTAATTCAGTACGCGGTGGAAGAGGCAATTGCGGCAGGCATTACTGAAATGATTTTTGTAACCGGTCGCAGTAAGCGCGCCATTGAAGATCACTTTGATAAAGCCTATGAGCTGGAAGCCGAACTTGAGGCAAAAAATAAACATGCCTTACTTGAAATTGTACGCAGCATCAAACCCAGTCACGTTGATTGCGTTTATGTGCGCCAGCCAGAAGCTCTGGGCTTAGGTCATGCAGTCCTCTGCGCTGAAAAGTTAGTGCGCGATGAGCCCTTTGCCATTATTTTGGCCGACGACTTATTGGATGGCCAACCGCCTGTATTGCAACAGATGCTCAAGGTGCATGAGACGCAACAAGGCTCGGTAATTGCGGTTGAAAAAATTGATCCTGCCAAAAGCAGTTCCTATGGCATTGTTGCTGGAGCAGAAGTATCGAAAGGCATCTATCGCCTAAATGAGATTGTGGAAAAGCCACAGCCCAAAGACGCGCCCTCGAATTTAGCGGTGGTTGGACGCTACGTTTTATCGTCTTCCATTTTTGGCCATATTCGCAATCTAAAGCCTGGTGCTGGCGGCGAAATTCAATTGACCGATGCGATTGCCGCACTCCTGAAGGAAGAGCCGGTATTTGCTTATGAATACGATGGCGTCCGTTATGACTGCGGCAGCAAACTCGGCTACATGAAAGCCTCGGTTGAGTTTGCCTTGCGCCACTCTGAGCTGGGCTCTGACTTTGCAGCCTACCTGAAAAACAGATCGTTAAGCTAAGAGTCTAGCGGCGCTTGAGATAAAAAATCAGCGTATCGCCTTCGCTTGCGGTGGCGATGAGTTCGTTTCCGGTTTGCTTTGCAAAGACCGGGAAATCATGAACAGCACCGGCATCGGTTGCTTTCACCATCAAAATCTGGCCTGACTCCATTTCCGCTAATGCTTTTTTCGTGCGCAGAATAGGCAGCGGGCAATTCATGCCAATCGCATCGATTTCGCGATTGACTTCGGGGATGATGACTTCACTCATGTCCTGCTCCTCTTTTTACGCCTTGCTTGCCTGAATAACCCAGTCTTTAACGCCCGCCAACGCAGCGGGCAAAGCGGAAGGATTGGTGCCTCCAGCCATGGCCATCTCTGGCTTGCCGCCGCCTTTGCCGCCGACTTGTTGCGCCACAAAATTAACTAAGTCTCCCGCTTTGACGCGCGCGGTTGAATCGGCAGTCACACCAGCAATCAAGCTGACTTTATCGCCCTGTACTGAGGCGAGCACAATCGCCGCTGTTTTGAGTTTGCCTTTGAGGGCGTCCATGGTCTCACGCAGTACCTGCGCATCAGCGCCATCGATCCGAGCCGCTAAGACCATCAAGCCACCAACATCAATTGCTTGTGCTGCCAATTCAACGCCTTGGCTCGCAGCCAACTTGGAATTGAGTTTTTCCAGCTCACGCTCTGCTTGACGCAAACTGTCTTGCAACTGCGTTACGCGCTGGGTTAACTCATGGGGATTGGTTTTCAGAACCGCTGCGGTAGCATTGATCCGATCTTCTAAGGCTTGTAAAAAGTGGAGCGCATGGCGACCGGTTACTGCCTCAACTCGCCTTATGCCGGCAGCGACACCGCTCTCCGACACAATCTTAAGGCTACCAATATCACCTGTACGCGACACATGGGTACCACCACATAATTCTTTTGATGTCCCAATCTCCAAGACGCGCACCGAATCGCCATACTTCTCACCGAAGAGCATCATGGCGCCCGTTTTTTGCGCATCTTCTAAGGCCATCACCTGAGCAGAAGTGGCCTCGTTATGCAAAATCTCGTCGTTGACAATCGCCTCAATACGACGAATCTGTTCTTGGCTCACGGGGGCGTTATGGGTAAAGTCAAATCGGGTTTTGTTGGCGTCTACCAAAGAACCTTTTTGCTGCACGTGATCACCCAACACTTCGCGCAGGGCTTTGTGCATGATGTGGGTAGCGCTGTGATTACGCATCGTGTCAAAACGTTGCTGCGTATCCACGACGGCATCTAAGTGATCGCCAATGCTTAACTTACCCTCAAGTAATTCGCCTTGGTGACCAAAGACATCCGCCTGAATTTTAAAAGTATCAGCAACCTCAAAGCGGGCGGCATCATTGCGTAACTCGCCTTGATCACCGACTTGACCACCAGACTCAGCATAGAAGGGCGTGTTATCCAAAACAACGACTGCAGCATCGCCTGCCTGAATTGACTGGACGGCAGCGCCATCAAGATACAAGGCAAGTACAGTCGCTTTCTCATGGCGTAATCCATCGTAGCCATGAAATTGGGTTGGCGTACCCTTGTATTCCAATCCTTGCGCCACTTTGAACTTACCTGCAGCGCGCGCCTGATCCCGCTGCTGTTGCATGGCCGCTTCAAAACCAGCCGCATCGACGGTGACATCCCGTTCGCGGCATACATCCGCGGTTAAATCGAGCGGAAAACCAAAGGTGTCATGCAAACGAAATGCGGTTTCGCCATCCAGCGTTTTACCGCCGCCAGCCAAAGCACCTTCCAGGATTTCCATGCCGTTCGCAATCGTTTGAAAAAAGCGCTCTTCTTCTTGCTGAATTACCGCAGCTACTTTTTCTTGCGCTTGGCGCAATTCGGGGTAAGCATCGCCCATCTGCGCTACTAAGGCTGGAACCAGCTGGTAGAAAAATGGTTTGCGTGCGCCTAATTTATAACCATGGCGGATCGCCCTGCGCGCAATGCGGCGCAGCACATAACCACGACCGGCATTGCCTGGAATCACACCGTCCACAATCACAAAGCTGCAGGCACGAATGTGGTCTGCAATCACCTTTAAGGACGGGCTAGTCGCATCACAATTACCACCGCCGGCATTATCTACGGCTGTTTTGGCTGCCTGCAACAAATGCACAAACAAATCAATCTCATAGTTGGAATGCACGTGCTGCAGGACTGCAGCAATCCGCTCCAGGCCCATACCGGTATCCACACTGGGCTTGGGTAGTGGGTGCATGACGCCGGCTTCATCGCGGTTGTACTGCATGAACACGTTATTCCAAATCTCGATGTAGCGATCGCCATCCTCATCCGGACTGCCGGGAGGGCCGCCCGCTATTTCGGGGCCGTGATCATAGAAAATCTCAGTGCATGGTCCGCAAGGTCCGGTATCACCCATCATCCAAAAATTATCGGAAGCGTAACGAGCGCCTTTGTTATCGCCGATTCGGATAATGCGGTCCGCTGGAACCCCAATCACTTTGTTCCAAATATCGTAGGCCTCATCATCATCGGCATACACCGTAACCAACAACTTTTCTTTTGGTAACTTCAATACTTCGGTGAGTAATTCCCACGCAAATGCAATGGCATCTTTTTTGAAGTAATCGCCAAATGAAAAATTGCCCAGCATCTCAAAAAAAGTATGGTGCCTGGCGGTATAGCCCACGTTATCCAGATCGTTGTGTTTACCGCCAGCACGGATGCACTTTTGGGCGGTGGTTGCGCGCTGGTATGGGCGCTTATCAAAGCCCAGAAAAACATCCTTAAACTGATTCATCCCGGCATTGGTAAACAGCAAAGTCGGATCATCCCCAGGAACAACGGTGCTCGAGGGCACGATTTGGTGCCCTTTGGCGGCAA
>CANGWV010000044.1 GCA_947457875.1 Burkholderiaceae bacterium
GGAAACGGCTTACGCAAACTCAACAGAACTTCATCCCATCGTTTGGCGATGTTGCGCAATATGTCCAATTCGCTTTTAGAGCATGAAGTGATTAAAACCACTCTGCCAAAAGCAAAAGAATTGCGCATGGTTGTTGAGCCTTTAATTACTTTGGGCAAGAAAGACAATTTGGCAAATCGCCGCTTGGCCTTTAATCGCACGCGCGATCGCGATATAGTTACCAAGCTCTTTACCGAGCTCGGCCCGCGTTACGCAACACGTCCAGGCGGTTACTTGCGCATTTTGAAGTTTGGCTTTCGTCACGGCGACAATGCGCCAATGGCATTGGTTGAGCTGATGGATCGCCCAGAAGTCGAAGAGACTGCAGTCGAAGCTGACGCAGCTTAAGTCTTTGGGGTATAGTCAAAAGCCAGGCTTCGGTCTGGCTTTTTGCTTTGTTAATAAGCCCAGTTTATGAATCACACAGTGAACAATGGATTCTTGCAATGACTGAATTGCTATTGGTGATGACAAGCCTTCCAAATGAGGATGTCGCCAAGGTATTGGCAAAGCGCTTGATTAATGCGCATTTAGCCGCCTGCGTGCAAATACAGTCTGGTGTGCAGTCCATTTACTGCTGGGAAGGTCGCCTATGCGAGGAGCAAGAGGCGGTATTGGTGGCAAAAACCACTGCTGAGCAATGGCCTGCGATTTCAGCCTTTATCAAGCAAAATCACCCATATGACGTCCCTGAAATCATTGCTCAGCCAATTACCCATAGCCATGCAGACTATGCTCGGTGGGTTATTGCAGAGACAACAGTAGCGCCCAATTAGATAATGCTATTTCAAGCCCATTCCCGAATCAGAACCTGGCTATTGTTTGCAATTGCGATAGCAGTTAGCTTTGTATTGATGCTGCCGGCCAGTGCTCAGAAAGCATTTTTACACCCAGATAAAGCGTTTCCAGTAACCGTCAGCTGGCTTGAAAACAAGACGCAACTGCAAGTCAATTTTTTAACTGCGAGCGGTTATTACCTCTACCAAGAGGCCTTTCAGTTTCGATTGATTCGGGGTGATGGCGCAAGTCAAATCTTGTCGGCGACATTGCCCAAGGCCGAAGTCAAGTTTGATGAGACCTTTCAGAAAAACATGCCGATCTATCGTTATCCAATCGAAGTCACCTTGACGCTACCAGACGGGACTGCATTGGCAGAAAAAAGGCAGGGGATTCAGGTTGAAGTCGATTTACAAGGCTGTGCCGATGGCGGAATTTGCTATCCACCCACCACCTTGAAATTCAATATCGCTGCGCCGGGTGTGCAGGTCATGCCCATGCCAGATGAGGCAATCCTGAGTGCTAGTAGCAGCATAAACAATCAACAATCAAGTGTTATGGATCGTTTTATAGGCCTATGGCAGCAGCGCGATGATGTGAATGCTATCGGCCAATTTTTAAAAGAAACGCCAGCTGCTTATTTACTCATTGCTTTCTTTGTGCTTGGGCTGGCGTTAGCATTCACGCCCTGCGTATTGCCGATGCTACCGATTTTGTCGAGCATTGTTTTTGGTACACAAGGCAGCAAACCAATTAAAAAGTCGCGTGCAGCAGTGCTCGCAGCAGCATATATTTCTGGAATGGCGCTCATGTATGCGCTGGCTGGTGTGTTGATGGCGGCATTGGGGAGCGGTGCGCAGCAAGCCCTACAAAATCCCATAGTGTTAACTGCCTTTGCGATATTACTTTTAGTGCTTGCCGGAAGTCTATTTGGTTTTTATGGGCTGAGTTTCCCGCAGTCTTGGCACAAGCACATTGATCGGATTGCTGGTCGTCAAAAGGGTGGAAGTATCACGGGTGCTTTTATTTTGGGCGGCGTATCCACCTTAGTGGCTAGTCCATGTATCACTGCGCCACTAGCCGGTGTGCTGGGTTTTATAGCGCATACCGGATCCATGAGTTTAGGTGGCGGTTTGCTATTTGTGATGGCACTTGGCATGGGACTACCACTCTTTTTCATCGCAGTAGAAGCGCGCATGCTGATACCAACTACCGGCAAATGGATGATTGGTCTTCAGCGCGTATTGGGCATCATGCTTATCATGCTGGCTGCATGGATTGTGTCACCGATCTTTCTCGGCAAAACCCCTACCGAAAGCCCAAGTAGTGGGCAAGCTAGAACAGAAAAACGGCTGGGTGATTTGACCTTTAAGGTCATCGGCTCGATCGATGCTTTAAAGCCATTCTTCGAAGAGGCCAAACGCACAGACAAGCCCTTGCTGCTCGATTTTTATGCAGACTGGTGTATTAGCTGTAAAGAAATGGAAATCAAAACGTTTCAAAATACAGCGGTCGCTAAAAAGATGCAGGACTTTATCTTGGTGCAGGCCGATGTCACCCGCAATACAGCGGAGCATAAGGCTTTATTAAAACAGTATGGTTTGTTTGGGCCGCCTGGCATTCTGCTGTTTAATCCTGCGGGTGAAGAGCAGATCAATCAGCGCGTAGTTGGCTTCATGCCGCCCGATCGCTTCTTACTGCGCCTGAACACGGCAGCACCTTAAGTCTAGAAGACGGGTTTACGACTTTGCTTTGAGAAGGCGCGCAGCCTCGAGTGCAAAGTAAGTCAATACCCCATCGGCACCAGCGCGTTTAAACGCCATTAGCGATTCCATCATGACGGCATCGTGGTCAAGCCAACCGTTTTGCGCTGCTGCCTTTAGCATGGCATATTCCCCACTAACTTGATAGGCAAAGGTGGGGTAAGCGAACGTATCCTTGGCCCTGCGCACAATATCCAAATAGGGCATGCCGGGTTTGACCATCACCATATCAGCCCCTTCACTGATGTCGAGCGCGAGTTCACGCAAGGCCTCGTCGCTATTGGCGACATCCATTTGATAGGTTTTTTTATCGGCTTTGCCGAGGTTTTGAGCTGAACCGACTGCATCCCGAAATGGCCCATAAAAAGCCGATGCATATTTAGCCGAGTAGGCCATGATGCGCGTGTGGATTAGCTGGCTTTTTTCAAGTGCAGCACGAATGGCGCCAATGCGGCCATCCATCATGTCTGAGGGCGCCACTATATCGACACCAACAGCAGCATGCATAACGGCTTGCTTTACGAGGATGGCAGTAGTTTCATCATTGAGAATGCGGCCAGCATCATCCAATACACCATCTTGACCGTGGCTAGTATAGGGATCAAGCGCGACGTCGGTCATGATGCCCAAAGTAGGGAAATGTTTTTTTAGCTCGCGCACCGCTGTCGGAACCAGTCCATTAGGGTTAAACGCTTCTTGCCCATCGGGGGTTTTTAGTTGGCTACTGATCACTGGAAACAGCGCAAGTACTGGGATGCCTAAAGTGACGCATTCTTGGGCTACCGGAAGGAGTAAATCCAGCGACATACGGCTCACGCCGGGCATCGACTTCACTGCTTCCGTTTGGTTTTTGCCTTCCAGCAAAAATACCGGGTAGATCAAGTCACTGCACGATAAGGTGTTTTCTTGAATCAGGCGGCGCGACCAATCATCGCGACGCATTCGGCGGGGTCTATGGGCGGGAAACTGGAATAGTGAGCTCATGGGGTATGTCGGTCGTTAAAGGTGCAGTAATGGTTTCGGGTTCAGGAAATAGCCAACTTAGAATCAGTTTATCGGCTTCTTCCAGTCCTATCCGCTTTGTACTCGAAAATAGCTGCGCTGTTAATCGGGAAGATGCCTTAGCGCCGTCGCCCAAGTCCGGATCGTACTGCTGTAATTGCTTGGTCACTGCCTCAAGGGCATGACGGCACTCACTTTTGTTCAATTTGTCGCATTTACTCAGCAAGATATGAATTGGCTTGCCGGTAGGCACAAACCACTTAATCATTTGCTCATCCAGGTCGGTAATACCCCGCCTAGCGTCGACAATCTGGATCAGGCCAACCAAGGGGTTACGTTGCTGCAAATAGTCGCTTAAAAGGCCATTCCAATGGTATTTGGTTTCTCGGTTGACGGCCGCATAACCGTATCCCGGCAAGTCCACCAAATAAGCCAATAAGTCCTCTTTGGCAAAAACCCCGAAATAATTGATGTGCTGGGTACGTCCGGGGGTTTTACTGGCAAAAGCCAGCCTTTTTTGGTTGCACAGGACGTTAATGGCGGTGGATTTGCCAGCATTTGACCGCCCAGCAAAGGCGACCTCGCGCAGTCCATGCTCAGGTAGGCAGTGGATGTCGTTTACGGTGGTAGCGAAACGCGCTTGAAAGAGTTTAGACATGTGTGCAGGCTATTGTAAAATCACGGAAAATAGTGGATGTAATGGTGGGCGTCGGTAAATTGGCGTTATCCATGCGCTCTTAGGAATTTTTGTTAAGGTAAACATAATGCGTCAATCTGTTCAAATCTCCAAATTAAACGGCTTTCGGTCTGGCGTAATAGCCCTTTTGGCAGCCGCCAGTCTTGGCTTTACTGCCTCCAGTATCGCTGCGGGCCCTGCTACTAAGCCGGCTAAACCCGATGTAGCGATTGGAGAGAAGCTCTATAACAATGGTGACCCACAGCGGGGTGTAATCGGCTGCGCAAGCTGCCACGGTGCGGAAGGCAAGAGTGCTGCCGGTGCATGGCCTAAGTTGGCTGGCCAGCACAGCGCTTACACCATTAAGCAACTTAAAAACTACAAAGATGGCACGCGTGCAAATGCCATCATGGCTGGCATGTCAGCGGCGTTAACAGAGCAAGATATGGCTAATATCGCAGCGTATTTAAACAAGCAAACTGTTTCTTTAGGTGTTGCCCAGAACAAAGAGACCATTGGATTGGGTAAGCAAATTTATGCCGGCGGTATTGCAGAAAAAGGTATTCCTGCATGTGCTGCATGCCATAGCGCCAATGGTGCTGGTATCCCCGCGCAATACCCTCTTTTGAGTGGTCAGTGGGCAGACTATTCTGTGGCACAGTTGGGTTACTTCCGCGATGGCACCCGTAAAAATAATGCACAGATGACTGCGATTGCAGGGAAGATGTCGGATATTGAAATCAAGGCAGTCTCCGATTACATGGCTGGTTTGCGCTAAGCCAATCTACTGCACGCAATAAAAAAACCCCGCATGCTGTGCGGGGTTTTTGTTTTAAGGCAAGGTGCGTTCACCTGCAAATAGATCATTCACTTTTTCACGCTCACGAATCACATAGGCTTTGTCGCCATCGACCATGATCTCAGCAGGGCGGGGCCGCGTGTTGTAGTTTGAGGACATCACAAAGCCGTAGGCTCCAGCCGATAGGATCGCCAAATAATCCCCTTCCGCAATTGCAAGAGCGCGATCACGACCAAGCCAATCACCCGACTCACAAACCGGACCCACCACATCATAGGTCTGAGTCGTGAGCGCTTTTGCTTGAATGGGCACAATCGCGTGATATGCCTCATAGAGTGCGGGGCGCATTAACTCCGTCATCGCTGCATCCACAATACAAAAATTCTTTTCCGCTCCGGGCTTTAGGTACTCCACGCGCGTCAGTAAAACACCCGCATTGCCAACCAATGATCTGCCTGGCTCAAGGACTACATCCAGGTGCGCAAAGCCGCGCTTGGCTACGTGATTAAGTAGGGCGTTAGTAAATTCAGTAATATCGGGTGGCGTTTCCGCCCCATAAGAGATGCCAAGGCCGCCCCCTAAATCGAGGTGGTGAATCGCAATCCCCTCTTTTTTAAGATGAACCACCAAATCCAATACTTTATCAACGGCATCTAAGTAGGGCGCGATGCTGGTGATTTGCGAGCCAATGTGGCAATCAATGCCGACGATATCGATATGAGATAAGAGCGCCGCCTCGCGATAGGTTTTCAGAACCTCGTGGTAGGCAATTCCAAACTTATTGTCTTTTAGTCCAGTAGAGATATACGGGTGTGTTTGCGCATCGACATCGGGATTGACGCGTAAGGAAATGGGCGCGCGGCACTTCAGTTCAGTAGCAATCCGATTGATTTGCTGCAGCTCTGGAATCGACTCCACATTGATGCATTTAACGCCGGCTTGCAGGGCAGCTGTAATCTCCGCAGCCGATTTACCAACTCCAGCAAATACACAGCTTGCTGGATCGGCACCAATCGCAAGGGCGCGAGCCAGTTCGCCGCCGCTGACTAAATCAAAGCCAGCTCCTAAGCGCTTCAAGTAATCAAGAATGGCTAAATTGCTATTGGCTTTCATGGCAAAGTGGATGCGAGCACGCCGCTGGCCATTTGTATCTACACAGGCACGATCGTAGGCTTGGTAGGCCTCGGTAATAGCGCGCTTGCTGTAAATATAGAGGGGTGTTCCGTATTGCTGTGCAAGGCTCGCCAAAGAAACGTCCTCGGCATACCACTGGCCGCCACGCTCTGAAAAGCCAGCTAAAAGAGGCAGGGGGTTAGATTGGGAATCAACGGTCATTGCTTTTGTGGGTTGGTGTTAGCCGGACTGCTAGGCGGGTATAAAACGCCTTTGGGCTCAGCTTGAGTGGGGGAGTTGGGAACAGGCGGTACCTTAGGCAAGTACAGCGGACCTCTAACCCCGCATCCCGTGAGGGATATTAGAAGTCCAATGCCCAGTGCTCTGATTAGAATGGCTATCATGGTTATCTTAATTACGAATGATTGAATATAGCATGCAGCAGCCCAATACCAAGCCTAGCAATCCAGCGACAGAAGCAATTGATGACTCGCAGTTTCATCAATTGGGCGCGCACCTACTGCAGTCGATTGAGCTAGCATTAGAAGCCGCTGATGATCACCTCGACTTGGATCTCGATGTGTCGCGTCAGGGGGGTAATGTCATAACCATTCAGTTTCGTGATCGCAGTGTGATTGTGGTCAATACCCAGCCGCCCCTTCATGAAATCTGGGTAGCCGCAAAGTGTGGCGGCTTTCATTACCGCTGGGCGGGTAGCATGGCAAAGCCGCTGTGGCTCGATACCAAAACCGGCCGTGAGTTGCTCAGTGATTTATCCGAGTTTGCTAGTGCGCAAGCAGGCCAGCCACTAACCATCGCGCTGAAGTAAACGCAACTTCGTTTTGCTTATGCTGCGCCAGTAGCAACCAGCGTTTCAATAACAGTAGTGTCTGGCACTTGCTGAATGCGCGCAGCGCCAATCGACCCCAATGTAATGTAGCGAATTTGCCCTGCCTCTGTCTTTTTATCGACCTGCATTAACTCCATAAAACGCTCTGTGCCTAGTTTTGGCGGCACGATCGGTAAGTGCATTGATTGAATAATTCGTTTCAGGCGCTCCGCATCAACCTGGTTAATGTGGCCTAAACGGGCGCTCAGATCGGCCGCCATCACCATGCCGCAGCCTACCGCCTCGCCATGTAGCCACTCGCCATATCCAAGCCCAGATTCAATCGCATGACCGAAGGTGTGGCCGAAATTTAAAGTAGCCCTAATTCCACCTTCACGCTCATCGGCAGAAACTACCGCAGACTTAATCTCGCATGAGCGCAAAACCGCGTGGGCCATCGCATCGGTATCGCATGCCAGTAAAGCGCTGGTATTGGCTTCGATCCAATCTAAAAAATCCGCATCGGCAATCGCACCATGTTTAATCACCTCAGCTAGGCCAGCGGAGAGCTCGCGTGCTGGCAGTGTGCGGAGTGTATTCAAATCGGCAATCACGGCCACCGGTTGGTGAAAGGCGCCAATCATATTTTTCCCCAAGGGATGATTGATGCCAGTCTTGCCACCCACCGACGAGTCAACTTGCGCCAATAAAGTGGTGGGCACCTGAATAAACCGAATGCCACGCATAAAGCTGGCAGCGCCAAAGCCTGCCATGTCACCCACAACACCCCCGCCTAGCGCCACGATCATGCTTTGGCGATCGGCGCCATGCGCAAGCAGTTCATCAAAAATGAGCTGCAGGTACTGCCAGTCTTTAAATGACTCGCCATCAGGCAGTTCCAGTAGTCGAACCGTTTTACCCAGCTGGGTTAAGGTGTTCGTTAGCGTCTTCGCATACAGCGGTGCGACGGTGGTGTTGCTCACAATAAAAACCGTGGTGCTGGATTTGAGGTGGGGCTTGAATAGCGCCTTTTGCTCAAGCAAATCCGTGCCAATGTGAATGGGATAGCTACGGCCAGCTAAATCGACGTGTAATGTTTTCATGGGGAGAGTTCAAGTTGCATCAGTAATGTATGGACCAGTTGATTGACGCTGGGCTTGCCAGTTTCAATAACATGGTCTGCGATTTCGCGGTAGAGGGGATCGCGTACCCGATATAAATTTTCTAGGGTTTGACGCGCATCTCCGGTTTGCAAAAGAGGGCGGCCTTCGCCGCCTTTCGTGCGGTGCCAAAGTTCGGTTGGTCCCGCATGTAAATAAATCACAGTGCCTCGGCTGCTGAGTAAGGCGCGATTCTCTGGAAGAATGACAGCGCCGCCGCCGGTAGCCAGAACAATCGACTCTTCCTGTACTGCCTCCTTAATGGCTTGCGCCTCCCGCTTACGAAAGCCGGCCTCACCCTCCATTTCAAAAATGACGGGGATTTTGACGCCGCAGCGCTCCTCAATCAATGCATCGGCATCAATAAATCGGCGGTCTAACTTACGCGCCAATAATTTACCTACCGTCGATTTACCGGCGCCCATCAGGCCAACAAGATAAATGTTTTTTGTTAAGGAATTCACCACCTGATTTTATTAGGGTTTACCGAGAACGGTAGGAGTTATGAAGACCAATAGCTCTGTTTTATCCCGTAAGGTGGATTTATGTTGAAAAAAGTGTCCAATTAGCGGGATGTCGCCCAGCAAAGGGACCTTGACTACATCCTCACGCTCGGTGGTTTGGTAGACGCCTCCAAGAATGACGGTTCCACCATTTTCAACCGTAACTTCCGAACTTAGATTCTTCGTATCAATGGCGTACCCTTGTTCGGTTTTCATGCCGACCGTATCTTTGTTGATGGAAACCAGCATGGAAATCGTGCCGTCTGGATGAATTTTAGGAATGACTTCAAGGCGTAAATTAGCCTTACGGAATTGGAGCTTACTGCCGGTTTGGCTCGATGTTTGATATGGAAGTTCGGTGCCTTGCTCAATCGTAGCCTTTACTTGGTCTGCGGTCATGATGCGCGGATTGGACAAAATCTTCCCTTGACCATCGCTTTCCAATGCGGATAGCTCCATCTGCAGTAATCGCGTTGCTCCCTTGGATAAAAGGGTGGCTGCCACGGCGCTTGGATTAAAGCCAGCTAGCCCCGATGCCCCCAAGTCCAAATTACTAACCAGATTGTTATCAGTATTGCCGCGGATGCCGTTGGCCTGCAGTCCCAGTTTGGCACCTAAGTTACGGGCAAAACGGTGATCCGCTTCGACGATGCGCGCCTCAATCAAAATTTGCTTTGGACTACTGAGATGGTCGCCCCCAAAAGGCAACGCTGCATCGTCTCTGCGGTGCTTTTGAAAACTCAGAATTTCGGCATGCGGAGCAATCCAGTAAATATCGCCTTGCCGAATGATGCCTAAACCCCTGCTAGCCAAAATGGAGTGTAAGGCGGTATGCCAGGCCGTATTTTTAAGGTTGACTGACATTCGCCCTTGAATCGACTCACTTAACAAAAAGTTGGTACCGCCAAGGCGCGCTAATTCGTGCAAAAGCTGGCTGACATCAATGTTGGCAAAGTGCAGGCTGGTGGCATTTTGCTGAACTGGAGGTATTGTGGCTGTTATCCGGCTGCTGGAAGTCGCCTGCGCCACATTAGAAGGGCTGATTGCAATGATCAGTAGTAAAGATAAGCAATACACCAATCCCATTTATTAGTCCTTACTAACCGAAATGACGATAGTCTTGCCATCATTTGATGTGAGCATTGCCAGCTCGGGTGTGGCTGAGGAAAGTTGCCAGCCCTCTACTGCGGGGTTATTTAGGACAATGTGCCGCACGCCTTCCCCAGTTTGAAAAAGACCGCTACTACCCGAACTGGAGTTACTCATACCGAGGTAGCGCCATCGCTTAAGGGCCTGCTCGGCAGGACTCAATTTTGGGGTTTGAGGACTGTGGGCATTGCGCGCCCGAGTTGCATTGGCATTTTGCAACACCATGCTTTCCAGTGATTCCAATTCGGATAACAACAACTCATGATTGTCTTCAAGCTGGTCCTTCAGGCTTAGAACAAGTGCCTTGACTTGATCGACAGTCTGCCCCGCTTCATCAGCCGCTGCGGGCTGCAGCCTTTGGGATGCGCGCAATTCAAATAACCAATAACTATTCAGTAATGTGGCGGCCGCTATGCAGATAGCCATTGCGAGCCAAAGGGGCTTTTCCTGGAGGAGCGTGCCGTAATGGAGCTTTTGTATTGGCGGACCAGATATACCCTGCATGCGGTCGTCTTTGCGGTTTTTATGTTGCAAAAACTCTTCAGAAAGGCGATGGGCATCCGCTTCATAGGAATGGCGATTCATGGTCTGGTTCTCAGGTATGGAGGGAGTAATGCGGGAGAGATGGCCGATAGCGGGATCGTCTCCTAATTCACTCAAAATGGCATCAAAAGAGGCGGGGGAAATGGATCGTTTTGGCACGCCATGATTTTTGCTGATCGCATACGCATGCGCTATCAGGAAAAGGCAGCACTTGTGTCGGTTAAATCTGATTTACAGGGGGATAACCGGCCGACATATAATCCCCATATGGCGATCTCCCCTAAAGACAAGCCACCAGTCAAGCCATCGCTCAAGCGATCGCCTGACGGTCGGTCTTACCGTCCGCACCCTGATAATGTGTCGCTATCGAGCACCATTCGTGGGCCACTGATTAAGGCCTTGCTGGTCTTTGCTTTGGCGGGCGGGGTGATGGTAACGATGTTGATTGCCTACGCATTCATTATCGCAATTCCAAATTTGCCCCCAATATCGGCCTTGGTCGACTACAAACCGAAAGAGCCGCTGCGTGTTTTTACTGCCGATAAAGTATTAATTGGGGAGTTCGGTGAAGAGCGCCGTACGGTAGTCCCTTTGTCCGAGATTCCCTTGCAGATGCGCAATGCCGTATTGGCAATTGAAGACGATCGCTTCTATTCCCATGGCGGCGTCGACTATTTGGGTGTTTTGCGGGCAAGCCTAGCGAATTTACGCGGCCGCCTTTCTCAAGGCGCATCTACTATTACCATGCAGGTGGCTCGCAACTTCTTTTTGGGCAATGAAAAAACATTTAGCCGAAAGATCTATGAAGTATTACTGGCCTGGGAGATTGAATCCAAGTTATCGAAAGATAAGATTCTAGAAATTTACATGAACCAGATTTTCTTGGGTCAGCGGGCATATGGATTTTCAAGCGCAGCGCAAATTTACTTTGGCAAAGACCTGAAAAGTTTGAC
>CANGWV010000045.1 GCA_947457875.1 Burkholderiaceae bacterium
TCCCGAACGTCCACTGGCGCTGTGTGATGATTGATGCCGAGGGTCAACAGCTTCATAGGCCCTAATTATAGGTTTGATGGCGTTTTAATGGGGATGCGCATGGGGTTTTTGGCTTTTCTACTGATTGGGTCGGCTGTTGGATGGTCGGCTTATTACTTTTACCCAGGCCGCTCACGCCAAAAAACAGGGCTATTGGGGCTCTGCGGCCTTTTCTTTGTGGGCTTACTGGGGGCTGCTGCCGGATCGTATGGTGGGCAAGCCTTAGGACTATTTCAGTCAGGGCAAATCGCAGAATGGCTCACTGCAATCGGCTCAGCTTGGCTCGCCGGTTTGTTACTCACGGTCATCCGTAAATAAGCCACTTTGCCTTGTTTGCTGCTGGGGACCAATCCAGCGAATCGGGTTCTTGCCGTGGGCAATTAACCAGTCATTGGTTTTAGTGAAATGCCCGCAGCTGGAGCTAGGCTGCTCGCCTGCACACTGCTGAATTAAAAAAGGCTGCGCCGTTTTATACACTCCCAAGCCTGAAGGATGCGAGGCTTGCAATATCAACTGAGTAGACCCTTCTGAACCAGGTGCCCCATGCTCAATGAAGGGTATCTTCGATTGGGCATGTGCTCCCCAAAGCAGCCAGACTAGATTAGGCTTGGCAATCGACAGCTGCCGAATCAGTGCATTGATGCAATGCTGCCAGCCCAGGTGAAAGTGGCTGCCAGCCTCCCCCTGTTTAACGCTCAGTGCGGTATTTAAAAGCAAGACGCCTTGTTCGGCCCAATCCCGTAAGTCGCCATGGGCCAAGGAACCAAACCCTTCTAATTCCAAGGCTTTGCTGATGTTGCGTAGGGAGCTCGGAAAGCTGCGTGAGCCCGGCACGATCGATTCTGGTATTGAAAATGCTAAGCCCTGCGCGAGACCCGGCGAGTGATAGGGGTCTTGCCCAAGAATCACCACCGATACCGCATCGACTGGAGTGAGCGCTAAAGCCCGAAAGAAAAGCGTGGGCGGTGGGCAAATGGCATTCACATCTTCCGCAATTGCCTTCTGTAGATTGGCTTGCAGCTGCCGCCAATCACCTGAGCTGAGATATTCCCCAAGCAGTATTTTCCAGTCGTCTGGTATCAGCGTCTCTACATTGAGCATTGCTACGCCATGTTTCGAAGGGTTGATTTACTGTGCAGTAAGTTGGTACTGCATCACTGGACTAGAAGGTTCCAGTACAAATTGGCTTTCATGCTCGCAGTCTTGGCGATAAAAACGCAAGCGTGCATTTGCGCCCATTTGCAGTCGCGCAAACACCGCATCCAGGCGACTTGGGCTAATCCGTTGACCATTGATGCTGGCCAGCACATCACCCGGTGCCAAACCAGCGCGCTGAGCGATTCCGCCATCCAGTACATGCGTTATTTTGACCCAGCCACTTTGGTCGCTGTGGCGCATCGCCCATTGCAATTTCATATTCTCGAGCAGGCTCATTTTTTTGGCGGTAACTACAATGCCCTGGGCAGTAAGCCACTGAGCTAGTGTTAGATCATGGGTGCCTTCGATGTAGCGCGCCTTAAACTGCAGCCACGGTTTTTTAAAGTCTGGCCCAATCGCGGCGAGCACAATCCGATCAAAACCATCTTCTGCTAAGCCCTCTTGGGTCTTGCCGTGGGCGGCCCAGAGCAGTTGCATCACAGTATCTAGGGATTTGCGGTGACGCGTTTGCACTCGAATGAGTAGGTCCAAGCCAAGGGCAACCAAGGCCCCTTTAGCGTAATAACTCACAACTGCATTGGGGGTGTGCTCATCAGCCTGGTAATACTTGGTCCAAGCATCAAACGAGCTATCGGCAACGCTTTGCTTGTGACGACCGGGGCCGCGCAAAACCATATTCCAATTCTTCGCGACTAAGTCGAGATAGGACTGTAAGGTAATGCGCTTACTGCGCAGTAGTTGCAAGTCATCGTAGTAGCTTGTAAAACCCTCAAAGAGCCAAAGCAACCGTGTGTGATTGCGGCGCTGTAAATCGTAGGGCTGGAATGCCTTGGGCTGAATGCGTTGAACCAACCAGGCATGAATGTATTCGTGGCTGCAAAGACCTAAAAATTCACGGTAGTGGTCGTCATTGAGCGGGCAGCCCGCTTGCGGTACGTGATCGCGATTGCACAGTAAGGCCGTACTGTCGGAGTGCTCTAAACCGCCATAGCCAGATAAAACCGCATTGACTAAAAACAAGTAACGCTGAAATGGCGCCTGTTTTGTTTTGGGTTCAAATAAATCAATGATCGAGTCGCAAATGGCACTGAGGTCGGCACCGAGGCGCTTACGATCCACCTCTTGCAAGCAGCCCTGAATCACCATGCTGTGGGGAACGCCACGTGATTTCCAATCAATCGTCTGAAAATGCCCTAGCGCAACCGGATGATCTAACAAGGCGTCATAGTTAGGCGCAAGGTAAAAACCAAATCCCGCAGCATCGGTTTTGACGCGACTTAAGGTGGTTTGTACTGACCAGGTACCGACGGGCGCAATCGCGAGCGCGGTGGGTAAATGGGTTCGGCCTTCTACCGCCAAGCAAAGGCTGCTAGGGTTAAAGAAGCCGCGTTCTGAATCCAGATATGCCGTGCGAACCGAGGTATCAAAGGCATACACCGTAGTGCGAACCTCAATCACGGTATCCGCAGTTACGGAAGGTAATTTCCACGTGTCGTTATCGATGCGCTCTAAGGAAAGTTCAGCTTCAACTGAGCCGAAGATAGAAAAAGCAGCGATGGTTTCGATGTGCTTACTAAAGTCCCGAATTAAATAACTGCCCGGAATCCAGGCTGGCATGCGTAGAACTTGCCCTGAGGGATTGGGATTGGCAATGCGCAAGGTGACATCGTAGCGATGACCATCTAAGTCGGCGGCATGGACGGTGTATTGAATTGCTGGAATAGCCATGGAAAAAGTTAGTTGAGTTGATTTATTTCAGTGAAGCAAATTTCTTTTCAATATCGCTCAATTGAACTGCGCCTGGAAAGCGTGATCCATCGGTAAAGAAGATGGTGGGGGTGCCCGTGACGCCATATGATTTAGCCAAGGCCAGATTTTTATCGATCGGCGTAGTGCAGTCGCCTTTGCCGCTCGGTGTGGTGTTGTTGATGGTCCAGTCTATCCATGCTTTGGTGGCATCCGCAGAACACCAAATTTGCTTGGACTTTTGCATCGAGTCTGCAGACAGAATTGGTAACAAAAAGGTGTATACAGTCACGTTATCAAGCTGCTGAAACGTTTTTTCTAGGCGCTTGCAGTAACCGCAGTTGGGATCAGCAAAAACGGCGAGTTGACGACTGCCATTACCGCGCACCATCTTCACTGCATTACTCAGAGGCAGATCAGACCAGCGTATGCGATTAAGGTCGGCTTGGCGTTTCTCGGTGAGGTTTTGGCCAGTAGCCAATTCAATGACTTCACCCTGAATCAGGTACTTTGCATTGGCATCGGTATAAAAGATTTCGCCATTGAGTTGCACTTCAAATAAGCCTGGTACCGGTGAGGCTGACACCCCTTTGATATTGGCGGTACTACCCAGCCGCTTTTGTAACTCGGCTCTAATCTGCTGGGTGTTTTGAGCCTGTGCAAGCGAGGTAGCGCCCAATAAGCCAAGTGCCCCGACACAGAACACAAGGGCTATGCTGCTTTTTTGTAGGGCGTTGTTCATTTCACTTCTCCTAGTGCTTCTTTTATTAAATGGCGTTTAATTAAGTGACTACGGTTGACTAGGCCCATGCCCCAATTGCGCATTTTTTGCTGCAGGGGATTGGTACTCGTAAACAGTTTTTTCAGTCCGTCGGTTACCCACAGTATGGCACTGGTATCGCCGTTGCGTTCGCGCTCATAGCGGCGCAGTAAGACCGGATCAGCAATCGCACGAAACGATTCACGCTCGCGCAGGATGCGTAGTAAAGCGGTCACATCGCGTAAGCCCAAATTTAATCCTTGCCCGGCTAAGGGATGGATTACGTGCGCTGCATCCCCAATCAAAATCACTTTAGGCATAAGCTCTGGACCGATCACGCGTTGCGCACGGATTTTACGCAGCGGAAAAGAGCCTGGCTTGGAGTGCGGGCTGAGTGTTCCGAGGGCATGCACAACCGCGCCATCGTGCAGCAGTGCAAACTCAGACTGCCATTGGCTGGCGTCGAGCGTCAGGAGCCGTGCGGCATTTTCCGGGGAGGTTGACCACACCATCGACACCTGCTTACCAGGAAGTGGCAGCATCGCAAGAATGTCACCGCCCGGTAAAAACCACTGAAATGCGGTTTCTAAATGGGCATTCGTACATACAAAATTGGCGACCACCGCGCGTTGCTCATACGACTTTTCATCGATCTGGATTTCGAGCATGGAGCGCAGGGATGAATTCGCACCATCGGCTGCAATGACCAAATTAGCTTTCATCTCTACTGGCGATTGCGCGGTATGTAATTTGAGTAAGGCACCATCGGGTTCGATAAACAGATTGTCTAGTGATCCAACGACTTGCTCTAACTTGGACTGAAAGCGGCAGGCTTGTTCCAGAGTGTGCTCTAGTAAATCGGATTCCCCGATCCAGGCGAGCTGGGGAACGCCGGCCTCAAACGCGGATAGATGCAGTCCATCGTCAGGCTCGCCACGGTCGCCATAGATGCGCATATCGCGTACTACTTGGAGGCGGGCGTGATCAATGGCGTCCCACACTTGCAGGGATTGCAGTAGGGAGCGTGTTCCTGGGGAGATGGCGTAAATGCGCTCAGCCCAGTGATCTCCGCTGGGTTTGGAGGTAGGCTGGTCTAAATCCGGCGCAATTTGGACCGCAGCAAAACCCTGTTGCGCTAAGCCAAGGGCGCAGGCTTTACCCACAATGCCGCCCCCAATTACAGCCACATCGTACTGACGCGGTTTGCCGTTAGCATTTGCGGAGGCGGCTGAAGCGGCCATGGATTTGGATGGATTAAGTGCCATAACCCGATGATATCGAAACAAGCCGAATTACAATGGAGGCATGTCTTTAAAATGCGGCATCGTCGGCCTGCCTAACGTCGGCAAATCCACCCTCTTTAATGCGCTTACCAAAGCCGGTATCGCGGCAGAAAACTATCCGTTCTGCACGATCGAGCCTAATGTGGGCGTAGTCGAGGTTCCTGACCCTCGTTTGGCTGCTTTGGCCGCCATTGTGACTCCGGATCGCATCGTGCCGGCAGCCGTCGAGTTCGTTGATATTGCCGGTTTAGTTGCTGGCGCATCGAAAGGTGAGGGCCTTGGCAATCAGTTTTTGGCCAATATTCGGGAAACCGATGCGATTACCCATGTGGTGCGCTGCTTTGATGACCCGAATGTGATTCACGTTGCTGGCAAGATCGATCCCATCTCCGACATTGGCGTCATCGATACGGAATTGGCACTATCCGATCTAGCTACCGTTGAAAAAACCCTGAATCGCTCCAGTAAGGCCGCTAAGTCAGGCAATGATAAGGAAGCTGCCGCTTTGGTAGCTGTTCTAAGCAAAGTCCAGGCCCATTTAAACGAGGCTCAGCCAGTACGAAGCATGAAGCTGAGTGACGATGAGAAGCTGCTGTTAAAGCCCCTCTGCTTAATTACTGCAAAGCCTGCTATGTACGTTGCCAACGTAAAAGACGATGGCTTTGCAAACAACCCCCATTTGGATGCCGTGATTGCGCATGCAGCACAAGAGGGAGCTCCCGTTGTGGCGGTGTGCGCTGCTATTGAAGCTGAGATTGCGGATTTAGATGATGCCGACAAGACTGAATTCTTGGCCGATATGGGTATGCAAGAGCCAGGCCTCGATCGGGTTATTCGTGCGGGCTATGCTTTACTGGGCTTACAGACCTATTTCACGGCAGGTGTAAAAGAAGTTCGTGCGTGGACGATTCAAATTGGGGATACGGCACCCAATGCAGCGGGTGTGATCCATACCGATTTTGAGCGTGGCTTTATTCGCGCACAAACCATTGCATTTGATGACTTTATTCAATACAAAGGGGAATCGGGCGCGAAAGAGGCGGGCAAAATGCGCGCCGAAGGAAAAGAGTACGTCGTCAAAGACGGCGACGTACTGAATTTCTTATTTAACGTCTAAGTTAGTTTAGCCTGCACGAACTGCTTTTTCGAGACATTTGGATCGCTCTTCATAGCGCTTCATGGCTAATTTGGTCGGCACGACGTGTTTTTTGCGACCATCTTCCTCTGCAGCCATATCGATCAAGCCCATCGCCCGCAAATTTTTCAGTCGGCCATGTAAGGTCGCCTGGGAGCCGAATTCAGCGAGCGAAATCAGATCACCGACCAAAACAACCTCACCTTGGTGCGCACTTAAAACAATCTTATTGAGTAAGCTTTCTTCGATGGCATCTAATTTCTTGCCCGGATTAATACGGTCTAAAACATCAATCAAGTTAAGAAAGCGAACATAGGCTGGACTCTTAAGTACCGTAGCGTTTGTCGTTTTGTTGCCAGTGGCTGTACGTTTCATTATTCTTTATCGAGTAAAGTTGTTTTTAATGTATTGTCTTTAGGGCTAGTATAAACCCTATTTTTTATAAACGGTTATACCCACTTTAGATGCAAAACATGGAATACCTCAGGACTCGTCAAGGCCATTCGATGCTTTTTTGTGTCGGTGTAATGATTAGTGCGCTACTGTACAGTGCATTGTTTTTTCTCAATGAACGTTTAACAGAAGTCCTTAAATACGATTTAGGCGTGAGCTGGGTTTACTTGCCAGCGGGTTTGCGTTTGTTTCTCATTTTGATCTTTGGTTTGGCTGGCGCCATCGGCATTGCAATCGCCTCATTCACTATTTCATTTTTTGGAGTTTTCCCACTGGACTTAGTAACTTGCATTGGTATCGGTCTGATATCCGGATTTGCCCCGCTGTTAGCGAAGTGGGTTGTTATTGCCAATGTCAATATCAGCAATGACCTCAGCAATTTAAGTCTACAAAAAATTGTTTTCTGCGTCCTTGTGTACGCATTAATGAGCGCTGGATTACATCAGATCTGGTTTGGGTTACGCGGTTTAGAGTCGGGTAGCCTAGATCATTTTCTAGTGATGTTTGTTGGCGATATTGCAGGATCTATCTTACTAATCGCCATCATCAAATACAGTATTGATTTACTAAAGCGTAGTAAGCCTAGGCAGGATTAGGCAAACAACTCCGCCAGCGCTGCGCCAGGATCAGGCGCTCGCATAAATACTTCGCCCACCAGAAATGCATTGACGTGATGCTCTCGCATACGAAGAACATCAGCGCGTTCAAGGATGCCGGATTCAGTCACGATGATTTTGTCCTTGCTAATGCTGCTGAGTAGGTCGATGGTGGTGTCCAATGTAACCTCAAATGTTTTGAGGTTGCGGTTATTGATACCGAGCAAAGGAGTTTTGAGCTGAAGTGCGGCCGTAAGCTCTTCTGCATTGTGTACTTCAACCAAGACATCCATACCGAGATCATGTGCGCATTGCTCAAGCTCACGCATGCAATCCAAGTCCAATGCCGCTGCAATCAGGAGGATGGCGTCTGCACCCATCGCGCGCGCCTCAACGACCTGATAGGCGTCAATCATAAAATCTTTACGGAGTACCGGGAGAGTACAAGCCGCGCGCGCCGCTTTTAAATACGCACTCGACCCCTGAAAGTACTGAACATCCGTTAAAACGGAAAGACAGGCAGCGCCATGCTGCTCATAGCTCTTTGCAATTAATGCGGGCTCAAATTCGGAACGCAAGACACCTTTGCTGGGACTGGCTTTTTTAATTTCAGCGATGATGCCTGGATTACCGTTAGCGATCTTATTTTCAATGGAGGCCACGAATCCGCGTGGCATGTAGAAAGGATCTTGACGCTGCGATTCGACTTGCTCACGCAATGCGTTCATTGGCATAGTACTCAGGCCATGCGCAACTTCAGCGTACTTAGTCGCAATAATGCGATCTAAGATATCGCTCACGATTTCACCTGCGTTGCTGCTATGAACTGATCTAAGGTGCTGCGTGCAGCGCCACTTGCAATCGCCGCTTTAGCCATAGCAATTCCGGTAGCAATGTCTGGTGCTAGATCAGCAACATAGAGTGTGGCACCGGCATTAAGGCAAACAATATCGCTGGCAGGACCTGCCTCACCGCCGAGAACGCGGAGCACAATCTGCTTCGACTCTTCGGCATTAGCTACCTGAAAACCGCTAGTTGGCGCTGTAGTTAAACCAAAATCACGCGGATGAATCTCATATTCACTCACCAACCCATTTTTAAGTTCACCGATCAGTGTGGGGCCCTCAAGGGAAACTTCATCGAGGCCATCGCGGCCAAAGACCACCATGGCATGGTCCATTCCAAGGGACTGCAATACACGTGCTTGAATACCAACCAATTCCGCATTAAACACGCCCATCAGAATGTGTTTTGCATTGGCTGGATTGGTTAGCGGCCCCAAAATATTGAAAACGGTTCGTACCCCAAGCTCTCTGCGAATGGGAACCACGTTCTTCATTGCGGGGTGGTGGTTCGGGGCAAACATGAAGCCAGCGCCAACATTACTGATGCAGTGTGCAACCTGCTCTGGGCTCAGTGCGAGATTGGCGCCCAGGGCCTCCAAGACATCAGCACTACCAGATTTGCTACTCACGCTGCGATTACCATGCTTGGCAATTTTGGCACCAGCGGCGGCTGCCACAAACATTGCTGCTGTTGAAATATTAAAGGTATGTGCACCATCACCGCCAGTGCCAACCACATCCACTAAATGGGCGATGTCAGGCACATGCACTGGGGTAGCAAACTCGCGCATGACTTGCGCTGCGGCTGCGATTTCACCGACGGTTTCTTTTTTGGTTCGCAGGGCGACTAAAAAAGCAGCGACCACGGTGGGGGGGATGTCACCGCTCATGATGTGGCGCATCATGGCCGTCATATCATCGTGACTCAGTTCACGACCTTCAATACAGCATTGCAGGGCTTCGGATGGTGACATCGGCATGGCTTAATGTGCCTTTAATTGCAGGAAGTTCTTGAGCAGGGCATGGCCTTGCTCAGACAAAATCGATTCAGGATGGAACTGAACGCCCTCGATTGGTAAATCACGGTGCCGTACGCCCATGATTTCACCATCAGGGGATTGCGCCGTAATCTCTAAACACGTTGGTATGGTGTTGCGATCTATCGCCAGCGAGTGATAGCGCGTTACTGTAAATGGACTCGGTAGGTTTTGAAATACCCCAAGCCCAGTATGCGAAATCGCATCGGTTTTGCCGTGCATGACTTTCTGCGCACGAATGATATCGCCCCCGAACGCTTCGCCAATGGCCTGGTGGCCAAGGCAGACTCCCAAAATAGGGATCTTGCCAGCAAAGTGCTTAATCACGTCAACTGAAATGCCAGCTTCGCTTGGGCTGCAGGGGCCTGGTGAAATACAAATGCGATCGGGTTTGAGTGCCTCAATCTGTTCAAGGGTGATTTCATCATTGCGATATACGCGAACATCTTCACCGAGCTCAGCGAAATACTGAACCAAGTTATAAGTGAACGAATCGTAGTTATCAATCATGAGGAGCATCAAGACCTCCTTGTACTAAATCAGCAGCCATTAGAACCGCACGTGCCTTGGCTTCCGTTTCACGCCATTCAGCTGCTGGGTCAGAGTCAGCTACAACCCCAGCGCCTGCTTGCGAGTGCAGCATGCCATCGCGAATGACGCCAGTACGAATCACAATCGCCACATCCATGTCGCCAGAGAAAGACAGGTAACCGGCTGCGCCACCATAGATGCCGCGCTTGGTAATCTCCATTTCATCGATGATTTCCATGGCGCGTATTTTAGGAGCGCCCGATAAAGTGCCTGCGGGGAAGGTGGCTCGGAGCACATTCATATTGCTCATATTATCGAGTAACTCGCCCTCGACCGAGCTGACGATGTGCTGCACGTGGGAATATTTTTCAATGACCATCGAGTCGGTGACTTTAACCGTGCCCGTTTTAGCAATGCGACCTACATCGTTGCGCGCTAAATCAATCAACATGACGTGTTCAGCAATTTCTTTGGGGTCAGCGAGTAGTTCGGTAGCTAATCGCGCATCCTCTTCTGGGGTAGCACCGCGCGGACGCGTTCCAGCGAGAGGGCGAATGGTCACAATCTTTTGTGATTCGCGCAACTCTTGCCGAACCAGGATCTCCGGCGATGAGCCGACTACCTGCAAGTCACCAAAATCATAGAAATACATATAGGGCGATGGGTTTAATGAGCGCAGTGCACGGTAGAGCGCCAGTGGCGATTCAGTAAATGGCTTACTAATCCGCTGACCAATTACCACTTGCATGCAGTCGCCTGCCAGGATGTAGTCTTTGGTACGGCGAACAGCGGCTTCAAAATCGGCCGCATCAAATCGGCGAATCAATTCGGTTTTGGTGCTTGGCGGTGTTGCTGGCATGGTGATCGACCGACCGATGCACTGACGCAGTTCATCTAATCTGGCTTGGGCCCGCTCAAAATCATTTTTGATGGTGGGGTCCGCATAGACGATTAAATAAATACGACCCGCTACGTTATCAATCACTGCGAGCTCTTCAGTGAGCATCAATTGAATATCGGGCACATGTAATTCATCGGGCAAGGTATGCTGCGCAAGACGTGACTCGATGTAGCGGACTGTGTCATAGCCAAAATAGCCTGCGAGGCCACCGCAAAAACGCGGTAGGCCCGGTGGAACGGCTACCTTAAAGCGCTTAAAGTATGCATCAACAAAATCCAATGGGTTGTCGTGATTGGTCTCAACAACTGTACCGTCCGTCACTACTTCGGTGGCGGGTGCGAGTGGAGTGCCAATCGAGCGGAGGATGGTTTTTGCGGGAAGACCAATAAATGAAAAGCGCCCAAAGCGTTCGCCGCCAACAACAGACTCTAGTAAGTAGGTATTTTTTTGACCGCTGGTGCTCGTGATTTTGAGGTACAGCGATAGCGGTGTTTCTAGGTCGGCTAGGGTTTCTTGTACAAGGGGGATGCGATTAAAACCCTTAGCGGCTAGGGCATCAAATTCAGCGCGTTGCATTAGGCTTTGCTCACTTCCGTTCGCATGGCCGCAATGACATCCGCATAATTTGGTTTGCCAAAAATAGCCGATCCCGCAACAAAGGTATCGGCACCCGCCTTGGCAA
>CANGWV010000046.1 GCA_947457875.1 Burkholderiaceae bacterium
GGCCGAAACCGGCAACTGCAGATTGGACGGCGCAAGTTGCTGCGCGGTAGCCAGATTAGTCATTCTCCCCACCCCCGAAAAAGTCAGCCGAAGCTAAGCGGAACAACCAATCCAACCATCGAAAGTTCGATATTGGAAAGGAAGGAGGGGATTATACCCACCGATTCCTGACCCTTGCTTTTATAGGAAGGCGCTGCTTTGGTGGAAAATCAGGCATGATTTAGCCATACAAGCCATATAAACCCCTTTATTTTCCGAAAACTGCGCATGCCAGCAAAAAAATCCGATGCCATTCCAAGTGGTACAGAGATCCAAATTGACCCAGCCCTGCGCTACGAGCAGGCTGTAAAGGAACTCGAAAAACTGATTGCCGATATGGAGTCAGGTCAATTTTCACTGGAAGAAACCTTGGCCGCCTATCAACGCGGCGCCGCTTTATTACGCCATTGCCAAGGCGTCTTGGCGCAAGTCGAGCAGCAGGTTCGAGTATTTGAGGCGTGATGAAATGACATTTGATTTTGGAGTGTGGTTACAGGCCGGCTCGGCGCGTGCCGAAGCGGCGCTTGAGCGGCGCTTAGATCCAGCGCACTTACTACCGCAACGCCTGCATGAGGCGATGCGCTATGCCGCCCAAGGTGGTGGTAAACGCATTCGTCCATTACTTGTGTTCGCTGCGGGTGAACTGGGCGATTCCAACCCCGAGGTACTCGATGCCGCCGCTGCCGCGATCGAGATGATTCATGCCTATTCCTTAGTGCACGATGATCTGCCGTGCATGGACGACGATGATTTGCGTCGCGGTCGTCCAACTGTTCACAAAGCATTTGATGAGGCTACGGCACTCTTAGTTGGCGATGCCCTGCAAACCAAAGCGTTTGAAGTATTGGTAGGTACCCAAGGTACAGCCGAGATGCGCTTGTCACTGATTGGCGAGCTTAGCAAGGCATCAGGCTCTCTTGGTATGGCAGGTGGTCAAGCGATTGATTTGGAGAGCGTAGGTCAAAAAATCGACCTCGCTGCCCTCAAGCAAATGCACGCCATGAAAACCGGCGCATTGCTTAGCTGTGCAGTGCGGATGGGCGCAATTGCCGCCGAGCTGGATGCAACTGCGCTGGCTCAATTGACACAATACTCAACTGCACTTGGACTTGCCTTTCAGGTGGTGGACGATGTCTTGGACGCAACGGCCGATAGCCAAACCTTGGGTAAAACAGCCGGTAAAGATGCGGCAGACGATAAGCCAACCTACGTGACGCTGATGGGCTTGGAGTATGCTCAAAACCAAGCCAAGGAATTGCAAGCCCAGGCTTTAGATAGCCTGAGTGCTTTTGGTCCTAAAGCAGATGCACTGCGTGCATTGGCGCGACTGGTAGTAGAGCGCACACACTAATTATTTTTTAACTACGTTCTGACTACGATGATGTTGAATACGATTAATGACCCTGCCGATCTGCGTAAGTTGGAGCGCGAGGCACTACCGGCCCTTGCGGATGAGCTGCGTCAATTTGTCATTGATTCGGTATCCAAAACGGGCGGACACTTATCGTCTAACTTAGGTACGGTCGAATTATCGATTGCGCTGCATTACGTATTTGATACGCCGCGTGATCGCATTGTTTGGGATGTGGGGCATCAAAGTTACCCCCATAAAATATTGACCGGTCGCCGTGAGCGCATGAATACCTTGCGTCAATTTAATGGGCTCTCGGGATTTCCGCGGCGCGCAGAAAGTGAATACGATACCTTCGGTACTGGCCATTCCTCGACGAGTATTTCAGCGGCCATGGGTATGGCCAAAGCGGCGCAAACCAAAGGCGAGAAACGGGTTGCGGTTGCGGTGATTGGCGAT
Source organism: Burkholderiaceae bacterium (assembly GCA_947457875.1). GTDB lineage: Bacteria > Pseudomonadota > Gammaproteobacteria > Burkholderiales > Burkholderiaceae > Polynucleobacter. Next base: position 1,850 of record CANGWV010000046.1, read on the forward strand.
GGCGCTATGAGCGCCGGCATGCCGTTTGAGGCGATGAATAATGCGGGCGTTTACAACGATTTGCCCTTGATCGTGATTCTGAACGACAACGACATGTCGATTTCTCCGGCAGTAGGGGCACTTAATCGCTATCTTGCGCGCCTACTCAGTGGCAATATTTATTCTGCAACCAAGAAGGGCATCGATAGTGTTTTATCGATTGCGCCACCACTACGTGAGTTTGCGAAGCGACTCGAGGATCATGCCAAGGGCATGGTGTCGCCATCCACCATTTTTCAAGAGTTTGGTTTTAACTATTTTGGTCCGATCGACGGGCATGATTTAGATGCCTTGATCCCCATGTTGCAAAATGTTCGACGACTAGCCATCGAAGGCGGCGGCCCGCAGTTCCTGCATGTGGTTACACGCAAAGGCCAAGGGTATATGTTGGCGGAAGCCGATCCGGTTTTGTATCACGGCCCCGGTAAATTTAATCCCTCCGAGGGCATTCAAAAAACCAGCAGCACCAAGCAAACCTTTACTCAGGTATTCGGTGAGTGGTTGTGCGATATGGCGCATGCTGATCCGCTGCTAGTTGGCATTACGCCTGCGATGCGCGAAGGATCAGGCCTGGTTGAGTTTGAAAAGCGCTTCCCCGATCGCTACTACGACGTTGGCATTGCAGAACAGCATGCCGTCACCTTTGCTGCTGGCATGGCTTGTGAGGGCATGAAGCCAGTGGTGGCGATTTACTCCACCTTTTTGCAGCGCGCGTACGACCAACTGATTCATGATGTGGCAATTCAGGACTTGCCAGTCGTGTTTGCACTCGATCGTGCTGGACTGGTAGGCGCCGATGGTGCAACCCACGCTGGCGCATATGACATTCCCTTCTTGCGCTGCATACCCAATATGTTAGTGATGACGCCTGCCGACGAAGCCGAGTGCCGCGATTTGCTTACAACCGCTTATCGTCAGCCGCACCCAAGTGCGGTGCGTTACCCGCGGGGATCTGGAGCTGGCGTAAAGCCTTCGGCTGAATTGCGCAGTCTGCCTTTGGGCAAGGGCGAGGTGCGCCGTGAGTCAACTGCAGTTGCTGGCAAACGGCTTGTGATTTTGGCATTTGGAACATTGCTTTACCCTGCGCTTGATGTGGGCGAAGCACTTAATGCGACCGTAGTGAACATGCGATTCGTAAAACCGTTGGATGTGGATTTACTGAAAGCAGTTGCAACGAACCACGACTATCTCGTCACGATCGAGGACGGCGCAATCATGGGGGGCGCAGGCAGCGCATGCTTAGAAGCGCTGATCCAATGGAATATCAATAAGCCAGTATTGCAATTGGGCCTGAAGGATGAGTTCATTGAGCATGGTGATTACAACTTATTAATGTCGCGTTGCGGTCTGGATGCCGATGGCATTAAGACGTCAATTACCACTCGCTTTCCAAAGTTAAGCGGCAGTTAAATCCCAGCGGGGTTTGACATCAAATGCAGCGATAGTGCTGTCCTGATGACCCGCGAGCAAACGCAAGGCTCCGGCAAATGCAATCATCACGCCGTTGTCGGTGCATAACTGCAATGGCGGGTAGTGCACTTGAAATTGATCGCGTAGCGCTCGTGCATTGAGGGCCGCTCGCAGTTGTTTGTTAGCGCCTACTCCACCTGCTAAGACCAAGTCACGGTAGCCTGTTTGCTTGATGGCTTTGGCGGACTTCTGCACCAGCACATCGACCAGAGACTCGACAAAGGCATGGGCTAGATCGGCTTCAAACTGGGCTTTGCTGTCTGGGTTCTCAGGGCTAAAGCGATTGACTTGATTTAGGACGGCCGTCTTGAGCCCTGAAAATGAAAAATCCAAATCACCCGAATGCAGCATGGGCCGCGGTAAATCAAAACGCCCTGGTTTACCTCGTTCCGCCAATAGCGATACCGCAACGCCGCCGGGGTAGTCCAATCCCAATAACTTCGCAGTTTTATCGAAGGCCTCGCCAGCAGCATCGTCCACGGTCTCGCCAAGCAGTTGGTATTGTCCGACACCTTCTACTGCCATCAGTTGGGTGTGGCCACCGGATACCAAAAGGGCAATAAATGGAAACCGGGGGGCGGTTTCACCTAAAAGGGGGGATAGCAAGTGACCCTCGAGGTGGTGCACTCCAATCGATGGTTTTTCTAAAGCCAGGGCTAGAGACCGACCAAAGGCCGTACCGACCAACAGGGCCCCAGCAAGCCCGGGACCTTGCGTATAGGCAACTGCGTCAATCGACCCCAGCGGCAGGCTAGCCTGCCCTAAAGCCTGCTCAAGCAGGGGTAAAACCCGCCGAATATGGTCTCTGGAGGCCAATTCGGGGACTACGCCCCCATATTCACGGTGCATGGCAACCTGAGAGTGGAGGGCCTGGCCTAATATGCCTAGGCTGGCCGCTTGGCCCGCTTCCCAGTTTTTTGTGTCATAAACCGCGATTCCGGTCTCATCACAGGAAGTTTCGATGCCCAAAACGATCATTTTTAGTTAAGCCATGCTAGAATCTGAGATTCAGTTAATTTCGATTATTCGAGCATATACGAGTTAAACCAGCATGACTACAGTCCGCCTCCGCGAAAACGAGCCTTTTGAAGTGGCATTACGCCGCTTCAAGCGCACCATTGAAAAAAACGGTCTTTTGACTGACTTGCGTGCCCGCGAGTTTTACGAAAAGCCAACCGCAGAGCGCAAGCGTAAAAAAGCTGCCGCTGCAAAACGCCATTACAAGCGTATTCGCAGCCAGATGTTGCCTAAAAAGCTCTACTAATAGGGCAGCCCCAATATAGGCACTCCATTCATCGAGTTGCCAACAAGCCCGCTGACGGTAAAACGCAGCGGGTTTTTGTTTTTTTTGTTGTGGTACTAATAGATCCCAAGACATTCAATATACGCAAGGAAAAGCCATGAGCCTGAAAGACCAAATCACCGAGGATATGAAAAAAGCCATGCGCGCTAAAGAGGCCGAGCGTTTAGGCGCGATTCGCCTTTTGCTGGCGGCCATTAAGCAGCGTGAGGTTGACGAGCGTGTGGTGGTGGATGATGCGGGAGTGATTGCCATTGTTGAAAAGTTAATCAAGCAGCGCAAAGACTCTATTAGCCAGTTTGAAAAAGCAGGCCGCGCTGATTTAGTCGCAATCGAAGCAGCTGAGATGGCCATCATGCAAGCCTACTTGCCAGCACAGTTATCGGATGCCGAGGTCGCTGCCATTGTGACTGCAACCATCAAACAATTGGGTGCAAGTGGACCGCAGGACATGGGCAAAGTAATTGGTGCGCTCAAACCTCAGTTAGCAGGCAAAGCAGACATGGGTGCAGTGTCCGGCCTTGTGAAAGCAGCACTCGCTCAGTAAGCGTTCGCCGAAGCACATCATGGGCATGATCCCTCAATCGTTTATTGCGGATTTATTAAATCGGGTCGACATCGTTGATGTGGTGGGGCAGCACGTTAAGTTAAAAAAGGCAGGCGCCAACTACCAAGGCCTATGCCCCTTCCATCAAGAAAAGTCTCCGTCGTTTTCGGTGTCTGCGACTAAGCAGTTCTATCACTGCTTTGGCTGTGGTGCCCACGGTTCTGCCATCGGCTTTTTAATGGAGTATTCCGGACTCGGTTACGTCGAAACGATTGAAGAGCTAGCGCGCTCTGCCGGACTCACCGTACCGCGTGAAGAGCGCACCGCCAATGATGTAGCCCGGCAACAGCAAGCCCTTGCCTTAAGTGAGGTCATGGGCTTAGCGGCCGATTGGTACAAAACCCAGTTAAAGGCCGCGCCGCGCGCGATTGATTACTTAAAAAGCCGAGGCCTTACTGGCGAAGTTGCCAAGCGCTACTCCCTCGGCTACGCACCCGATGGGTGGCAAGGTCTAGAAGCCGTGTTTGGTAGTTATGCCGACGACGCTACTGCAAAGCCGCTACTCGAGGGTGGCTTATTAATTCAGAGTGAGACCAGCGAGTCCAATCAAACAGCACGTCGTTACGATCGCTTTCGAGATCGCGTGATGTTCCCCATTCGAAATCACAAAGGTCAGGTGATTGGTTTTGGTGGACGCATCTTGGATCAAGGTGAGCCAAAGTATTTGAACTCTCCTGAAACGCCACTCTTCTCCAAAGGCAACACGCTGTATGGTTTGTTTGAGGCTAGGCAAGCAATTCGCGCCCAAGAGTACGTCTTGGTTTGCGAAGGCTATATGGATGTTGTGGCCTTGGCGCAATTGGGCTTTCCCAATGCAGTAGCGACCTTAGGTACAGCCTGCACCGCGAATCACGTGCGTATGCTTCTGCGCCAAACCGATCGGATTGTGTTTTCGTTTGATGGTGATGCTGCTGGGCAGCGCGCAGCACAGCGTGCGCTTGAAGCCTGTTTGCCTTTGATGTCAGACGATAAAGAAATTCGCTTCTTATTTTTACCAACGGAACACGACCCCGATAGTTACGTTCGCACCTACGGCGCGCCTGCCTTTGAAAAAGCCATTAAAGAAGCGACGTCGTTTTCTAACTTCTTTTTCAGAATCGTGAGCGAAGGACATGACTTAACTTCGCCAGAAGGCCGAGCACAAACGCACCATGCTGCCAAGCCTCTCTTCTTGTCGATGGCGCCGATTGCCTTGCGTTCACAAATGCTGCGCGAGGTGGCAATACGCACATCCTCCACCGCTGCTGAGTTAGAAGCATTTTGTGGACTGACGATTGCACCAGCCACGCGCAGCAATACACAAGTGCAGGGAACATCGGCGGCGCCAACCGGTACGGTAGGGCGAAGTCAAACCAGCACGTGGCAGCCCGGCAAGGGCTACAACAAAAAGCTAGCGGGGCCGGTGATTCCACCACCCAATCCGCCGATGGATTTAGCAGAGCAACTATTGCGTTTGTTGATTCAGTTCCCGCATTTAGGTAAGAGCCTCAATACCGAACAGCGGCAGTTAGTCTTGGCAGCAGCGGAGCAGCGCACAGCCAATGCATTGATGCTCATGACAGATTTACTCAAGCAATGCGATCAATTGGATTATGTGCCCAATGCATCGAGCGCATCCAGCACAGAATCAACCCCAGGCGCTGGTGCCTTTGCATTGTTTCAGGAGCAACTCTCCCGAAGTGAGCTGGCATCGATGTATGAGGTACTGCGCAAACGGGTGATGGAGTCGGATTTAGATGGAGCGGGCGCTGCTGCCGATCTGGACGGCGCCCTAAAAAAACTCGAGATGCTCCAGCTTAAAAATGAAATGACTGCCATTACCCAGCGTATCTCCAGTGGCGAAGCATCCGACGCCGATCGGGCGCGGTATCGCGAATTGGGCGAACGCCTGAAGTTTTCCTAAGAAAAGCCCTTTAAGTCCATTAGGCCCATAAAAATTGCCTATTTAAGCCCGATTTATTGCTGATTCCAGCGTCAGAAAACACCGAATCGACTATAATCCTCTGTTCAGAGAAAAAATACGAAGTAATTCAGTCACTTGCGTCATTAATTTGAATTTATTGACCGTAGTGACCCAGGCAATTGGTCTGACCCATTGAAACCAACAATTAATTAAGTAAGTGAGCGTAAACCTATGCCAAGCAGCAAGATCAAGAAAAGCGCGAAACCCGTGAAAAATACCCCAGCAAGCAAGTCCAAACCTCTTGCCAAGAAAACGGTCGCCCCAGCAAAAAGCAAAGTAGCTGCGAAGGCGCCAGTAAAGAAAGCCGCCTCGCCAGTCAAAGCCAAAGCACCTGCCAAAAAGGCAGTCGCAGTGAAGTCAAAGCCTGTAGCAAAAGCAGCACCCAAAAAAGCATCGCCTGCGAAGGCAGTAAAAAAGCCAATCGCCAAGTCCGCAAAGCCAGTAGCAAAAAAGGCAGTATCAAAAGCTCCTGCGAAGGCAGTTAAAAAACCGGCCAAGCCAGTAAAGCCAGTAGCAAAGGCGGGTAAGCCTGCGGCAAAGGTGCCAGCCAAGGCAGCTGCAAAAGCAAAGCCAGAGGCAAAGCCTAGCAAAGAAACAAAAAAAGCGACGCTAGCTGCTAAGACCGGTAAAGACGTCCCCGCGAAAAAAGGCAAAGCGCTTGAGCATGAATTACCAAAAGGCAAGGGCAAGTCTAAGGCGGCCACACCTGCTGATGCTTTGCAAGATGGAGAAGTAGCTGAAGAGGGTAAAAAAACCAAAGGACGTAAAGCCAAATCGGAAGCCCCAGCAGCGGAATCCGGCGAAGACAATCGCACTGATCGCCAAAAAGCGAGAGACCGTAAGGCCAAAGAGAAGGCCCTTTTAAAAGAATTTGCAGCACAGCAATTGGGCTCAGAAGAGCAGCAAGAGTTGCGCCGCGCACGTCTAAAAACCCTGATTAAGATGGGTAAGTCCAAGGGTTATCTAACCCATGGCGAAATGAACGACGTGATGTCCGATGAATTGTCGGATGCAGACGCACTCGAAACCTTAATTGGTTTGCTCAACGACATTGGCATTACCGTATATGAGCAGGCTCCCGACGCAGAAACCCTCCTCCTGAATGAGAACGGGATTTCAGGGGCATCCGATGAAGAGGCGGAAGAGGAGGCGGAAGCCGCTTTGTCTACCGTTGACTCGGAGTTTGGCCGTACCACCGACCCTGTGCGTATGTATATGCGCGAGATGGGTACGGTAGATCTATTGACTCGCGAAGGCGAGATTGTGATTGCCAAGAAAATTGAGGCAGGCCTCAAAGACATGGTGATGGCGCTTTCTGCATGCCCGGTCACCATTGCTGAAATTATTGGCAATGCTGACAAAATTGTTTCAGGCGAAATGGAGATTGATCAGTTCGTTGATGGCTTGGTTGATCCGAATGCCGAAGACATTCAGCTCGGACCCGATGAACCAGAAGAAGATCTCGATGCAGTCGAGGGCGATGAAGACGGCGGTGAAGAGGATTCTGGCGGCGGTGGTGGCGGGTCCAGCACGGCTAGTGCCAAGCAACTCGAAGAGCTCAAGCAGATTTCCTTAGAAAAGTTTGCCATCATACGCACTCAGGCTGACAAGATGCGCCGTGCCTACGATCGGGACGGGTACAACTGTCCCGCTTACATCAAAGCACAAGAAGCCATCCGAAATGAATTACTCGGCTTCCGTTTGACGGCCAAGAGTGTTGAAAAGCTGTGCGACACCATGCGCTCCCAAGTGGATCAAGTCTGGAAACTCGAGCGTGGCATTGTTAGCTTGTTGGTCGACAAAATCGGCGTATCGCGCGGTGAAGTATTAAAAGACTTCCCTAAGATGTCCATGAACTTAAAGTGGACTGCCAATTTACTCAAAGACAATAAGTCTTACAGCGCGCTCCTCGAGCGTAACGTTCCAGCTATTCAAGAGTTGCAACAGAAGCTGATTGATATTCAGACCAGGGTTGTATTGCCTTTGCCTGAGTTGAAAGAAGTCAACAAGCAAATGATTGCAGGTGAGAAGCGCGCCCGCGAAGCCAAACGGGAAATGACCGTTGCTAACTTGCGTTTGGTAATCTCGATTGCTAAAAAGTACACCAACCGCGGTTTGCAGTTCCTTGATTTGATTCAAGAAGGCAATATCGGCCTCATGAAGGCGGTAGATAAGTTTGAGTATCGCCGTGGCTATAAGTTCTCTACCTATGCGACTTGGTGGATTCGTCAGGCCATCACCCGTTCGATCGCCGATCAGGCCCGCACGATTCGTATTCCGGTGCACATGATCGAGACCATCAATAAGATGAACCGGATTAGCCGTCAGATCCTGCAAGAGACTGGGCACGAGCCGGATGCGGCAACGCTGGCTTTGAAGATGGAGATTCCGGAAGACAAGATCCGTAAGATCATGAAGATTGCCAAAGAGCCTATTTCCATGGAAACGCCGATTGGTGACGATGAAGATTCCCATTTGGGCGACTTCATTGAAGACGGCAATACATTGGCTCCAGCCGAAGCAGCATTGCACGAATCAATGCGCGATGTCGTAAAGGATGTTCTCGACTCATTAACTCCACGCGAAGCAAAAGTACTCCGTATGCGCTTCGGTGTGGAAATGAGCACAGACCATACCCTGGAAGAAGTTGGTAAGCAGTTTGATGTAACGCGTGAGCGCATACGTCAGATTGAAGCCAAGGCTTTACGCAAGATGCGTCATCCAAGCCGCAGCGACAAACTGAAGACCTTCCTCGAAGAGGATTGAGTAACTGAACTGCCGTCGTGAATCCTTATATAAAGGGATTCACGATCTGCAGTCGTTTGTCGATGGTTTGGCGGTGTTGCATGTCTTCGGAGTACAGACGCTCGCAACCTGCTTGCAGCGCAGCGGCAATAATCATGGAATCGTAGTGCTGATATCCATATCGTCGCGACACCATTAAGCCAGTTTCAAAGGTTTCAAGGTCTAGCGGCCGCACATTGAATGTCGATGTGAATAATTCTAAAAATGCATCTAGCTCGGCATGAGTTAGTTTAATTTTTCTCAGGCTTGCCGATGTGAACTCATTCAGAACCTGAACGCTAATCACATTAGATTGCTGTAGGTTACGGCTAACCCAATTCGACCTATCCTCATCCGAGGAAAGAAGGTAAAGCAGGGTATTGGTATCAAAAAATATCTTCTTAGCGTTCATTCAGTTCAGATCGATCAAAGTGAAAATCAGCGGGCATGCGACCACGGAATTTTCTCAAACCTTCAATCCTCTCCTGAAGGGATGGTTTCTTCTTCACTTGAAAATGTTTCTTATCAGCGACATGGATTTCAATGTCATCGCCTTCCTTTAGCTTGAGGTATTCAACGACCTGAGCAGGTAGTCGAATAGCCAAGCTATTGCCCCATTTTGATACGACCATGATCTTATCTCCTAAAATAGATATACAAATTTTAATGTATATCTAATAGAAATAAAACTCCTTATCCTGGCTGAAGCAGGAGTAAGAATGACCCATCAATTACAATGAAGATATAGGGCCCATAGCTCAGTTGGTTAGAGCAGAGGACTCATAAGAAAGAAGCCCTAGGGGTCTTGTAACAAAGACCTCAATGTATTCAAGAGGTTAGTGGTGAATTAGGCGGTATTAATTCACTACACACCGCTTACACACCGAGGCAAAAACCGAGGTGTGTAGTAAATGCGGTTTTAGTGTGGTTTTGAAGTGGTAAACACCAGCAGTAAGGTGTGTAGTAAAAACAGTTTTAGGGCCCATAGCTCAGTTGGTTAGAGCAGAGGACTCATAGCGAAAGTTGTGCCTTATGCGTGGAAACTGCATAAGGGATGGTGTCAAATTCGGAGAAAGCTAAATGCA
>CANGWV010000047.1 GCA_947457875.1 Burkholderiaceae bacterium
AAACCGATGCGCTTGCCTACCATGTAAGAGCCAACCAAACCAGCAATCGCTGCATTGATGTGCACTACGGTACCGCCAGCAAAGTCAAGCACACCCTTCTGCCACAACCAACCTGCTTTTGCAGTAATGGCTTCGAGCGAAGCTGCATCTTTGATGTCATCTGGACCAGGCCAGAACCAAACCATGTGGGCTACTGGTAAGTAGGCAAAGGTAAACCAAAGAACCGTAAAGGCCAGGATCGCAGAGAACTTGGCACGTTCTGCAAAAGCACCGACAATTAGGCAGCAAGTAATGGTTGCAAAAGCAGCCTGAAATCCAATGAAGGTAAATTCAGGAATGACAACGCCCTTACTGAAAGTTGCCGCCACACTGTCTGGCGTCACACCAGCCAAGAACAATCGATCCAATCCACCAAAGAATGCACTGCCCTCCGTGAACGCAAAGCTATAACCATAAATAGTCCATAACACTGCAATCAATGAGAACACCACCATGCACTGCACTAAGATCGACAGAACGTTTTTACTGCGTGTTAAGCCACCATAAAACAAGGCAAGACCTGGTAATGTCATCAGCACAACTAATGCTGTAGACACCATAATCCAAACCGTATCGCCTTTATTTGGAACTGCTGCAACAGCAGCCGCTGCTGCGGGCGCTGCAGCAGCTACATCTGCCGCATAAGCAGGCACCATCGCTAACATGCCGGTTGCGCCTACTGCCAAAACCTTGGCGGCTCCCGCAACGAGTTGTTTCATCCGAGTAAACATGTTGAACCTCTCTTTAAAGTGCTGCCGCGCCGGTTTCACCGGTACGGATACGAATGACGTGTTCAATGGGTGAGACAAATATCTTGCCGTCACCGATCTTGCCCGTGCGTGCTGATTTTTCAATTGCCTCAATCGCACGCTCCAAAATACCGTCGTCTACTGCAGCCTCGATCTTTACCTTAGGTAAAAAATCGACCACATACTCTGCACCACGGTACAACTCGGTATGCCCTTTTTGTCTTCCAAAGCCCTTCACTTCTGTCACGGTAATGCCCGAGACACCCACTTCCGAGAGCGCCTCGCGCACTTCGTCAAGCTTGAAGGGCTTGATGATTGCGGTTATCAATTTCATACGTTTCTCCGTTAGGAAGGGTTATTAGAAAGTCTTGGTGAGAGCAACTACAGCACCACCGCGACCGGCTGAGCCATTTGCTGCTCCATTAGTACCAGTGTATGTATTCCACCAACCTGCATTTGCATTTGTTGAAACATAAGATGCTGAAAGTGCTAAGCCTCCCCCGAAATCTTTAGTGGCTCCAAGCTTCCAGTCGGTATAACTAATATTATTTGGAGTAGAGGCGCCCCATCCTGATGATGTAGCGGGTTGTCCTGCAACATATTGATATCCAATATGTCCGTTTAAGCTAATACCCCAAAATCCAGTATCAAGATTTGAGGTTAAGTCCAAATAGTAAGAGCCAGAACTGTTAGGGATACCAAATATATTAGTAAGACCATAGTTCACCTTACCAAAACCGCTCACAGGCCCAAATGTGTAGTTTTGAGCTGCGTATATTTCTGTGGTGTTTGGATTCAACATCGTGTACCCAGGATATGAGCCTGATTGTGGGTAGTAGTACTGAAGTACACCGAAGTCCGATGCAAATCCGGGAGCAATCAGTTCCTTTTTAAAGCCGCCATAGAAATTCATCTCCAATGGCGCTTTTACTCCATTGTTCGTGGTGTTAGATACCCAGTTAATCGTACTGTTCCAGTTGCCGATATACAAACCGCTCTCATGCGCGTAATCAAAGCCGCCTTGAATGGCAGGCTGATAATTGGTTTGACTGATGCCGCGGAAACGGTAGTCATTTACAACGGTGACGTTCGCAGTGACTGGGCTTGGCGCTGGTGCTGGCGTTGCTTGCGCAAATGCTGCTGAGGCAAAGAGTCCAGAGATTGCAGCAGCAATCGCGGTTTTTTGTAGTGTGTTCATGGAATACTCCTGTTTAGGTTAAAAAGTTCGATTTCTAAAATGATTCAATCGCTTGAATCCATTGATGGCGATTCATGGATTCCATAGTGATCCGATTAACCCTTTCAAAATTCTGACTTTTCCCCCTTTTAATGCATATGCACCAAAATAGAGCATTAAACAGCACTGCTTTGGGTCATAACCAGGCTTTAGGGGCTATATGCCCTCATTTTTTAGGTCTTCGAGGCCCATGAATTTCTGGGAACTCCTAAAATGGGTCATCAATTCACACTAAATGGACGTCATTCATGCAAAAGCCAGCCCAAATCCTTGAGCAAATTCAGCGCATCGCTGAAGAGATGCAGAGCAAAGTAGGTGACGCCATTCGCAATTCACCTGCGCAAGAGATTGAAAAGAATGTGCGAGCCATGATGAATCAAGGCTTTCAGAAAATGGATCTAGTCACGCGCGATGAATTTGAATTGCAAGCGAAGGTGCTTTCTAAAACGCGTGAGAAATTAGAGGCGCTCGAATTAAAAGTCGCTGAAATGGAAAAGCACCGCGCCTAATTGCCTGACGTATCGGCAATGATGGTTGCCGGAAAGTATTTCGGTGACAGCAAGAACCAAGCAAATGCAATTGCTTGTGCAATCAAAAAGACGCCCAGTGCCACATCAAATGCAGTTGTTTGCGACCAACCTGCAGCAATTCCTAAATCGACTAAATAGCCGATACCCCACTGCACAATAAATGCACCAACAAACAGGGATAAGTTGTACGTGGTACTCACGCGCCCTGAGTAGGCTTTTGGAAAATAAGTCACGATTAAACTTTGTGCCAGCACATACGAGGCGCATGCAACTGCCATCAAATACCACCACGCCCACACCCACGGACCGCGCCAATAGAATGCACAGGCTTGCAGTACGATTGAAGCGCCAACCATCCACGTCATATAGCGCATGGTATCGATGCCAATGCGTGACAGTTTTGGCAGAATCCATGCATTCAGTAAGTAAGCGCACAGCAGTACTGCATTAAAACCAAATAAAATTTGCGCCGCTGTCGTTGCACTGTAGTCCATCACTTGAATTAACCATGGGCCAAACCACAGTGTTTGAATCGCAATAAATCCACCGTAGCAAAAAATACCGAGCGGCAGAATCCGCCAAAAAAAGGCATTCGTCAAAATTGGTCGATAACTTTTCCAGGACAGATTGGCTTTCTCATCGGGATTAATCTCTTCCGCCTTCGAGCCCTCTTGAAGTCTTGCCTTGAGTGGCAGACCGATATACAAAATCAAAATTGCTAAGGCAGATAAAGCAGCCATCACAACAAATACGCCTCGCCATCCAATAAAGGGAAGCACTTCATGTACTGGCCAGCTCGTCATTAAGGCACCAAAGGTACCAAACACCAACATCGCGGAGACCAATTGTGGCTGCTGTTCCGAAGGAAACCAAGTTCGAAAAGCCGAGAAGGCAGACATCAAGCATGCTGAAACACCGATTCCGATACACACCCGTCCAATCACCAAGGTCACAAATTGATCGGCGAAAGCAAAAATCAGGGCGCCAATAATGGCAAAGCTCATTAATGTCATCTCGGTCGCGCGTGGACCAAATCGATCAAGGGCTAAACCCACTGGGATTTGCGTCATGCCAAAGCCAATAAAGTAGGCTGAGGATAAAAACCCCAACTCGGTGTGGCTCAAATGCAAATCACGAATGAGCTCAGGAGAAATGACAGCATTAATGGAACGGAAGGCATACGAGATGATGTAAGCCAAAGCAAAGCTCATGAACACGCGTAATGCATAGCGGCCCTGGAGTGGCAGGTGTATCGCCTGGTGCGGACGGCGATACCAATGTAAATTCATTTATTGCACCCGGAATTCATCAAAAAAAGGGTCCCACTTTTCTGCAGTGAGTTCAGCCTGAAACGCTTTCGCATTCGCAGGCGCTAACAGCAGCAAGGATTGTTGATAGATACGGCTACCACCCTCGCCATCCGGTCGCATAATCCAACGCACACGCATCCAGCGCTTTCCAGTCGGATTCTGGATTTCAAATAAATAGTCTTCAGCCAATCCTTTGCTACGGCTTGGTCCAGTAATTAAATACTGTGATGGGCGTTTGATTGGTGGCGTTTGAATTGCATTGGCTGACTGCAGGATAGCTTTTTGTACTTGCTCTAGCAAAGCACCTGCTTGGGCATTGATGCTAGATGGCACCACAATCGTAGTAACTGACATGATTGCATCATCGATTTGCGTCACTTCGAGTGTTTGCTGTAATTCCAGTCCTGCATAGGGCAAGGTCCGTTCGGCTTGCTTTGGCTTTTCAGGGAACAGTGCGGAATATCCTAGTCGCTCGGTATTCACAGCACGCCAATCCAACTTGGGGCTACAGCCTAAAATAACTAAACCAACTAAAGTAATTATGGCCGTCTTTATCTGGCGTGCTGCTTGAAACTGCAGGCTACCCATCGACAAACTAAACAACCCCTGCTCCGTGGGCCTGCTGGTCAGCATGGTAGCTTGAGCGCACCATCGCGCCAACTGCTGCATGGGTAAAGCCCATGGCATATGCTTCGCGCTCGAACTCCTTAAATACATCTGGATGGACGTAACGCTGCACTGGTAAATGGTGACCCGATGGCGCCAAGTACTGACCAATGGTCAGCATGTCGATGTTGTGTGCGCGCATATCACGCATCACTTCCAGAATTTCGTCATCGGTTTCGCCTAGGCCAACCATGAGTCCGCTTTTGGTTGCTATGGCTGGGAAGCGGACCTTAAACTCGCTCAGCAATAGTAAAGAGTGGGCGTAATCTGCACCAGGACGGGCTTGTTTATAAAGGCGAGGAACCGTCTCTAAGTTGTGGTTCATCACATCGGGTAAACCCATTTCTACGTTCGCTGAAAAAACATCTAACGCCTTTTCTAAACGACCCCGAAAATCAGGTACCAATACTTCGATGCGTGTTTTGGGTGACAGTCCGCGTGCTTGCGATATGCAATCCACAAAATGCTGCGCGCCGCCATCACGCAAATCATCGCGATCGACACTGGTGATCACCACGTAATTTAATTTCAGGGCAGCAATCGTGCGCGCTAAATTGTGCGGCTCATTGGTATCGAGGGGATCGGGGCGCCCATGACCGACATCGCAAAAGGGGCAGCGGCGGGTGCACTTATCACCCATGATCATGAATGTGGCCGTGCCGCTACCAAAACATTCCCCAATATTCGGGCAACTGGCTTCCTCGCAAACCGTAACCAATTCATTCTCGCGCAGGATTTTTTTGATTTCAGCAAATCGGGAATTATTCGAGGCCGCCTTCACCCGAATCCAATCGGGTTTTTTTAGCACTTGCTCAATCGGCACAATCTTGATCGGAATGCGTGCCGTCTTTTCAGCCGACTTTTGCTTTCGCAGCGGGTCGTACTCTGAGGCGGATTGCACCGCAATACTGGATTTATCTACTGTCATGGTTTCCTATATGCACTGCACGTCACGCAATTGGGCTTAACTGCTGTCGCAGCTGAGTGACCAGGCGCTGACTGATTGATGCCATATTGTCTTCGATCCCCAATGTTCTCATATCTACCGTACGCAATCCCGCATAACCACAAGGGTGGATTTGCTCAAATGCTGCCAAATCCATACTCACATTGAGGGCAAGGCCATGGTACGAACAGTGCCTCGTTACTTTTAAGCCCAATGCTGCAATCTTAGCGCCATGCCACTCGGATCCACCCTGAAATGATGGCGCTATATAGATACCTGGGGCTCCAGCCTCGCGCACTGCTGGCAATCCATACTCAGCCAAGGTATCCATGACCGCCTGTTCAATCCGGTAAACGAACTCTTTAACATGCAAGCCGTACCGACGAAGATCTAACAATAAATAGACGACGAGCTGTCCAGGGCCATGGTAGGTAATCTGCCCGCCCCGATCGACTTGAACCAAAGGAATGGAGCCATCCGCAGCGTGCAAATTGGCAGGATCGCCAGCAAGCCCCAATGTAAAAACGGGAGGGTGCTCCAAGACCCAGATTTCATCGGGCGTCGATGCACTGCGCTCTTTTGTAAATAAACGCATGGCTTCATACGTTGTTACATAGTCCACTACGCCAAGTTGCTGAATGGCTATGGTCATGCCATCTCAACTAGAGAACAATGCTAACGAGGGGGTGGGTTGATAAAGTGCGATAGAGCTCATCGAGTTGCTCACGACTGGTTGCATTGATACTGAGTGTCAACCCCATGTATTTTCCATTTTGAGACGCCCGTTGCTCCACCGTTTTCTCATCAAAGATGGGGTCAAACTGTTTGGCGATATGTACTATGGCCGGCAAAAATTCAGGAGCATCTTTTCCCATGACCTTAATTGGAAAAATAGAGGGATACTCAATCAGTGATTTTTCTTCCATGGTCTTTACCCTTGCTGTGGCCAAGCCGGCTGACCTAGCCACTCACCCAAAATAATGTTCCGTATGCAATGCAATTTACGGTGAAAAAAATGGTCCGCACCGGGCACTACTTGAACGGTTAGCTCTTGTGGCCTAGCCCAATCAAATACATTGACCAACGGAATGGTCTCATCCAGCTCGCCATGAATCAGGATCGTATCTTTGGGTACATCTAACAATTCCCATTTGCCTGCAGCACTACCCACCATAACAAAACGTTCGGCAGGGCGACCTAACTCAGCCAAGGCCTTAATCAAATGGCTACCGACAAAACTGCCAAACGAGAAGCCTGCAACCACGAGCGGTAAGGTCACAACGGAATTCGTCCAGATGTGCTGTTCAGTTAATTCATTATTCATCCACGTATGGGGATGACGCATCCACTCCGATACATGCAGCAAGTCCGCCAGCTCACCCACACCCTCATCATGAACGCCGGCCGTACCGCCAACGCCGCGAAAATTCGGGCGCACACTAACGTAACCTAATTGATTAAATGCCCGAGCAATCGTTTGTGCAACCTTGTTATCCATTGTTCCACCCAGCAGAGGATGCGGATGGGCAACTAAAGCAAGGCCGCGGACCATATAACTGGGATCGCTTTTGAGTAGATCGGGCAAGTCAATGGCCATTTCAATTGGGCCAACGATGCCATCAATCGAAATCACTTGGGTACGGCTGTTCATGCGTGCGTCTTTTTAGAAAAAGAAAAATTAAGCAGCCAGCAAACGTTCAACGGGCTTCCCTTTAATTAAATGGGATTGAATGATTTCTTCAATGTCATCCGTATCAATAAAGGTGTACCACGTACCCTCGGGGTAGATCACCATCACGGGTCCAAGGTTGCATGCATCAAGGCAGCCCGCTTTATTGACCCGAATTTTGCCTGCGCCAGAAAGTCCGAGTTCCTTAATACGATTTTTGGCGTATGTAAATAATTCAAACGCATTGTGCTGGGCGCAGCAATTCTCGCCATTGCTACGCTCATTAAGGCAAAAGAAGAGGTGGTGTTTAAATGCCATATAAAAATTATATCGGTCGTTTCATTATTCGGGTGGCAAACTGGTTTTGCAACACCCAAGCCATTGCAAATGGAAGCCAAAGAAATGAGGCCCATTTCATCAGATCATTGAAATGCAATAGGCGGCCCTGAAACCATGCCTTTAGAGTCAAGGCAAAGTAGGGATTGTCAGGAAACAAGTTAACCAGTGCGAGCATGGCCGCCAAACAACTGAGGCCGACCCATAGGCGGTAATTACTGCCTAAGCGCATTGCCCACAACAGTAAAACGCTCCCAAACAGCATGCCCCAAATGGCGCCCTTAGTCAGCCAAGCCAAGCTGAATTCCCCGCCAAACTGCAAACCCGTGAAGAGGCTCTTAATCAATACCGAAGCGCCGAGCAAAGCCATGAGCAGTCGCCATTGCGGAGCATTGGCTCGCATTCCAAGGGAGAGGATCAGTCCAACCCCAAGCCAGCAGCTGGCCGTAATCAACCCCTCGCGCACCATCTGATTCATGACTATGGTTCCCCAATCTGCTGCGCCGATGAGTTGTCGCCACGCCCCCATGCCAAGCCATGCGCTTTGAGGATAAATTTGCGCCCACGGAAACAGGATGAATAAGGTCGCTGCACCCCAGTTCAGCCCAAACCACATATCAAATTGCCGCCGCAGGGCACTGCCAGATAGCCATTGGGGTCCCAGCGGTACCGCCAGAAGAGCGCCGATAAAAGCACCCAATACATTGGCCCACCAGTCGGTTTGACTGGGGATTCGGGTTGGTAGCCAGGTTTGTAAACTTTCCACACCGGCGGCAAGTAGTGCGCAGCAAACCATTGCAATCGACAATGCGATAAAACGCCGCAAGCGCGGGAATACAACGCACACCAACAAAAATCCCAAGGGGATATAGGCCAATACATTGGTCACCACATCAAATAAGGGAATGAAGCGCGGCAATGGGGCTGAAATCCAAGCAGTCCCCTTGACCCCATTTTGAAAATAAAAATCAAATGGGTTGAGGCTGGTGTAAATGATCAACAGGCAATAGATTAAGGCCATGGCTCGCGCCAGCGGCATGGCCTGCAATGGCCATACTAACTTACGCGGACGGGGATTTTGCCCTGATTCTGGTGACATCCTGCAATTTTAGGTCAGACCTTTCTACAATAGCGAAATGAATGGAAACTGCATCCTCGAGCGCGTCGCTGAGACACGGTCAACCAACGATGACCTCATGGCCCGCTGGCGCGCTGGCACCTTGATCGATCCGGTTGCCCGTCTGAGCAAAAAACAGACCCATGGCAAAGGACGTGCTGGTAGAACCTGGTACGCCAATGCCGAGGACTCACTGTCTTTTTCCTTGGCATTCCCTTTTCAAAAAGGCCCAGCCGAATTAAGTGGTCTTAGCTTGGTTGCTGGCTTGGCAGTCATTGAGGGTATCTGCAGCGCACTCAATACAAGTGAACGCGTTCTGTATCAGCAAGGTCTGCGACTGAAATGGCCCAATGACATTGTGATCGGTCATGCAAAAGTGGGCGGCATCTTGATCGAAGGCGGACAAACCGCTCCAGCTGAACCGAGTTGGATGATTATTGGAGTGGGGCTCAATGTGCGCTCCCATATCGGCGACGCCGCTGAATTAAAAGCCATTCGCTCTGGACCGATTGGCGGACTAGACCAACTGCTAATGCAAGGACAAGCGCTACCCGACCATGACTACATTTGGCTTCATCTAGTAGATGCGTTTGTGCGCTTATGTACTGATTTTGATAGGCTTGGCTTTAATCCTTTTGTAGAACGGTGGTCTGATTGGGACGCCTATCAAGGAGAGTCTGTCTTTACAAGCATACATGGCGAGAAAAACATTGAGGGCCTAGCATCAGGCATTGACCATACCGGGGCATATCAAATTCAAACCGACCATGCACTCGTCGCAGTTCATGCCGGTGATGTATCGCTGCGCAGGCAGGTATGAGCTTATATCTCTTGTTTGACATTGGTAATACGCGCCTGAAATGGGCGGCGGTTGAGTCACAGCAAAATCCAATTGACCGTAATAAAAAACTTTGGCTTTACTCTGGGGCAATTGATACCCAGTTACTGCTTTCTCCAGAGCACTGCGCTGAGTTAGCGCATTACATTTTGCAGACGATCCCAAAGCCGGATGCAATTGGCATCTGCTGCGTTGCTGCAGAAGAATGTGCTACCAACCTCAAACAACTGTTTTCGCAGTGGCAGGATGTAGCCTGGTTTCGCTTGCGCGGGAACTCCCCTGTTGATGGTCTGCGCTCACGCTATACACAGCCCGAACAACTTGGCGCCGATCGGTGGGCCGGCCTGATTGCAGGGCGTACTTTATCGAGCGGCAATAGCGTCATTGTGAATGCTGGCACTGCCACTACGATTGATTTTCTGGGTGCCAATGGCATTCACCATGGTGGCTGGATTATTCCTGGCTTGGGCTTGATGCAATCCAGTTTAGAGTTGCATACGGCAAGGCTTCCAGCCACGAGCGAGGCAGAACGGGTAGATGGCTTTGGCGTATCAACCGATGAAGCGATTTATAAAGGCTGTCTTGCTGCCCAAGTGGGCACTATTCATGGGGCATTGCAGCTAGCCAAGGAAATGCATCAACCGGTTGATCGGATTTGGATTGATGGTGGAAATGCAAAAAACATCGCTGCCGAATTAAAGCAGCACAGCCTCTCCAATTCCATTTCAATTGAGGCCATCAATGGCCTTGTGCTGCGCGGCCTTTGGTCGTGGATACGCCAAGAGCTACGCTAACTCACTCGCTGCGAATGCGCCCAAGCAGCGTTGTTGTGGAGCGCTCATAAATAAATGGAATGGCTATTGCGCTGCCACCCCAACTTTTAACTAGCCTAGTTTCCTCGAGCGTATCGATCGCGTAATCGCCACCCTTGACATAGATATCAGGGCGCACACGTTTAAGTAATTCAACCGGCGTTTTTTCTGAAAACAGCACCACCAAGTCAACACTAGCCAATGCCGCTAACAGGGCCTGTCGATCTTCCTCAGCATTGATCGGCCGATCATCGCCCTTGCCTAGCATCTTGACTGAGGCATCGGTATTCACGCCAACCACCAGACTGCCGCCCAAATTGCGCGCTTGATCTAAATAACTGGCATGGCCCCGATGCAAGATATCAAAGACGCCATTCGTAAACACGATCGGCCGCGGAAGCTTAGCTAGCGCCGCCGGCAGGTTATCTACCCGGCATATTTTTGACTCAAAAGTGGGTTTGCTTGGAATGGTCATCGCAATCAATCGTTTACTTAAATGGTTTCAATGTTTTTTAGTAAGACTACAGCATGTTGCTGAATCTGTTTTTTCTCGGTATCGTCGATCCGCTTCAAGTTTGCAGTCATCAAGCGGGTGCGTGGATTTTTTTCAAACTCAGACTGGTGGTTCATTAAAAAATTCCAATACAAGGTGGTGAACGGGCATGCATTCTCGCCCACACGCACATCGGGCTTATACGGGCAATGGCTACAGTAATTACTCATGCGCTTAATGTAGGCGCCACTGGAAATATACGGCTTACTGGTGAAGCGCCCGCCATTGGCAAATAGAGCCATACCAGCGACG
>CANGWV010000048.1 GCA_947457875.1 Burkholderiaceae bacterium
GCCACCAATCCATTGACCCATCTTCAGAAAACTAGCTACAGCATTCCCAGAAAGCGAGTCTTCCAATTGAGCGTAGATCTTGGGAATCTCTCTTAAAAAAGTGGTCTCGTAATAAGTGAGAGCATTCTCAATCTCGTCAGCAACCGTGAGCTTAGTAAACCGCAATAAACGCGTATACCAGAGCTGAAGAACTCGTGTGCGAATTTGCTCTTCATTGGCCCTAAGCTCTTTATTGAGCAAGGCATCTTTTTTAGGGTTGTTTGCCCTAGATGATTCTTTAATCTGGTCGCGTGCAGTTAATAGATTAGCAATATCGCGTTCGGCCTCCAAAATACTTGTTCTTTGCACTTCAGTTGGATGTGCAGTGAGTACTGGCGAGATCAAACTTTCTTCTAATGCCTTGGAGATCATCTTGCTTGTCACGCCTGCAGCATGCAGCTTTTTCATTGCCATCGGAATGCTGCCGTCTTGATAACTACCAACGCGCTCATGCGCTATGCGACGGCGAATGTGATGCCTATCTTCAGCCAAATTAGCTAAATGACTAAAGTAAGTAAAAGCACGGAGTACTTTCACAGCGCTTTCGCTAGTAAGGCCTTTAAGTAGCTTACCAAGCTCTTGATTCGCCTTTTGATTTGCATCACGATGAAAGGCTACAGATAGTTTTCTGACTTGCTCTACCAAAACATAGACAGACTCGCCCTCTTGCTCGCGAACGATATCGCCCAGAATTTTCCCTAACAGGCGAATGTCATCAATTAACGGTAATTCAGTATTTTTCATATTCACTATCACTATAGCAAGGCCGCCCGCATGCCATGTGAACTCATGGATGCTAAGGCCAATCGAGCCGAATCGAAAGGGTAATTTGACTACACCTCATGGGCCAGTCGTGCCTTTGGCCTGGCCAGCACGATTCGAGCGTGCGACCTAAGCCTTAGAAGACGGTGCGCTATGGCGTGCGCTGCAATATCAGCCAATCGAGCCAGTTTGCATGATGGGTGGTAATCTGTCAGTCATTGCTTTGGAGAGTTAAGGAGAGCTACGTGATCAATAAAATTTGGGCTTTAATCCATAAAGTGGCCTTATTAGGTCTAATCATGCTTGGCGTCAGCGCTACCGCTTATGCGCAAACCGCTGGCCTTGGTAATTGGCCTACACAAAAACCCATTCGCTTGATTGCGGTGTTTCCGCCGGGCGGGTCAGTTGATCAGGTGGCGCGGATCTTAGCCCAAGAGCTGCAAACGCAATTAAAGCAAAACGTGATTGTGGAAAACATTGGCGGCGCCTCTGGCGTAATTGGAACTTCGGCAATGACCCGTTCTGATCCAGATGGGTATACCTTTGCGGTGGTATTTGACACGCATGGTGTTAATCCCATTCTCAAAGACAAAATGCCCTACGACACCATCAAGGACATTGCGCCAGTCACTTTAATCGGTACCTCACCTATGGTCTTGGTTGCCAGTAAAAATTCTGGAATCACTAGCTTTAAGCAATTGGCAGAGCAGTCAAAGGCAGGCAAGCCATTTAGTTATGGCTCGATCGGCATTGGCAGTCTTGGCCACTTATCGATGGCTAGACTAGCTAAGCAGGCGGGCTTTGATTGGAATCACATCCCGTATCGTGGTGGCGGCCCGCTGATGCAAGATGCCCTCGGCGGCCAAGTGCAATTGGCGGTGGGCTCAGAGTTTTTAGTCAAGCCGCACATTGATAACGGCGGCGTGATTCCCCTCGTCATCACCACTGCTAAGCGCTCGCCCGCATTACCCCAAGTACCAACGATTGCGGAAAGTGGCTTCCCTGGTTTTAATGCCCCAGCGTGGTGGGCAGTGATTGCACCCGGCAAAACACCGCCTGCGATTGTGAATGCCATGAATCAAGCAGTTACCAAAGCTTTAAAAACACCTGCGGTTTCAGACAAGCTAAAAACACAGGGCATTCAGATTGTGGCGGGCGACCCAGAAATGCTGCGTGATTTTATTGGTAAGCAAATTGCACTCTGGGGCAAGTTCGTGATCGAAAACAACATCAAAGAAGCGCAGTAAGTAGGGTTGCAAGAAAAGCATACAGATTCACCTGCATTAGGTGGCTGCAATTCAAAATGAGTCCTACGGGACTCATTTCTTTTATCAATCCAATTCAAAATACGATTGCTGCATTGCACATTTATTGAGGCAATAGCGATGGTGCTCTGCATCATTTAACGCACTAATCCATACTGAAATAGTCAAGTTATAAAAAAGTGATCTTGATTCAGTTTATTTCGATATATTGAGTAAACACTGCATTTACCAATTTCACATTCACACGATCGAAGGACTGTTTATGGCCATTCCCTTACTGTCAGCACTCGCAATTATTGGTACTAGTTTGTCAACCAGCGCTACTGCGCAATCGCAAATACCGGTTAATCCCGTCGCCATGGTGAATCAGTTTGAGGCGACCAACGGTAAGTTCGATGGCTATCGCCGTTCGGGCGCAAAAGGCGTCTGTGCCACCGGAGAATTTACCGGCTCACCTGAAGGCCGAGCGCTATCAGTAGCCTCGGTGTTTAGCGGCAAACCAATTCCTGTTCTCGCCCGTTTTTCAGTAGGCGGAGCAAATCCCAAGGCAGCCGACAACACCAAGTCACAGCGCAATATGTCCTTGCAGTTCACTCTTCCAAATGGCGAGCAGTGGCTAATGGGTAATATTTCTGCGCCGATATTTGGTAGTGCAACACCACAGCAATTGATGGCCTTACTAGTAGCACGTCAGCCAGATCCAGTAACCAAGGCCGCAGACCCGGCAAAGATAAAAGCATTTAATGATGCCAATCCCGAGGTATTACTTCAGGGCAGGTACTTAGCATCACAGCCGGTACCAGCCAGCTTTAGCAGCGTGAACTATTGGGGAGTACATGCCTTTAGTTTTACGAACGCTAGCGGTGCAAAGCAATTCGGCAAGTGGGTATTTGAGCCCGTCAACGGAACGCAAGGGCTGACCGATGAAGAAGCCAAAGAAAAAGGACCTAATTTCCTGGCGGATGACTTACGTCAACGCGTGAAAGAGGGCAAGGTTGCATTCAATTTCAATTTAGAGTTGGCGCAGCCTGGAGATCAGCTCGACAATGCGACAGTAGCGCTTCCTGAGGGTCGCAAAAAAGTAACGCTTGGAACCTTACGGATTACCTCGGTATCCCCAGATGAAAAGGGCGCCTGCGTTACGGTTAACTACAACCCCATGGTGATGCCCAAAGGCGTTGAGCCATCAAACGATCCGATGCTCAGTGCGCGCGCAGCACCCTATGCCGTTGCATTAGGTCGCCGTTTATCTGAAGGCCCAAAACAATAAACGCGTGATACAACTTTATTACACAGGAACCTTATTATGAATAAACGTCGACATTTTATGATTGCTACCGCCAGCTCCTTGCTAAGTGGTGTTGCAATAGCCCAAAAACCAGCGGTGAACGTAGTGCAAGAATCGGATCCGGCCGCAGTCGCACTCGGTTACGTTAGCAATATTAGAAATATTGATACGAAAAAATACCCTCAATTTACGATGGGGCAGTATTGTGCTTCTTGCACGTTGTTTCAGGGAACGCCAAAAGATGCAACTGCGCCATGCCTGGCATTTGGTGGCAGTGCGGTCTCATCCAGAGGGTGGTGTAGTGCGTGGGTGAAAAAAGCATAGATACAAAGTTGAGCTAGTACATTTAAATCGGACAAATCAAGCCGCTCTTGGTGGTGAGCGTTTCTTCACCGAGCACTAGAGTGGTTTGATTTCCGTAGATCCTTGAGTTGTTGTCACCTCTGACCAACTCCGCCTTGTCGGCTTCCCGTTCCTATTTGACGCCGTGGGCAGAATAAATCCAGATTAACTAAAGTCATCATTACTTGACAGTCCTACGTCGTGGAGTAGTAATCCCAGCATGCATAGGCTATTGCTACATTCATAAACACACTACAAAAAGTTCTGTAAAAAAACACTGTGTATAAAAACAGTAGTTATAACAATTAAAATAATATTTTTTTGTGAGCTCAATATATGAGCCTGCACATTACTAATCTCAAATTTCCCAAGGAAAGTACCTAGGAAATAGATAACTTAACTATGCATATTGAATTTATCAACATTTTATTTATTTTATTTATGGATTCTTTTCCTAATAGCGTATAACTAGAAGGATGAAAAAAGTGGAATACAAAGAAAATTTAAAAAAGCTAATCAAAGTAAAACACTTTCTCGATGTATCGCTCTACAACGGCCATTCACTCGTTACATACGATTTACTGTTACGCATCTTAGAGTCGAATCTACAAGATAAGCCCACAACAATTAAAGAGGTATGCACGCAGTCATCACAAAGCATGCTCAATACCCGCAAGCATCTGAACTATCTTATCGTGCACGGTTGGGTTGGGCTTGAGAAGGACGCATTTGATAAACGACAACGTTTACTTAAGCCAACAGACAAACTTAAAAAGCTAATCATTGATCTTGGAAAGAATTTCTTTGATTAGGTAAACAATATATGCATATTAAATATGCATTATTAATTTGTCTGAATTTCATTGCCATTGCTAACTCATCATTTGATACTGAATTTCAGTTTATTTGATCGAGACATAAAATTATGCGTACTTTACTTTTAAGTACATCTGTAGCACTTTTTGTACTTGCGCTAGCAGGTTGCTACCCCACTTCCTTAGCAGAGCAGCAGGCAGATATCAACGCCGCTAAAGGGGCTGGCGATACGCTGTCGATTGCTAAAGTGCAAAAAGAAATTAAGATTGGCATGAGTTCGGCTGATGTTGTATTGGTTCTTGGTTCGCCTAATATGGTGACCACAGACGATAAGCGCCGCGAATCCTGGGTCTATGACAAGGTTTCAACCGAAGGTATGGCCAGTACATCTAGCGGTACCCGTTTCTTATGGCTTCCTGCAGACAACAAGGCTGCTGTAAGTCGTACGCAAAAGACCCTCACGATTGTCATTAAGTTTGATGAAAAAGGCATGGTTCGGGACTTTGCATACAACACCTCGAAGTTTTAATAGATGATGAACGCTAAAAAAACCATTGCAAGTATTTGCGCCATCAGCATCTTCTCGGGTTGCACCACCACCATTCCACCAGAAGCGCTGCAAATGCAGCCAGATACGCTGGCCAATCGGCAGATTCAGTCGCGCAAGTACGACATCAAGACTGAAAAAGAGTTACTGGGCGCCTCGGCTGCTGTTTTACAAGACATGGGCTTTAACCTCGATGAGTCGCAAACCTCGCTTGGGGTGATTGTGGCCTCCAAAAGCAGGGATGCAAAAGATGGCGGGCAAATTGCCGGCGCTATCGTCATGGGCTTTCTGTTTGGCGCAGCTGCTGTGAGTTACGACAAAAACCAAAAAATCAGAGCCTCCTTAGTTACCAAGCCTGCTGTGACTAATAATCCCATTAAGGTAGAACTAACTACCAATGCCGGAAAGAACATCAAATTTGATCAGCAAGTGGATGCCTCCAGCGGCTTTATTGTGCGCGTGACCTTTCAGCGCCTCGTCTGGAATCAAAACAACGTATTGACCAAAATCGAAGGAATTAACGATCCTGCGATTTACACCGAGTTCTACGACAAATTGTCTAAATCCGTTTTCTTGCAGGCACAAAATGTTGATTAATCATCCCATGCGTTACCCCTTGCTAGCGTTTGCTGCGAGCACTCTATTACTAACGGGGTGCCAGACCATGCAAGAGCGGGTACTGGATTCCTCGGCAACGGGGCAAACCTCGTTAGAGCTACGTGCCATGCAGTCACGCTCGTTTGACACAAACGATAAACAAAAGACCATGCGTACTGTGATCGCAACCCTGCAAGACCTCGGTTTTGTAGTGGATAAGGCGGATTTGGATTTGGGATCAATTTCTGCAACCAAGCTGAGCGGCTATGCACTGCGGATTACTGTCAATGTGCGCCCAGGTGCCTCTGGTAAGAATATGATTGTTCGCGCTAACGCCCAATTCAACGTAACGCCGGTAACGGATCCAAAGCCGTACCAAGACTTTTTTGTGTCATTGCAAAAATCGATGTTCTTAACGGCCAATAACGTCGACTAAAGCCATAATTGAGAAAAATTACAGCTTAACGCTTACTGGATCACCCTATGAGCTAGCCAGTCCGCATAATGAATTCGTACTAATTTCATTATCGGAGGCTAAATGCGCAATTACTCTTTTATTAACGGTACCCGTTTTGCCGTCGTCAACCTGTTTCGTAGCCTGAGATTTGACATTGATCGTCTTGACCCTAGCTGGGTAGACGATACAAAGCCCGAGTTTGTACGTGGTCTGCGCATCGTGGATTCGGATGAATCTAATACCGTCACCGTACATGGTGAAGATGCCGATAACCTGATGTACAGCTTGTCCTATATTTACTGCAGAGAAGATAAGGCAGAAGATTATCGGGCGGCTATTGATGCGTATTTAATCGTAGCCTTAGAAACTAAGGATTACTTGGTATTGAACCAAAAAAAAGATCCCGAAGGAAAGCCGGAAGGAGTTGAGGCTGTAATCCATTAAGTTCAAGCTTGTGCTTGCAGATCGCTGGCTAGATTGCGATTTTGAAATGCTCTATGCCGCTCTCTGTCCAATGCACACCACTACGTTCTTCAACCTTGAACCAGTGCGCAGCATCTGAGTCCGATGGCTCGGATGCAATTGTAGTAATAGCGTGCTGACCACGATCTGTGGCGCGCGTATTTGGCGCGCCGTAGTACATGCTGGGGGATTGGTCATCGCTGGAATACCGAAAGGCCCAAATGTCTCGTCCATTAGTGAGTGCGCAAGAAACCCGCATCGGCTCATCCGCGTGGTGCTTATCCATGATTTTGGCAACATCGTGCATCGTCGCTTGAATCGCCGCAATCGGATCATGAATCAAACCCTTACTCAGTGCGACTAAAAACAGGGCTTCACTGTCTGTGGTGCCTTCTCGGTGTGGGTAGTGCACGTGGTCGATGAGATCCTCTACATCCTTACGGCAGTCATGCCAGTTGCCAATCTTGCCGTTGTGCATGAAGGTCCAGTTTTGCCACGTAAATGGATGGCAGTTGCTTCTGTTGACCGCAGTGCCCGTGGTAGCGCGCACATGGGCAAAAAAGAGTTTAGTTTGGATATGGGCCGCAAGAGAGCGCAGGTTACTGTCGTTCCAAGCGGGGAGGACGTCTTTGAAGAGCCCTGGCGCTGTGCGATTGTTGTACCAAGCTACGCCAAAACCATCGCCATTGGTAACCCAGGCAGATTGGTTTGCAGACAAGCTCTGCCTTACGATGGAATGCTCTTGGTGGAAGATCAAGTCTTCCAGGTAAATTTCAGGACCCGCGTAAGCAACCCATCTGCACATGATGACCTCGGCTCAAAATCCTACATAAGCCGAAGTATATGGATTTTGCGTGTAATTTCAATTGCCAAATGCCCCTACATCCAGGACTTGATATTAGTTATACCGACTGCACAGATATCGTGCAGATGGCAATGCAGATCGCTTCTGCGAGCAGAGCTTGGATTAGCGCCTGCTCGGCGTATAGCCAATCCGATTGCCGTTGTTATCAAAGATATTCGTTACGCCAGTGGGCGACCGCACTTCATAACCTAGGCGATTTCCGTTGTTATCAAAAACACCATTCGTCGCATTGGAATTTAATGGACTATTTTGATAATTTAATGGACTGTTGTTGTAATTGAGCGGACTGTTATTAAAGTTCAGTTCACTATTTTGGTAATTGAGGGGACTACTTTGCCAATTGGTTTGGGCTAAAGCAGAGCGCGCAAACAAGACAGCTTGGGTAATGAGTACGATGGCAATGAGGTATTTCATGGCGACTCCGCATCAAGAAAGTGAATAGGGTACTAACACCTTCATCCTAATGAGGGGGTAGGTCACTACGTGATCTTGGGCGATTTTTTTGCTTGGGATTATGATCAAAATAATGCCCAAAATGACACCCTCTAGATTCCTGCAAGCCTGCCTTGTTCTTTTGGCGGCATTGGGCACAAGTCATGCGGCTGAGCCCACAGCAAAAATAATCCCGCAAACGCAGGTAGTCAAAATCAACGGCACTTCCGTAGAGGTGGACGTGTATAGGCCCATAGGACCGCATAAAGGGGCTGCCATTTTGACCCACGGTTTTACCCGCAGCCGAACCACCATGGGAGAGCACGCGCAGGCGCTAGCAGCCAGAGGCGTTCTAGCAATAACACCCGATATGCCCTGTACCTTTGACTTCCGCTGCAATGCCAGCGCTATTACCGAGATGGTTTCTTTGCTTCGCAATACAACTACCTTTGGCAGCAGTAACCAGCGCGTCATGTTGGTTGGATTTTCAGCAGGAGGTCTGTCTAGTTTACTGGCGGCAGATACGCCGGGCGTGGTGGGATTCGTTGGGCTGGATCCATTTGATCGGGTCTTATCCAATGAAACGGAGCGCGCTGGAATTACTGCATCTAGACGCCTTACTACCGAAGCCCTCCTTTTAAGAGCCCCCGCATCAAGCTGCAATGCAAAGGCCGTTGCAGCGCCATGGGGTTCTGAGATGAAAGCCCTTTGGCGCGATGAATTGATTACCGGCGCATCCCATTGCGACTTTGAGGCGCCAAGTGACTGGAAGTGCCGCTTAGCCTGCGGTGATACTGATCCCGCCCGGCAATTGCAGGTTCGGCAGGGATTACTCGATGCAGCAGCACGGTGGTTGCAGTAAACGTTTTAGATCCTCACCAGATTGCCGATAAATAGACTTAGGCGCTTACCTCAAGCAATTACCTCAACCGTCTTATTTTTTGGATCAATCCGCAATTTAGCGCCACTTGCGATAGCGGCTGTGATGTCGACATCAAAACCACTCAGCATGGATATGCCGCCGTGAGCAGCACCTTGAGCCAAAATGGGGTTGACTGTATTGAAAATAATCGCAGTCGGGCATAGGTTGCGCATCTTCATTTCATAAAGCATCCATGCGCTTGCAACGCCACCCTTAGCCGTATCCAAAACCAGGATCTTGTCCTTATAGGATTCACCAAAGAGTTTATGGCTGGGCCGTGAGAATGTTCCATTAATGCGATCTAAATCGTAGCGTGCAGAAAATCCATCATTGGCGCTTAAGCAGTAACCCTCAACAACATCGCCTTGCGCATGCCGTGCTGTAAATAGTTTTTGGCTCATGCGAGTCTCCCTGTTTCTGCCGCATTGATACAATCTTCCATCGATGCAAGGATGGGGGTGTATCCATAGCCCCCTAAAATATTGACCATTTTTGCGCTATTCGTGGCTAATTTTTTCCATCCATTCGCTTCAGCAATTTCCCGTGCGTAGGATTGATAGAAGCACATTCCAGCAAAAACAGTGCCACCAGCCTCCTCAATCATGGCGGTATATCCCATGCGATCGGAGTCAGGTTTGACTTGTGGGCTTGTAACCGCCAAAAGGGGTTTCTTGAATTTCTTGCCTTGGCACAGGGCTGCAACGCTCTGCATTTCAATCAAGCTCAATTGCGGCGCCGAGAATACGACAACATCAATTTCATCAGTAATGCGGTAGGAGCTCTGCAGTGCCATCACCTCCTCTTTGGCAATACTGATCTCGGGTAAGTGATCAAAACGAAGGTCACGTGCATGAATCGCTTCCGGCGTAACTCCTAAGATATGGAATAGAGCAGAGGAACCAAAGCTAGCCATTGCTGCGCCAAAATGCTTTAAAGAGTCTGAGCCAGGGCGACCTTCAATACCTTCGATGACAGGCACTGACCAGTAGTTTCCAGACTTTCTGCCAATCAGGCCGCCCAGAGCGCCCCATTCATTGAGGGACTGTGGTGTCCACGTAACCCGGTAGCGATGGGTAGGTCTGCGATGCTCATCTAAATGATAACCATAGCGCGGGGTGCGACCGGTAAGCCCGGCGGAGAGGGCGGAAGGGCCGCCTTCAAAATTCGATCGGGCGCCACAGATGCTGTTGGAGTAGATCACAACGCCCGTATCACCAAAAGCCAAATGCTCACCAAATACCGGCGCCATGATGGTTTGGTAATTGATGCAGGTATCCGTCATCGATACGCCCATTTTGACAAAGGCAGCAATGGCGCGATGCTCTAAGGAAACCATCTTATCCGTTTGGCCCAATTGCTTCGCTTTACTGAAATCCGTACCACGCGGATCCGTAATGGTGGGGATTCGGACGACACGGTCTTTCGCTGCATTTTTGGCTAATGCCTCAAGCCATTCAACGCCAGTCTCACCTAAGCTCTCGGTGTCGGCCATGATGTGGGCTTGTGATACTTCAACAAAGTCTTTAGCACCAAAAAAATCACCGACTTTGATTTGATGTTCAATCGCCATTTTTCGAACGGGACCAAATTCCCCTGCGAGCATGGCTTTTTCTTCTGCATTCAATTCCATTTTTTTATTTTTCTTTACTAGTTAATCAACGGTTGCGCCAGAGTCGCGAACGGTACGGGCCCATTTCGCAATCTCTTTTGTTTGAAAATCAGCCAAACTTTCTTTGAAGTCGGTGTTGGGTAAGACGCCTAAGTTACCAAGGCGCTCTTTAAAGGCAGCTGATGCGGCCACTTTTTCAGTTTCAGCGCGCAATTTGTCGGTGATGGCCGCAGGCATCTTGGCTGGCCCAAAAACAGCCCACCAGGCGGTGGATTCAAACTGGGGATAACCGAGTTCAGCAACGGTTGGTACGTTTGGAAGCAGGGGGGAGCGATTTTTGCTCGTGACAGCTAGGGGACGTACCCGGCCCGAGTTGATGTGGGCAATAGCAGACTGAATTGGGTCAAACATCACGGGTATTTGGCCGCCAATTAAGTCGGTCATGGCAGGAGCGCTGCCCTTATACGGGATGTGCTTAAGCTTAATTTTTGCAGTGGTTTCAAACAAAGC
>CANGWV010000049.1 GCA_947457875.1 Burkholderiaceae bacterium
CACTTCTTCCCACTTTAGAGGAAGGGATTCAGAGGGTCAAGTCTTTTAATGGTTTTTTTTGGATTTTCTCTAGTGTTTACAGTCACTTAGCGATGACTATTGAGAAAGGTATTTTAAAAATAGTCACCCGAAACAAGGGCTTGGAAAATATACTTAAGAAGGTATCTTAGATATATACCTTAATTATCTAAATTAATACTGTTTATATATACAGTATTAATAGACTTGGGGTAAATAATTCCCTCATTTTTATTGGGTTTTGGTCACAACCCCGACTCATACCTTATAAGCTGCTGTAGTCATGACCTTGGAAATGGCTTCCATGGCATTTTTGATGGGCTGTGGCAAAGGCTTGCCACCTGCATCCCATGCCGATTGACCATGGTCGATTTCATCGCGGCGCATCTGATCAACAATGGCTCTCGAGCGCGTATCTGCCAGTGGTAAGGTTTCAAGGTGGCTATTGAGGTGCTTTTCCACCTGCTTTTCAGTTTCCGCAACAAAGCCCAAACTCCATCGATCGCCCGCTAAGCCTGCTAATAGACCGATGCCAAAAGATCCGGCATACCAAATGGGATTTAAATAACTGGTGTGCGAGCCGAGTTCAGATAGGCGCTCTTCGCACCACGCCATGTGGTCCATTTCCTCTTGCGCTGCATGGTCGAGCATGGCGCGCGTTTCGGGGCTGCGTGCAAGTATTTTTTGCGATTGGTACAAGGCTTGAGCACATACCTCACCCACGTGATTAACCCGCATGAGCCCGGCGGCATGGGCTCGCGCGGCAGAATCAAGGGCGGCTGTATTCTCTGCTGTCGGCATTGCGCGGCGGGCCTGAGCGCCGCCAGCAAGGGATCGCAAAGCGACATCAAACTCAGTAATGAATCGGTCCAGCAATGACATAGGCATAGTTAAAACTATACCGTGACTTCCGCCTTCATGTTTTGCTTTGTCTTGAGACCGAGTTCGGCCAGCAGTGCACGATCTTCCTCTGCCTCTGGATTACCAGTTGTAAGCAATTGATCGCCATAAAAAATAGAATTGGCGCCCGCCTGAAAGCACATCGCTTGGACAGCTCGGCCCAGCTCTTGCCTGCCGGCAGATAAGCGTACACGGGCTTTGGGCATGGTGATGCGTGCTACTGCGATGGTCCGCACAAACTCCAAGGGGTCCATCGGTGGCTGATCGGCCAGTGGCGTTCCGGTCACCGGAACCAAATGATTGATCGGCACGGACTCGGGGTAGGGACTCAAATTAGCCAAGCGCGCAATGAAGGCGGCACGCTGTTCGCGCGATTCGCCCATGCCCACAATGCCACCACAGCACACCGACATACCAGCAGCACGGACATGCGAGATCGTATCCAAACGATCCTGATAGTCACGGGTCTTAATTACCGAGCGGTAGAAATCCTCACTGGTATCGAGATTGTGGTTATAAAAAACCAATCCTGCGCCTTGCAAGGCCTTGGCCTGTTCTGGCTCCAGCATGCCGAGCGTAGCGCAGGTTTCTAGTCCAAGGGCTTTAACCCCCCGAATCATGGCGGATACTTTTTCAATATCGCGGTCTTTGGGTTCACGCCACGCTGCACCCATACAGAATCGATTGGAGCCCGCCGCCTTCGCTGCCTTCGCTGCCTCCAGCACTTCCTCCAAATCCATCAATTTGTTGGCTTTAACATCGGTGTTGTACCGCGCTGCCTGGGGGCAATAGCCACAATCTTCCGGACAGCCGCCGGTCTTTATGGACAACAGGGTAGCCAATTCCACATCACCCTCTGGGAAATAAGCCCGGTGCACTTCTTGAGCACTAAAAAGTAAATCATTGAATGGCAGAGCAAACAAGGCTTCTACCCTTGCCACTGTCCAGTCGCCCTCGGAGATGCTTGCTTTGGCGACCGATACCGACTTTGCTTGAATCAAGGGTTTCTCAAGAAGCTGACTTTGGGACATAAGGGAATTCCAAAAAAGGAGGGGATAAGCCATAAACATAACAGATGAATCCACTTCAAGCCAAAACTAATGGTCAAATATCATTCATGACAACATCGGTAAGCCAGCCCAAGCAAACGGACGAGTGGATTTCGCGAAGCCTTGCATCGGTCTGGCACCCTTGCACCCAAATGAAGCACCACGAGCACATGCCCTTGGTGACGATTACTCGGGGCAAGGGCGCTTGGTTATATGACAACCAAGATAAGCCCATTCTGGATTGCATCAGCTCTTGGTGGACGAATTTATTTGGGCACTCCAATCCATTTATTAATCAGCGCATTCAGGATCAACTCGAAAAAATTGAGCACGTGATGCTGGCGGGATTTACACACCAGCCCGTGATCGAGCTATCCGAGCGGCTCTCGGCTCTAACAGATCATCGCCTGGGGCATGCGTTTTACGCATCGGACGGCGCCTCTGCCGTAGAGATTGCCTTAAAGATGAGTCACCACTATTGGCAACTCACTGGGAAGTCCGAAAAATCCCGCTTCGTCTGTTTACAAAATAGCTACCATGGTGAAACCTTAGGGGCTTTGGCCGTAACCGATGTGCCCTTATTTCGAACCGCTTACGGATCGCTACTGTCCGATGTGTTCACTGTAATGTCGCCCGACAGTCGCCAGGCGCAGGATGGGGAATCAGCGACCGAAGTTGCGCTGCGTGCCGCGCATGAATTAGAAATACTTCTGCAACGCGAGCACCATCATATTGCTGCCCTCATTTTGGAGCCGCTGGTCCAATGCGCCGGACAAATGGCGATGCACTCACCTGAATACCTTCAGCGTGCTCGCGCACTCTGCGATCAATACGGCGTTCACCTGATTGCTGACGAAATTGCTGTGGGGTGCGGTAGAACAGGTCGATTCTTTGCCTGTGAGCATGCGGGTATTTGGCCTGACTTCATCACCCTCTCCAAGGGAATTAGCGGTGGATATTTACCCTTGTCA
This sequence comes from Burkholderiaceae bacterium, assembly GCA_947457875.1. Taxonomy (GTDB): domain Bacteria; phylum Pseudomonadota; class Gammaproteobacteria; order Burkholderiales; family Burkholderiaceae; genus Polynucleobacter. Next base: position 2,939 of record CANGWV010000049.1, read on the forward strand.
CTGTGCTTGACGACGGACGCCATTTATCAGGCCTTCTATTCGGATGACACTGCCCGAGGGTTTTTGCATTCCCACTCCTACACTGGTAATCCTCTAGCCTGCGCTGCTGCGCTGGCCTGCCTTGATCTTTTTGAGACGGAACAGGTTTTAGATCGCAATCTGCAGCGTGCAAAAGACCTCAACATGGCATTTGCATGGGCCAAAGCAGATACTCGCATCAAGCACCTAAGGCAACAAGGCATGATCTTGGCTTTTGATGTTATTCATGACGCATTGAATAAGCCAAGCACCTTTGCCCGCGAAGTATTTACACGCGGTATCGAGGAAGAGGTTTTGGTAAGGCCTATTGGCTCTACTGTCTATGTCATGCCGCCCTATATACTGAGCGCAGATGAAACCATGGCAATGGGTGAACGTATTCAGCGGGTGGTAGAGGATGTGCTGCACACACAAAAACCATGAAGACTAGCCCAAACCCATTCACTGCCCTTAGCCTTGCAGAGCAACAGCTGGATGCCCTAGATGCCACACTAATGCGACGTCGGCTTAAGCAAACGCAAAGCCCCTGCGATATCGAAGTCAAGGTAGCGGGCCGCTTACTTAAAGCATTTTGTAGCAATGATTACCTTGGCTTTGCTAATCACCCGCAGCTTGTCGCAGCCATGGCAGAAGGCGCTGCGCAGTATGGCGTTGGTAGCGGCGCCTCACACCTCATCAGTGGCCATAGCGTGGCGCATGATTTACTGGAGATCGAGTTAGCCCGTACACAAGAGAAACACATCGACGATGCGCGTGCGCTCTTTTTTTGCACGGGCTATCTTGCGAACATCACAGCGATTACTGCGCTAGCAGGATTAGGTTTGCATCCAGAAAATCAAAATTCTGGAATTAGCATCTACTCTGCTAAGTTAAATCATGCATCCCTCATCGATGGCGTCAAACTGGCAGCAGCGCAAACGAAAGCAAGCGTTCATTTATTTGATCACACCAATCTAGCCCAGTTAAATGAAATGCTTCAAGCGGATTCAGCGGCGCACAAATTGATTGTGACGGATGGTGTGTTTAGCATGGATGGCGACCTAGCTCCAGTAGCTGATCTACTGGCGATTGCAGAAACCTATGATGCACTGTTGATTGTCGATGATGCCCACGGCTTTGGTGTACTCGGAAAATATGGTCACGGTATTTTGGAGCACTTCCAGGTTCAATCGGATCGTATTGTTTACATCGGCACCCTGGGCAAAGCTGCTGGCGTCAGTGGCGCCTTTGTCTGTGCTCATCAAACACTGATGGAATGCCTGATTCAAAAAGGACGTCCCTACATTTACAGCACCGCCACCCCTCCCGCCATTGCGCATACGGTGCTGGCGAGCTTGCATCTGATCGAAGGCGAAGAAGGCCAAGCACGGCGTGCCCACTTAAATCAACTGATTGCCATTTGGCATCAAGAAATGCAATTACAGCATTGGCAAATTACTCCATCGATGACGCCGATTCAGCCGCTGGTATTAGGCAGTAATGCGGCGGCACTATTCGCATCAAAACAATTGGATGAGGCAAGCTATTGGATTCCGGCGATACGTCCGCCGACCGTTCCAGAAGGCAGCGCGCGCTTACGGATTACTTTCTCAGCTAATCACAGCGCCCTGGTAGTGCGCGAACTCATTTCCGAATTACAAAGAATAGAAGCCATCGTTCACGCTTCTAGTGAAACGAAAATGGTATGAGCCAATTAAGTAACCGCGGATTTTTTATTACCGGCACCGATACTGAAGTCGGTAAGACGCTAATTGCTTCTGCGCTGATTCTCAAAATCAAAGCGCTTGCGCCTAATCAAACGGTGATGGGTTTTAAACCCGTGGTTGCCGGAACAAGCCAATCGTCTGCCGGCCTTACAGTGAACGAAGACCTGGAGTCACTCAAACTTGCATCAGACTACCCTGGCAATGCAAGCGATTTATGTCCTTATTTACTCCCAACCCCGGCCGCGCCCCACTTGGTAGCCAAATCCATGGGCGTCACGCTAGAGCTATCCACCATGCTATCGGCATACGAAGCCATGCGAGCACAAGCCGACTGGATTGTGGTGGAAGGTGCAGGCGGCTTTTTAGTGCCCATCAATGAAGAGCAGGATTTAGGGGATCTAGCACAAGCCTTACAAATGCCGGTCATCCTTGTAGTTGGGCTGCGCCTGGGCTGTATTAATCATGCCCTACTCAGCGTTGCCGCGATTGCCCAGCGCGGACTAACGCTTGCTGGATGGGTGGCAAATACCATTGATGCTGACATGTCCTACCTGCACGAGAATATCGATACACTGCGGTCACGAATTTCAGCGCCCCTCTTAGGGGTTGTGCAGTCACTGCCCGCAGAGTGTCAGCAGCAAACTAACCATGCTTATCCATTAGTAGCGATGCAGTTTGCAGCCGACGCGCTCGAATCAGACCGTATTGCGAGCTTGATCGCGTAGCACGCGCCGCAATATCTTGCCGACGTTGTTTTTAGGCAGGCTCTCGGTAAACTCGATTGCACTTGGGCGCTTATAGGGACTGAGCTGCTCTACGCACACCTCCATAATCCGCTCGGCAGTCAAATCAGGATCGTCCGAGACCACAAACAATTTGACTAACTCACCCGCTGCTGACTCGATACCAACAACAGCGCATTCCAAGACGCCCGGTATGGATGCAACGACATCCTCCACTTCGTTTGGATACACCTTAAATCCAGCAACCGTAATCATGTCCTTCTTGCGATCGACGATACGGAAAAATCCCGTCGAATCCATTACGCCGATATCGCCCGACTTAAAGAAGCCATCTGCGGTGATGGCATTCGCGGTTTCCTCTGGCTGATTCCAATACCCCTGCATTACCTGCGGACCCCGGATGTAAATTTCCCCAACCTCCCCTGCTGGCAAAGGCAATCCTGACTCATCTCGAATCGATAGCTCCGTATCGGAAAGTGGATAGCCAATGCCACCAGTAAATGCCTCGATCAAAGGAGTATTGCAACAGGCTACGGGGGCAGTTTCGGATAGGCCATAGCCTTCTGCAATCGCCACGCCGGTGAGTGCTTTCCATCGGTCTGCTACGGATTTTTGTACTGCCATGCCGCCGCCAATCGTCAGAACCCACTGCGAGAAATCCAACTTGGCAAAGTCGGCATTATTGAGCAAGGCCTGAAACAAGGTATTTACGCCTGGGAAAAAATTGATCTCTGGAAAGGCTTTCAAGATTCCCACCAAGTTCGGAACATCACGGGCATTGGGTACCAAAATAATTTTTGCACCCAAGCGCATACCCAAAAGACCGCAGCCAGTAAACGCAAAGATGTGATACAGCGGCAGTGCGCATAAAAAATTCCATTGCTCAATTGGCTTAACCCGTTCAATTGGTCTTAGCCAGGTTTCCACTTGCAATAGATTGGCGAGCAAATTACGGTGCGTCAAAATGGCGCCCTTACTCACACCAGTCGTGCCGCCGGTGTATTGCAAGATGGCAATCGAATCTCCATTCAGGAGCGGTCGTTGGTATTGCATCCGTTTACCAAGATCAAGCGTTGGCTTGAGTTCCAAGCAATTGAGGTTTGCTGGCAAGATATAAGGCTCTACCTTACGCTTAAATGTACGAATAAAACGATCGAGCCAAGGGCCGCGCCAGCCCAAAAACTCACCAATGCTACTGACAAACGCGTGCTTGATTGGCAGACTTGGATTAATGTGGAGCGCTTGCTCCAGGGTGTTGCCAAAATGCTCCAAAAATACAATGGCCTCTGCCCCGCTATCGCGTAACTGGAACTCCAACTCATGCGCGGTGTATTGGGGATTGATGCTCACCACCACATACCCCGCTCGCATAATTCCGTATAGGGCAACGGGGTATTGCGGTAAGTTGGGCAACATAATCGCCACGCGTGCGCCTTTGCTTAATCCAATGCCCTGCAAGTAGCTAGCGAATTGCAATGATGCCGCGTCTAGTTCGCTATAGCTAAGGCCCTTGCCCATGCACCAATATGCCGTCCGCTCTGCATAGCGGCTAAACGCATCTTCCAGCACCTCGACCACGGAGTGATGGGCACTATAGTCCAATTGCGCAGGTACGCCAGAGGGGTATTGGGCAAGCCAAGGGTGGGATGGGGCAATGTTTGACATAGGATTCACGATGTTGTTTCCGTACTGTAGCAATATTCGTATTTTTTAGGATTTATACCGTATTGCATTGCAATATGCAGGTGATTTGCCTTTCAGATAAGATCCTTGTATGCGATTACTTCCTGAAATCGTCGATTCAGCGGCAACCATTCAAGCCATTCGACGCGATATCCACGCGCACCCCGAGTTGCGCTTTGAGGAAATCCGAACGGCTGAGCTTGTGGCGGAGACATTGACCCGTTGGGGTATTCCAATTGTGCGCGGCCTTGGCAAAACCGGCGTGGTCGGCCGCATTGACGGTGACGCAGGCCCAGGAAAAATGATTGGTTTGCGCGCCGACATGGACGCCCTACCGCTACAGGAAAAAAATGCCTTTGCGCATGCATCGCAATATGCCGGAAAAATGCACGCCTGTGGTCACGATGGGCACACCGCTATTTTGCTAGGCGCTGCACACTACTTTTCAAGCCACCGCAACTTTGCTGGCTCCATTATTTTTATTTTCCAGCCAGCAGAAGAAGGGGGTGGCGGTGCTCGCGAAATGATTGCGGATGGCTTGTTTAAGCAATTTCCGTGCGATGCCGTTTTTGGCTTACACAATTGGCCGGGCTTAGCCGAAGGTCATTTTGGAGTAACTCCCGGACCCATGATGGCCTCCAGCAATGAGTTCACGATCACCATTCGCGGCAAAGGCGGTCATGCAGCCCTACCCCACAACAGTGCTGATCCGGTTCTTGCTGGAGCACACGTGGTAACGGCGCTGCAAAGCATCATCACTCGCAATAAGCGCCCAGTCGATGCTGCCGTTCTTTCGGTGACGCAGTTTCATGCCGGCGAAACCAGCAACGTGATTCCCGACAGCGCACTCATTGGGGGTACGGTTCGCACCTTTACAAACGAGGTGCTCGACCTGATTGAGCAACGATTAAATGAGGTGACAAAACATGTTGCGGAAGGTTTTGATTGCCAGGCCGATGTTGTCTTTACTCGCAACTACCCGCCTACCATTAATCATGAGTATGAAACGCAATTTGCCATCGGCGTTATGCAGGATCTAGTCGGCGCAGATAAAGTGAACCCACGCGTTGACCCCACCATGGGAGCCGAAGACTTTGCGTTTATGTTGCAAGAAAAACCCGGATGCTATGTATTTTTGGGTAATGGCGATGGCGATCATCGCAGTACCGGTCACGGCATGGGGCCCTGTCACCTACACAACCCCTCGTACGACTTTAATGACGCATTGATTCCCGTCGGGGTTAACTACTGGGTCGCATTGGCGCAGAAATACCTGGCGAAGCCCTAAACTCCCAAAGCACGTGTTTTAGGAGTTTTTAAATTTTGGCGACCGCTTCTCAATAAATGCCGCCATTCCTTCTTTTTGATCGTCGGTTCCAAAACTACTATGAAAGAGACGCCGCTCAAAGCGAATGCCTTCAGATAATGGCATCTCGTACGCCGCATTGATGCTTTCTTTCACCATCATGGTAGTGAGTAGTGGCATGTCGGCAATGGTTTTTGCAATCACGCCCACTTGAGTGAGTAATTCTGCAGCGGGAAAAATACGGCTTACTAAACCAGCGCGCTCAGCCTCTTGGGCATCCATCATCCGTCCGGTCAGGCAAAGATCCATTGCTTTCGATTTAGAAACGGCTCTTGGCAAGCGCTGCGTACCGCCAGCACCTGGCAGAATGCCCAACTTCACTTCGGGCTGACCAAACTTAGCGCCATCGCCCGCAATGATCATGTCGCACATCATGGCCAGCTCGCAACCTCCGCCAAGTGCATACCCATTCACGGCCGCAATCACCGGCTTGCGAATTTTTCGAATGGTCTCCCAATTGCGGGTAATGAAGTCCTGTCGATACACTTCATGAAACGCATACTGCGCCATCTTCGCAATGTCTGCACCAGCAGCGAAGGCTTTCTCACTACCGGTAATGATGATGCAACCTATCTGATCATCGGCATCAAATGCCAATAAGGCCGCGCCCAACTCATCCATCAGCGCATCGTTTAAGGCATTGAGGACCTGTGGGCGATTTATGGTAATCGTTGCTACTTTGCCATCGACGGCGGTGAGTATGGTGTCGTAATGCATTTTTTCCTTTAAGCGATTGCGATGTTGTAGCTCATGATTGCGTGCATTTATTTCGGTAATAGTAACCACATCTGCCCGTCTTGCTTCATCCTGCCAGCAAGCTCTCCAGCAGCATCGCCGGTACCCCAATAGTAATCGGCACGAACGCCGCCCACAATAGCAGTCCCTGTATCTTGCGCCATAACTAAGCGGCGTAGCGCTTGCTTACTCAAAGGGCGTGTCGTTGTAATAAAAACAGGTGCCCCCAGTGGCATTGCTTTTAGATCAACCGCGATACTGCGCTCTGCTGTTAATGGCACGCCCAGCGCGCCGATCGGACCTAAATCGGGACTGACATTGCTCGGCAACTCTTTAAAGAACACAAACCGCGGATTAGCATTGAGCATTTCTTCGACGCGGCGCGGATTGCGCTTGGCCCAACTCTGAATACCCTGCATCGTCGCTTGGCTGCGGGTGATCTCGCCTTTATTTAAAAGCCACTGGGCAAAGGATTTGAATGGCTGCTCATTCGTGCCCGCAAAGCCAAAGCGCAACACAGTGCCATCATCTAGTTTGATTTTGCCCGAACCCTGAATTTGCATGAAGGCTGCAGCAACCGGGTCTTCGACCCAAACCAGCTCTGAGCCCCGCAATAGATTGGAGTCCATCAACTCAGCGCGCGTTGGTCCCGGATTTGGTTTGTTGCGACTCCATGCTACGGGATAGCCATACAAGGGTACGGTGTATCGTGCTGTGCGGACACGCGAGCCATTCATGATCGGTTCGTAATAGCCCGTCACCAATCCGGTTTCACTGCCAGTGGAATTGCTGCGAATGGCGTATGCCTGAAACGCATCTTCAAAATAGCGTCGCACTGCTTGTGGATTCGAGCCGGATACGGTTTTGGCACGATCGCAAACGCCACTCCATGAGCGGGTGCTATTCCGCTTTACCATGGCCTTGCAGCTTTCGAGCCATGCAGACCACGCTGCGCTCAAGTCATCTTCTTGCCAGCCGGGTATTTGTTGCCACGCTACGGCACTAAACGTGGCGATCGGGCTAGTAAAGCTGGCTGCAGGGGCGCTACTCTCGGTCGATGGTGCTCGCTGTCCTGGGGCTCGTGTAGGCGGGGTAGCACACCCTGCTAGCAAGATCAGCACCAGAGCAAACATCGCGATAAGATGGTACTGATGCAGCGATTGCTGTTTCTTGCTTTTCCAAAAAGGGTGCCAGTTCATCATCATGATTGCCAATTTACTCGATCAATACCCCATGCTGCTTTTTGTACTCGAAGGCCTGCTGGCCTTGTGCCTGCTTTTATTCATTGTTTTTTGGACCAGTAAGGGCAGAAAAGAGGACTAAGTCCCAACACCCTTAATGCAGGGTGCGCGGCATCACAAGGGCAAATTCAGCGATCGGCGCCTGAAAAAAGTGGGCATCCTCCGTAACGCAGAAGTATTCCCCGCGCATGGTGCCGGCAGGCGTAGGCAAAGTGGCCCAACTGGTGTATTCAAACTGCTCGCCTGCGCGTAAGAGGGGCTGCTGCCCCACAATCCCTAAACCACGAACCTCCTGCACGGCATTGTCCCCATCGGTGATGTGCCAGTGGCGTGCAATA
>CANGWV010000050.1 GCA_947457875.1 Burkholderiaceae bacterium
AAAAAAGCGACTAGTTATAATTTACTCAATTATGACAGAGCGCACACGTGAAACTCCATTCTGACACCCCTCAAGGCATCAATACGATAACCGGCTACGGCAAGGACTACATCGAGGTCAACCGGGTACCCTACCGCCATGCGGTCTTGGTTGGGCCGAGCGGTGAAATTGGCCAATGGGGAGCATCCTCCTTTGCCACCCTAGACCCCAGTCACTTTGCCCAGATAGCCGATCTAAAGCCAGAACTGGTGATTTTTGGTAGCGGGGCCGTCCAGCGCTTTCCGCGCCCTGATTTGTTGCGCGCCCTCATCAATGCCAAAATTGGCTTTGAAATTATGGATACCCAAGCGGCCTGCCGAACGTACAACATTTTAGTGGGCGAAGGTCGCCAGGCGATGGCAGCCTTATTGCTGGACCCGCAATAACGATGTTCGGCCCCATCAATAAAACACCTGCTTTATTAACCCCGGTTGGGATTTTGATCGTGGGAGTGCTGTATGCCCTCGTGTGGTTTGGCAGCCTCGATTACCGCCACCTGATTCCGTCTGACGAAGGTCGGTACGCTGAGATTGCCCGTGAAATGCTGGTGAGTGGCGACTGGATCAGTCCGCGGTACCATGACTACAAATATTTTTTCAAACCACCGCTGCAACTTTGGGCAACCGTCATTGCATTTGATTGGTTTGGCGTTGGTGAATGGCAGGCGCGCTTGTGGGGAGCCTTGACTGGCTTTCTGACCATCCTCTTTGTTGGCTATACCAGTACTCGGCTTGATGGTCCCCGTGCCGGCTGGATTGCAGCAGTCGCCTTGGCCGCAAGCCCCATGTGGATTATCAGCGGTCATGTGAATTCCTTAGACATGGCCTTATCGGCATTTTTAGCCTCTGCCTTGTGCGCACTGCTCCTGGCACAGCACAGCAAAACAACGGCCGGTACACGTGGCTGGATGTTGCTCTGTTGGACCTTCATGGCGCTGGCAACGCTTTCCAAAGGCTTAATCGGGGCTGCACTGCCTACCCTGGTATTGATTGCGTATTCAGTTAGCGCGTGGGATTGGCGGATTTGGAAACGGCTCCACATCGTGAGTGGCTTATTGCTGTTTTTTGCCATTACTGCGCCTTGGTTCATTGTGATGTCAATCCGCCACCCCGAATTTTTTGAGTTCTTCTTTATCCACGAGCATTTCGAGCGGTTTACTCAGGACACGCACCGTCGCCCTGGGCCCATTTACTTTTTTATCCCCCTCTTGGTTGCTGGATTTTTACCGTTTTTATTTCAATTACCTGGCGCTGTTATGCAGGCATGGAAGTCACGGCAAGGGCATTTTTCTGCAGGCTGGATGCTGGTTTGTTGGTTCGTCATCATCTTTGCTTTTTTTAGTGTGTCGCGCTCTAAATTGCCGGGCTACATCATTCCAATTTTTCCAGCCCTAGCAATGTTGGTAGGCCGTTATTTGGATCGCCAGTTAGGTCAGACTAATACCTTACCGATCACTTGGATCTTGCAAACCGTATGCTTTGCCCTGGTGGGTTTTATTGGTTTCTTTTTTTTGTCCTTTGTTGGTGTGCAGGCGCAGCCCGATGAGATTACAGCCTATGCGGAATACACCCAATGGATCGCCGCTGCTTTGGTCGTCTTAATTTTGTTTAGCAGCTTGGCAGCATGGCAAGCACGGCGCAATGGCATTACCAGCATTGCCAGCTTGGCAATCGGCTTTTATCTCACCAGCATGATTGCAGGCACCGGCCATGAAACGCTTGGCCGCGCCGTGTCGGGGGTTGATTTAGCGAATCGGGTGCGCAATGTGATCCCAGTAGATGCGCCAATCTATTCGGTCCGCATTTTGGATCACACCCTGCCCTTTTACTTAGGCCGAACCATGATCATGGTGGAGTTTCCGGATGAATTGCAGTTCGGTGTAGATCAAGAGCCCGAGCGCTGGGCGCCTACCTTAAATGATTTTATTGAGCGCTGGAAGGCTCAGCCAAATGCCTATGCATTAATGGTGCCGTCACAATATGCTGAACTGGAACGCTTAGGGCTGCCAATGGAAATCGTTGACCGGGATTCACGCCGCATGATCGTTAAACACCCAAGCGATGCGGCAAATCCAACTTCACCACGCTCGACTAATCGATAGGCAAAGGCCCTCTATGTCAGATACTTCTCCATTGCCGTTTATTCCATTTACACGCCCCAGTTTTGATGAGGCGACAATTGCGGCAGTTGCTGAGGTATTGCGTTCTGGCTGGGTTACCTCAGGCCCCAAATTAGCGGAATTTGAGACGGCCCTCAGCGCCTATTTTGGTAATCGGCCCGTGCGCTGTTTTGCCAACGGTACCGCCACCATGAAAATTGCCTTGCAAGTGGCAGGCATCGGTCCTGGTGATGAGGTGATTACGACGCCAATCTCCTGGGTTGCAACATCCAACGTGATTCTCTCGGTTGGCGCTACGCCCGTCTTTGTTGACATTGACCCCTGTACTCGTAACATCGATCTCAGTAAGATTGCTACAGCAATTACTGCCAAAACACGCGCAATCATGCCCGTCTATCTAGCCGGTCTACCCGTCAATATGGACGAGCTGTATGCCCTTGCAAAAGAGAATGGATTACGAGTAATTGAAGATGCAGCCCAAGCCTTTGGCTCGGAATGGAAAGGGCAACGCATTGGCAGTATCGGCGATCTGGTGAGCTTTAGTTTTCAGGCAAACAAAAACCTATCCACCGTAGAAGGTGGCTGCCTCGTTTTAAATAATCTCGATGAAGCGCGTCTCGCAGAAAAGTTACGGCTACAAGGGCTCACCCGCACCGGCATGGATGGCATGGATGTCGATACCCTGGGCGGAAAAGACAACTTAACGGATGTGAATGCGGTCATTGGCTTGCATCAACTTAAACACATTGCGCAATTTCAGGAAAAGCGCACCCTACTTGCTGCGCACTACTTTACGGTCTTGCAATCGGGTCTGAACACATTGAATTTACAGGGCATGGGGCTGGGGCTTCCAGTCAAATCGGATGACGACTGCAAATTAAACTGGCATATGTTTCAGGTTGTATTACCCCTAGAACAACTTACCGTCGACCGAGCCCACATCATGGCCGACTTAAAAGAGCTGGGCATTGGCACAGGGGTGCACTATCCAGCCATTCCTGGCTTTAGTCTTTACCGGCAACAGGGTTACCAGCTCAGTAATACGCCAATTGCAGCGCGCATCGGCAAATCCATTCTGACCTTACCGCTCTTTCCAGGTATGAGTAATGCGGATGTAGAGCGCATTGTGAATGCCTTGCTAGGTCTTTTGACAAAGTACCGCAAAAGCTAGCTTGGGATGAGCCGATCGAGGCGGGCTCACTGTGAATGGGATTTAAATCATCACTTTTCTGCAGGAAATAAGGCCTGAGAAATAATAAAGACTACAGCCGTACTCCAGCCAAAGGTAAACAAGCCTGAGACTGCCATAATGACCGACAACAATTGCCACTGCGTTGGTAGAGGGTCAGAAACAAAGCCCACTGTGGTGTAGGTGCTCCCTGCATACACCATCGCTTTATGCAAGCTCGGAATTACATCATAAGAATTGAGCGCAAGACCCCACACATAAATTTGGCATAAATGTGAAGTTAACAAAAGCACTATACCCACGATAAAAATAAAATGCGCTGAGATGTTTTGATGCTCGCCAATGAGGGATGTGATGGCGCGTTTGCATTTTGAAACAACCAACAGAACAAAGATGGCCTGAATCAAAACACAGGCGATCAAAACAAGGCATCCCATAAAAAATGCCTGCAAATTAAACACATCCTGAAGGGCGTTCACTTCCATCGTTATTGCCGATACGCCGCCCACGCATTGACATCAAATCCTGGGGCGGCCCTCCATTTTTCTAAGGCAGTGGATTGCAATGGGAAAACCAGTGGGGCCGCAAGATCTGCCCTACGTCCGCCAACCAGCTTATCTTGATTCATCCAATAGGCATTACCGAGTGTTGTAAATGCTAAGGAAACGACTTCTTCCTGATCGATTGAGGCAACTTGCGGAATCTCGAGTGAGTCAATCGGGTTGATCGTGAAAACCCCGCTTGAGCCAATGCAGCCATTCCCTACTGAATTCGCAACCACGGTGTATGCCTGAGCTGTTTTTGCCGCCGCATACCAAAAAATCATGGTGTTAGCAGCACATGGGTGATCAAATAGACCTTCGGCGTCTTGTAGTTTTCCACCATACTGGCCAGACCAATTTACTGGGCCAGCAATTAGATCAGCTCGGCGCAACGCTAAAACCCCGGACGCCTCCGGAAAGCGGAAGTCATCACTTAGCAATAATCCAATCTTGCCAATGTCCGTTTTAAACACAGGCAAATCAGAACCCGCCGTCAAAAAATCATGCATTGGATCAAGATGAGTTTGACGGTAATGCCCAATTAACTTTCCATCAGGACCTAAGAGCACCGCCGTATGAAAATACGAGTCACCCTCTTTTTCAATAAAGCTAGCAACCAAGTGTGTTTTTAGTCGAGCGGCAAAGTCACTTGCCGCTTGGGTTGATTTACCTAATAGTTTCTCCGCTAAGGATAGGTAGTTCTCTTTTGATGTTGGGCCGCAAAAGGAAAAAGCGGGCAAAACAACTAGATTCGATTGCTTAGCATCTGCTTGGATTGTTTTAATCAGCGTATCGCATCGATTGAGATTGCCATCAAAATCATTGACATCGATTCGGTACTGGACTGCTCTAGCCATTACCTGGCTTGGCGATTTTGTTGCTGCACCATCTGTAGGCGCTCGATAAAATGCCAGATCTGAATACAAATTTGGTCTGCGGCGTGCCAATGTTTTTTTCTGATCATTGTCAAAGCGAGCTGGATCAATTGAGCCATAAATGATGTTCGCTTTATTCGTCATCGTTTTGGAGTAATCGGTTGCTGGCGCATGAGCAATGCGCTCGCCATCAGCCTGCCAAATCGAGGCTGAACCACCATAGGTCACGGTAACGCCGGTAGTTGGATTACTCTCTGCATTATTGCGATCGGCAGCAACCATTGCCAAACCATTCCAAGCGCACTGGTGTTGAACAGCCGCAATCGTAGAATGCTTGCCAGCGGCCTCGGCGCCCAATTGAGGTAGTACGCGATCTGAAGAGCAAATATAAGCAATGATGTCGCACCCTTTGACAGCGGCGACTCTGGCGGGCTCCCAATAGGTATCGTCGTAACAAATAATCATCGTAATTCGACCGAGCTCAGTCTCAAATACTGGATAGCCAGTATTGCCTGGAACGAACCAAAGAATATCCGAGGGATTTAAACCATTTTTACGGTACTTGCCGATATACCCTTGTGGGCCAATGAGCGCTCCCGAGTTATAGGTTAGGCCCGTGTCCCGATCGACCTCAGCAATACCAATTGCAATATAGCAGCTGTATGCAGAGGCAACCTTTTCCAAGGCATCGGTCGTCTTACCCGGAATCGTATCCATATACGGCAAGAATTGCTCAAGATCGCGATAAATGTATCCAGAAATAGCAGCCTCGGGAAGAACGATTAATTTTGCTCCATTTTTGGCAGCCTCCTCTGCCATCGCACAGGCGCCTTGGATATTCTTCTCAAACTCCATGAACTCGGGATTAAATTCAACGGCAGCAACTTTAAATGGTGTTTTCATAATGTTTTTCTAAATTAGCTAGAGGACGTATCGTCGCTTTCATTGGGCCATTTTGGGGAGGGCCAATTACGAGTGACACTTAAAACATACAAGGCTGCTGTGACTAAAACAGCGATCGGGGTGGCAATATAAAAATTCGTAGTCACGGTTAGGCCATAAAAAACCAAGCTGCCCAAAATTAATGCTGTTGCAAACCAATGTGCTTGACTAAAGACTGCTGAACGATGCCCAGTTAACGCATCAAGTGCCATTCCTCCGGCTGTAGCAGTCAGCACACCGCACAAAATAATCGATACAAATGGCACGTCATGAATAAGCGCTTTTTGACAGCCAATCGCAATCAGCAAACCAATCGCAACCCCGCGTAAGACCAGGTATGGAATTTTTTTAGAGATGAATCGATAGAATAAAAATGCTCCGACAACAGAAGCAAATAAAATCCAGGGCAAATAGTAAGGGCCAGTAATTGCAACCGGCTCTAAGCCCAAGAGCAAATCGCGAACCATGCCGCCAGCTGCGCCACACAAAATTCCCGCAATTAAAGTGCCTGAAATAGGTACATTGCGACTTCTAGCTGTGGCGGCTCCATACAAAGCCGTTGTGGACATAGCGGTTACATCAACCCACAAGGGCAATACCGGCATTATTTCAGTCATAGATTAGGAATTTGGGTTTAACTACTTGAAAATTCTATCATTTTGCGGACCCGTTTCTGTGTATGAGTTGATCGGTTTTATAGTGAAAGGGATCGAGATCAGGCAAAATTGGGGTATGTCAGCCAATTCGTCGCAAATGCCGCCTCAGCTCAGCATTGTTATACCCGTCTACAACGAGCAAGAGGGACTCCAAGCCCTGTTTGATCGTCTGTATCCTGCAATGGATCAATTGCAAGCGAAATTAAATCTTCGCTACGAGATTATTTTTGTCAACGATGGCAGCAAGGATCGCTCTGCAGGGATGTTGGCAGCCCAATTTGATTTGCGACCAGATACAACTCGGGTCGTTTTGTTTCAGAATAACTTTGGTCAGCACATGGCCATCATGGCTGGCTTTGAATACGCCCGCGGCGAATACATTATTACGTTAGATGCAGATCTGCAAAACCCGCCTGAGGAAATCGCCTCACTTGCCGCAGAATTAATCAAGGGCCACGATTACGTGGGCACGATCCGCTCCAACCGACAGGACAGCTGGTTTCGTAAAACGGCATCACGCGCAATGAATCACTTACGGCAGCGCATTACACGCATCACCATGACCGATCAAGGCTGTATGCTACGCGGTTACAGCCGGCGCATTGTTCATTTAGTACGCCAATGCAATGAAAGCAATACCTTCATTCCGGCACTTGCTTATACCTTTGCAGCAAATCCCACTGAGATACACGTAAAACACGAGGAGCGTTTTGCTGGTGAATCCAAGTACAGCCTATACCAATTGATCCGCCTGAATTTTGACTTGGTCACTGGCTTTTCGGTAATGCCGCTGCAACTCTTTTCCATTTTTGGCATGCTGCTTGCGCTGGGGTCGGGAACCCTCTTCGCCCTTCTCTTGGTGCGTCGCTTTGTTCTGGGCTCCGAGGTTGAAGGGGTATTCACCCTGTTTGCGCTTACCTTCTTCTTAATTGGTGTAATGCTCTTTGGTCTCGGCCTCTTGGGCGAATATATTGGCCGCATCTACCAGCAAGTGCGTGAACGCCCGCGCTATGTGGTTCAAACTGTTTTAGAACGGCCTTAGCCATTGAATACACCGAACGCACCAATTCGGGCGCTTGTATTTGCATACCATGATGTTGGTGTTGGCTGCATCAAGGCTCTTTTAGATGCCGGCATTCAGATTGAATTGGTGGTAACCCACGCTGACGACCCCCGCGAAACAATTTGGTTTGGCAGCGTTGCCTCCCTGTGCAAAGAACGCGGTATTCCATATATCCAACCCGATTCAAGTGGTCTATTGGATCTCCTGCCGCAGTTTCAAAAGATCGCGCCTGATTATATTTTTTCGTTTTACTACCGCCACCTGATTGCCTCGGATATTCTCGCTGTTGCTAGGATCGCTGCGCTGAATATGCATGGCTCTTTACTGCCAAAATACCGTGGTCGCGCGCCCGTGAACTGGGCAATCCTGCATGGGGAAACTGAAACCGGGGCAAGCCTGCACATCATGGAAGCCAAACCCGATGCCGGCGATATTGTTGGGCAAGTCGCAGTCCCGATTGATCCCGATGAAGATGCCACTGCCGTGTTTGCCAACGTAAGCAATGCAGCAGTGCAAGTCATGCAAGCCGCCTTACCCGCGCTCCTGGAAGGTCACGTTCCAAGAACCCCAAATGAACTCGCCAAGGGCAGTTATTTTGGTGGGCGTAAACCTGAGGATGGTCGAATTCACTGGTCTCAGGATGCGCTACAAGTGCATAACCTGATCCGCGCCGTAGCACCACCCTACCCCGGTGCATTCACGGACTGGCAAGGTAGGCGCATGGTTATAGCTAAGTCCAAGCTCAATCCCTTACTGCCAAGCTCCCTTGATCTTGGCCAGCCCGGCATCCAGGTAGTTGATAATCGAGTATTCGGTATTTGCGGGAATCGTCAGGCTATTGAAATCATGGCATGGCAGTCGGCAAGTTCCAACGCACATTAATTGGCATGCATTTACAACACGAGTAACTGGGCAGCTTTATGAAAAAAGTTCTTATTTTGGGTGTGAATGGATTTATTGGTCACCACCTCTCGAAACGCATTTTAGAAACCACCGACTGGCATGTCTATGGCATGGACATGCAAAACGATCGCCTGGGTGATTTAGTCTCGCATCCCCGCATGCATTTCTTTGAGGGCGACATTACGATCAATCGTGAATGGGTCGAGTACCACATTCGTAAATGCGATGTAATTTTACCGCTGGTAGCCATCGCGACACCAGCCACCTATGTTCAGCAACCCTTGCGTGTATTTGAGCTCGACTTCGAAGCTAATTTACCGATCGTTCGGTCTGCGGTTAAATACAAAAAGCATTTAGTCTTTCCGTCGACCTCTGAAGTCTATGGCATGTGCGAAGACGCTGAGTTTGATCCAGCCCAGTCCAATATGGTCTATGGGCCGATTAATAAACCCCGCTGGATTTATGCCTGCTCCAAGCAATTAATGGATCGGGTGATTTGGGGTTACGGTATGGAAGGTCTGCGCTTTACATTATTTAGACCATTCAACTGGATTGGACCTGGCCTCGATAGCATCTACACACCCAAAGAAGGCTCCTCTCGTGTAGTCACCCAGTTCTTGGGTCACATCGTGCGCGGCGAACCGATTAACTTAGTCGATGGCGGCGAGCAAAAACGCGCCTTTACTTACATCGACGATGGTATTGATGCACTCATGCGCATCATTGCCAACGAAGGCGATATCGCCAACGGCAAAATCTATAACATCGGCAACCCAGCCAATAATCATTCTGTGCGCGACCTTGCCAATCAAATGCTGGCGATTGCCCGTAGCATTCCGGAATATGCCAAGACTGCGGATCAGGTCAAGATTGTCGAAACAACCTCGGGCGCTTATTATGGTGTGGGGTACCAAGACGTGCAAAACCGCGTACCCGCGATTGCGAATACCATGAGCGAGCTGGGCTGGAAACCATCCACCACGATGGGCGATGCCTTAAAGCATATTTTTGAAGCGTATCGCAATGACGTTGAAAAAGCCCGTCACTTAATGGATCACGAGTAAAAGGCATGGCCAACATCGCCCTGAAGGTCGACGTCGATACCTTAAGAGGAACGCGCGAAGGAACGCCTAATTTAGGTCGTACCTTTGATCGCCTTGGTATCAAGGCCACCTTTTTGTTCAGCATGGGGCCAGACCATACTGGCTGGGCTTTAAAGCGGGTCTTTCGGCCCGGTTTTCTGAAAAAAGTCAGCAGAACATCCGTAGTGGAGCATTACGGCATCAAGACACTACTCTATGGAGTATTGCTACCTGGGCCAGATATTGGACGCGAAGCAGCCAGCGAAATGCAAGCAATTGATCGCGCCGGACATGAGACGGGTATTCATACATGGGATCACGTTGACTGGCAAGACGGCGTGCGCCAACGCGATAGCGCTTGGACAAAGGCGCAGATGCAAAAAAGCGTTGATCGCTTTATTGACGTATTTGGTCATGCGCCGATCACCTATGGCGCTGCTGGCTGGCAAATGAATGAGGCTGCTTTAGAGCAGCTCGATGCATGGGGCATTCAGTACTCTTCTGATGGCAGGGCTCTTCCCAATCTTGTCCCCTACCGCATTGCGTTTGGCCATGGAAAAAGTAAGCACGTGCAATACCCCACCACCCTACCGACCTTCGATGAATTAATTGGCGTAGACGGCATGGATGCTCTAGGCGCTGTCCGTCATATCCTTTCCTTAACGCAAAGCAATCCTAATGATCAAGTCTTTACCTTGCACGCCGAGCTAGAGGGGCAAAAACTCCTGCCTGCTTTTGAATGCCTACTAGCTGGCTGGCTTGACCAAGGCCATGACCTGGTTACGATGGGTGAGCTACACCGATCTTGGGCGGCCACCAAACAACTCGATAAAATAGCGGTATTGCCGTTGACTTGGGGTGAAATACCCAATCGCAGCGGCGAGCTGATGATTCAGCCTGCAAACTGATTTAAAAAAGGAAAATCCATGTCAATTGCTATTGGTCAACCGATTCCACCGTGCGAAGTAGCGGCAACCTCGCAACTCACTTTTTCTCCGTTAGCGGCCCAAGGGAAAAAATTGGTGTTGTACTTTTACCCAAAGGACATGACCCCAGGCTGCACCGCGGAGTCCGGCGAGTTTCGTGATCGCATCGAGGCATTTACAAAAGCCAATACTTTGGTCATTGGCGTCTCGCGCGACACCCTCAAATCCCATGACAATTTCCGGCAAAAGTTAGAGCTCCCATTTGAGTTAGTTGCCGATACAGAAGAAGTACTGTGCCAACTGTTCGGCGTCATGAAAATGAAGAACATGTATGGCAAGCAGGTTCGTGGCGTTGAGCGCAGCACATTCCTAT
>CANGWV010000051.1 GCA_947457875.1 Burkholderiaceae bacterium
CGTGCTTTAGGAGCTCATTGCGATCTTCCACTTGCTCTTGGGAGAGGCGGCCATTTTGCAGGACGAACAAGTTAATCATGGTGAACTCCTAGGGAATGCGCTAGTTTATCCTATAGATAATGACAGCTTAGCGAAAATAAACACGACACCAATGAACTCAAGCCAAAACACCTTTACCCAGCAACTCCAATCTGCATGGGCTTCGCAAGGCAGTATGCTGTGCGTTGGCTTTGACCCCGACCCTAAACGCATGCCCGCTTCCGCGGGCGGTAAACCCGTGGGCATTTTTGAGTTCTGCCGCGATATTGCCGATGCAACTGCCGACGTGGTCTGCGCTTTTAAACCCCAGTTTGCCTACTTTGCCTCCCAAGGGGCCGAAGACCAACTAGAAAAACTGATCCAACACCTCAAAGACCACTATCCGCATATTCCGGTGATTCTGGATGCTAAGCGGGGTGATATTGGCAGCACAGCCGAGCACTACGCCCTCGAAGCCTTTGAGCGCTATGGCGCCGATGCCGTTACCGTGAACCCCTACATGGGAAATGATTCGATCGAGCCCTACCTCAAACACCAAAGCAAAGGTGTGATTATCCTGTGTCGTACCTCCAATCCGGGGGGCTCTGATTTACAGTCTTTAAATATCGCAAGCGACGGTCAACCGCTGTATTTGCATGTCGCTACGCTCGCAGCCAAGGAGTGGAATAGCACGGGACAAATTAGCCTCGTCGTGGGCGCCACCTTCCCCGATGAAATCGCCAAGGTACGCGCGATTGTGGGTGAGATGCCTCTCCTGATTCCGGGCATTGGCGCACAAGGCGGCGATCTCAAGGCTACCGTCAAGGCTGGTCATATTCCAGGCAAGCCAGGTACTGGAATGATGATTAATTCATCGCGGGCCATTTTGTACGCGAGTAGCGGATCTGATTTTGCAGAACGTGCGCGCGCAGTAGCCATTGAAACGCGCGATGCATTGCGCGCTGCAAGCGCTCAATAAAACCGCTTACTTTATTTGCTTTGCTGCCTTAGGCAGCGTAATGCGATCCATATTGGCAAGGATAAATTCTTGACGGGCGCCATAATCAATTCGGCCCCTGCGGCAATACTGCACCTTATCAAAACACTTGGGCGCAGGCAGCGCTGAAGCCAAACTCGCTGCTTGCTCGCGGCTAAGTAGCTGGGGCGTGGTTACAAAATAATGCTTTGCCGCAGCGCCCACACCAAAGACCCCTTCACCCCACTCAACGGAGTTGAGGTAAATCTCAAATAGGCGCTCTTTACTCAGGATTAACTCAAGTAGGCCAGTAATCACCAGCTCTTGCGCCTTGCGCACGTAATGCTGCTCAGACGATAAGAAGAGATTCTTACCCAGTTGCTGCGTGATAGTGGAGCCACCCCGCAGTACCGGGGCTTTTTTATTCTTGGCCTGCTTTTGGTTTTTCTCCCAGGCTTTTTGCATGTCGCTCACGCGCACACCGGGGTGCTGAAAAAATATGTCGTCTTCACTCACCAGAACGGCTCGCTTAAGATTCGATGCAATCCCTTCATACAGTACCCAACGCGATTCAATCGGGCAAGACCAATGCCAGGTACATAAGCGCCAGCGCTCGGCTCGCTGAAAAGCCGTTGTGCTGGGATCAACAAAAGCCCACGCCATAATTTGCACGGCAAAATAAATCTGCATGGCAAGGATGCCAAACAACAGGCATTTAATCGGATAGACGATCCAGCGCATGCGTGGTAGTTTTTGAACTACGGTGCTTTAGCAGCAAGCTCTTGGCGCAGCTCATCTAACACTGCTCGCGCATCCAATTGCGTAGTAAGGCTTGATCCACGCCAGAGCAAAAACGCATCGGCCGCTTGCTCGACCAACATACCCAATCCATCGCTCACGCGGCAACCCCGATTGATGGCTTGCTGCATAAAGTGAGTCACTTTTCCGTACACCATGTCATAGGCAAATGCCGTCGGCCTGAAAATCCGTTTTGCAATTGCATCGCTGATGGGCGAATCATTACTCAAACCAGCTGCAGTGGCATTAATGATGATCTCAATTGCGGCATGACTGGATTGACTTCCTAATGCATCAACCGGGCATACTGTGAGTAGCACGCCATGCGTATCCGCTAAGCCCTGAAATGCCGTTTGTAATTCTTGCGCCTTTTCGATCGATCGATTGGCGATCACGATGGATTTAGGTTTTTGCTCCAGTAATGGGCCCAGCACCCCGCGCGCTGCGCCGCCTGCGCCCAAGATGCAAATGGATGCATTGCTTAGCGCAATAGCTTGCGCCTGCAAGTCACGCACTAAGCCAGCACCATCGGTGTTATCGCCATGCAGTACGCCATCGTGTTGCCACAGAGTGTTCACCGCACCAGCAAGCGCTGCGCGCGGCGTCAAGATATCCGCTAAAGCTTGCGCATCCAACTTAAAGGGCACGGTGACGTTCATGCCTTTGCCGCCCGCAGCAAAAAAAGCCTTTGCTACCGTAGCAAACGCACCCAACTCGGGCATGACCGTACCATAATGCATGGCTTGCGCTGTCTGCTCGGCAAAGCGCCGATGAATGGCGGGTGACTTGCTGTGGGCAATGGGGTTGCCCACAACCGCATAAACATCCACCCCTGAAAAATCAGCGGGATTTATCGGTAGCGCAATCGGATGTGTTGGTAAATTAGAAGGCATGCTGTGAGTGTAGCGAATAAAGTGGTGTGCGTGCCCACCTAAGGGCGCAGCTCTAAACGATTACCTTCAAGGCGGCTTATCGACCCATCCCGCGTGAACTCAAATGTAGAGACCCAATCGAGCACATCGATTTGCTTTCGCATCTCGGGTGGAAAAGGGCCATACGGGGCGGCGGCTCGCACAATGGCGACGGCTTGGCGATCCAAATCGGCGATGCCAGAGGAGCGGCGCACCTCAACGCCTTCCTTGCCGCTGCTACTGTTGGCAATTTTTCCTTGGGCATCAACACTCACCACTAGCACCACACTGCCATACAGCGGCCTACCGTTGACCCGCGGAAAAAACGTACTGCCGTATGCCTCAATCTTTTGCCGCATCGCATCGTAATAGCTGGCAAAGACCACTGCTTTGGTACTGCTTGCTGTCAACACTGCCCTGCGCGGCTCTCTACCATTAGCCTGAATGCGTTTGGCCAGCTCTGCCTCCAAGGCATTGAGCTGCGAGACGACCCGCTGCTCTTCGCCGCTACGCCTGCCTGCAGCAGCATCTTTCTCCGCCTGCATGCGCGAGAGCATTTGCTTTTGATTCTTTTCCAAGACCTCGAGCTGGGCTTCGGCACTCAGGCGCGCCCGGTGTATCGCACTGGCGTCTTGATCTAAGGTAACTCCGCCGCCTTGTAAATCGGCCTGCGCGAGCTTGACTGCTTTTTTGGGCGGCGTTTGACTGCTGGAGTTGACCACCACCACACTTAGTGGCGTATTAAGTCTGCGCTCTTGGATTTCACTGTAACTCCAGCGGACGGATAGAAAAATCGCATGCAAGGCCAGCGATAGCATCAGCGCAAACCAAAATGGATGGTGACGCCACCACCAACGCAAGCGATCGTTTAAGCGCATTTGCACCTAGCCAACCTCACGCAATCGGTGTATCGCCTAGCGGGGCAAGATCTGCCGCCGGCGGCTCCGTTTCCTGCACATCCAATTCTGACGAATCCATTTCTGATGCATCAATTTCTGATCCAGCGGACTCTGATTTTTCAATCTGATTGACGCGCACGCTGGCGCTCAGTTGCAGTAAATCGGTTTCTAGAATAGCAATCTCAGCCCGGGTCATACGGGGATGCGATGCCAGTTCGGGTATCGGCAAATGCAAAGGAACATCCTCTAGGCGACTCATTCCCTCTTTGAGGTGGCGGGCAAATACGCTGCGTGGGAGCGGCTCCTGCGCTAACCAGCGCAAACACCAGTATTTCTCCATGCGATCTTGGTACTCGGCATAGGACTGATAGCAGGTTTCAAAATCGGCAGCAATCCCCATCAGGCTGGCATCGCGAGGCTGAAACGGCGCCACCATTTTTGCCGTAACGCCATGCTTGACCAAGGCAATCAATTGCCACTGATTCACTAAATCCGAATAGCGCCGCAAAGGGGAAGTGCACCAGGCGTAATACTCCAAACCCAAGCCTTCGTGCGGCGCTGGTGTGGTTTGCATGCGCGTACGCTGTGGGCCCCAGCCTTTCTGGGTTCGAAACAGGGCCGGCAAACCCTGATCAGCCAACCACTGCCCCCACGTGCTGTTGCAATAAATCATCCACTCCGCGACGATGGTATCCAATACCGAACCCCGTGATCGTGGCTCGATCTCAACCCGCTCTACACCATTTGTTTGGCTAATCTGAAATTGAAAATCGCGCTGCAGGGCATTGGGATCGATAACGCCGAGCTGCTCTACCCGCAAGCCATTTTTAGCCCGCTGCTCTTGGCGCTTTGCATGCAATTTTTGTGCTGCGCGCCACAAGATCAGTAATTCATTTTGAAAAGTAAAGGCATTATCAGCCTTTACTACATACTCTAGATCAGCAAACTGACTAACGGCTTCTTCTAAATGCTCTAAACGTAAGTTGGCAGCAATCGGTACTAATTCAATTCGCGTTTGCACTGACTGGGCGATTAAATCGCCTTGCGCATCGACATCAACGTAAATCGATACCGCCGGCCTTGCACTCCCCGCATCCAAGGAAAAGCGTTCAATCACCGTATCGGGCAGCATCGTAATCTTGTCACCTGGCATATAGACCGTTGACATACGCGCCCGCGCTACTTGATCGAGCGAATCATCTTTGCTAATGACGAGGCCTGGGGCAGAGATGTGGACACCAATGCGGTGAGCTCCGTCAGGCAAGGCTGTGACGGATAGCGCGTCATCAATTTCGGTGGTAGCGGCATCATCAATCGAAAAGGCCCGCACTTCAGCGATAGGCAATGCCACAATTGCTGCGTCATAGACTGCAGCTGCAATCATTGCATCCGCATGGTGGCCTGCACCGTTCGGAAAGTTTGCCTTTAAAAACATCCCTTGGTGGTAAGCCAGGGGCGACTCCAAAGCACCACAACGCATCATCAATTGCGGGGGTGATTCACCAGTCTCATTGCAGGCCGCTAAAAATGCTTTATAGGCTAGGGTATTTTTATCAGGGTTAAAGAGGAGTTGCTTGGCTTGCGATAACAAGCCTTCTGGAAATCGCCCTGCGACTAACTCTGCCTGCCACTGACCCTGCTGTTCTTGTTCGCGCTGTTTGCGTTCGAGCGCAGCAATGCCAGCATCCAGCTGTTCTTTGGGGGCACGCATAAAACGGCCGCGCTGCTTGCGCCGAAAATACACGGGCGCCGATTGCAAGGCAATCGCCAATGCTGCTTGTTGTGCGGCGCTAGCCTGGCCACCAAAATACTCGGAGGCGATGTCGGTAAATGCAAACTCCCCTTCGGGTGCGCAATCCCATAGCAATTGCAAATCAATCTCGGCAGATAGGGCATTCGCCTCATCCATCAAGGCTTGTGCATCGGGCTTTTCAAAACGCAGCCAAACTTCTTTGGCTTTGAGTTTGAGCTTTTTGCCAGACAGACTAGTCGCTTGCCAAGATTGGGCATCGCCCTCGCCTGTGGTCGACTGCACAGTAGCGGATTTAATGTCGCCACCCTCTTCATAAAGAAGGTACATATTAAAGGGAGATCCCGCCGCTAACTTCGAGGGTGCTGCCATTAATGTAACTGGCCTCATCGCTGGCCAAAAACACATACACATTGGCGATTTCGTCGGGAGTGCCAAGGCGCCCCATCCAGGTCCGTTTGGCAATGTCTTCCAAAATAGCACTCGGCATTGCCATCACCATTTCAGTTCCTACAAAACCAGGGCAAACGGCATTGACTCGTATGCCCTTAGGGCCGAGCTCCCGCGCCCAGGTTTTGGTAAATCCAATCACACCAAACTTCGTTGCAGAGTAATTAGTCTGACCAAAATTGCCATACAAACCCACCACGCTGGAGGCGTTCACAATCGCACCACGTTTGGCTTCGAGCATGTGCGGCACCACCAATTGGGTGCAATTAAAAACACCTTTGAGATTGACATCAATCACCGCATCGAATTGCATTTCGGTCATTTTGACGAGGCGCGCATCTTGGGTAATGCCTGCGTTATTAATCAAGACATCAATGCGGCCATGCTTTTTCATGATGGCATCGACTACCGCCTGAATACTATTCCGATCAGTCACATTCATGGCATAGGCTTCTGCATTCGGAATCTGCGCAGCACACTTTTCTAATTCAGCCAGATTGATGTCGGCCAGCATGACTTTCGCGCCCTCTTGGGAAAACCGCATCGCTGTGGAAAAACCAATGCCTTTGGCTGCACCGGTAATGATGGCAATTTTGTCTTGTAATCGTGCTGGCATAAAAATACTTTCTATATTGTTTTAGTTTGCTACCGCAAGCATTGCCTGCAGTAATTTTTGATGTACACCACCAAAGCCGCCGTTACTCATCACTAGTATGTGATCGCCTGGCCTCGCTTCTTTTGCGACGGCTCTGACCAGCACCCCTAAATCATCAAACGCGCTTGCACGGCCAGCCTTATCCTTGTTTAAGGGACTGAGCACTTCTGCTAAATCCCAACCCAAAGCCTCTTTGCCGCTAGCGGCGCCATAGGCATAAATGCAATCGGCCGCCTCTAAGCTTGCAGGCAACTGGGCCTTCATGATGCCCAGCTTCATGGTGTTGGATCTCGGTTCTAACACCGCCAAAATCCGGCCATTGCCTATGCGGCGACGCAGGCCATCGAGCGTGGTGGTAATTGCCGTGGGGTGGTGCGCAAAGTCATCGTAAATCGTGATGCCATTATGCTGGCCAACGGTTTCTAAGCGGCGTTTAACATTTTTAAACTGAGCCAAGGCACTAGCTGCATCGCGCGGATTAATGCCAATATGCTGCGCTGCTGCTATTGCCGCCAGAGCATTGAGTTGATTGTGGCGACCCATCACGCCCGAGTCTGGGGCCCAGCAAACTGTAGCCACTTCCTTGCCTTCATACACTACCGTGAAATCATCGTTGGGATAGGGCTGCATCGACCACGTGTTGTTCGCATCCATACCAAAACGCGCCACGGGCGACCAAGCGCCACGCTCGAGCACCCGCTCGAGCGCCTCTTCTGCACCATTAACCACCAAACACCCTTCACTCGGGACGGTTCGCACTAGGTGATGAAACTGAGTTTCGATGGCAGCGAGATCAGTAAAAATATCGGCGTGATCAAACTCCAGATTATTGAGTAAGGCAGTACGCGGCCGGTAATGCACAAACTTACTGCGCTTATCAAAAAAAGCAGTGTCGTATTCATCCGCCTCAATCACAAAGTAGGGGCTTTTACCCAGTCGTGCTGAGACCGTAAAATTGAGAGGCACGCCGCCGATTAAATAACCCGGCTCTTTGCCATTGAATTCCAAAATCCAAGCCAGCATCGCTGAGGTGGTGGTTTTGCCGTGGGTTCCTGCTACCGCCAGAACATGCCTATCGTAGAGCACTTGCTCACCTAGCCACTGCGGACCGGAGACATATGGCAAGCCCAAATTGAGAATTGCCTCCATTAATGGATTGCCGCGCGAAACTACATTACCGATGACAAATAAATCCGGCTTATTGCCCAGTTGCGATAATTGGTCGCTGGAGTATCCTTCGATAAGCTCTATGCCTTGGGCTTCGAGCTGGGTGCTCATGGGTGGATACACATTGGCATCGCAACCCGTTACGCGGTGGCCGGCCTGCCGTGCGATGGCAGCGATGCCGCCCATAAAGGTGCCGCAAATGCCCAAGATGTGTATATGCATGATTGAATTTTAGCGAAGGAGTGCGCATGAACCGAAGACAAATGGGAATCATCAGTGGAATGAGCTTGGCTGGACTTGCTGCAGGCCTGATCACAGCCAGCTGGATTTACCGTGATGGCACTGCCAGCGATGAGTCGGTTGCTGCACTCCTGGCGAATCCATGGATGAAACCAGACAACACACCGATCAATACCGCTGAATGGCAAAACCGGGTGCTCGTGGTGAACTTTTGGGCATCGTGGTGCCCGCCTTGCGTCGAAGAGATGCCCGCCTTAAGCAATCTTCAGGATGAATTCACCTCGAAAAATGTCCTATTTGTTGGTATCGGTATCGATACACCATCGAACATACGTCAATTTCTTGAAACTACCTTGGTTTCCTATCCCATCGTCATGGGTGGATTGCAGGGTAGCAAAATTGGCAAGGCCTTAGGCAACTCACAAGGCGCTCTTCCCTATACCGTGGTCATTAATGCAAAAGGCAAAGTGACGAATACAAAATTAGGCAAGATAAGCGAAGATGAGCTGAGAAAGCAGATAAAAGCGGCTATTTAATACAAATAGCTATGTTTTAAAGTAAGAATAAATCGGTATTTCAGTCAAATTTAAGCACCTAAAGCAGCTTAATTCCACTCATTTTGTTGAAATGAGATCTTTTTTTCCTGCATTTAGCGATTTTGCCCCAGGCCTAGGGGGTATACTTCACCACATGCTGAATCGATCCAACTCCGCCTTTGCGTGTGCCGTAATCAGACGGAAATCCTCGCAGCGTGATTTGAAAAGCCTGACATCATCTGTTCTTAACTGATTCTAAAAATAGCGATCTATGTCAAAAAACCCGTCAGTTTTAGTTATTCAAGGTCCTAACCTGAATCTATTGGGTAGCCGCGAACCACAGGTTTATGGTCATACCACCCTCAGCGATATCCACCAAGGACTGCAATCTCAGGCAAAAGACGCTGGAATCCAACTCAATACCTTTCAAAGTAACCATGAAGGCGAGTTAATTGACTGCATTCAGAAGGCAAAACAGGATGGGGTTAACTTCATCATCATTAATCCGGGTGGTTTTACCCATACCAGCGTTGCCTTGCGGGATGCCTTGGCAGGCGTTGCCATTCCCTTCATTGAAGTGCATTTATCGAACATTCACCAACGTGAAGAATTCCGTAAACACTCCTATTTATCGGACATTGCAAAAGGCGTGATCTGTGGTTTAGGCCCAATTGGCTATACCTTGGCATTGCAAGCGGCCAGTCAGCAGCTCAAACAATCGTAATTTTCTTTCCCGTCATTTTTTACCAGAAGGACTTAACTCCATGGATCTGAGAAAACTAAAAACGCTGATCGACTTGGTTTCTGAATCAGGTATTTCTGAGCTTGAAGTTAACGAAGGTGAAGACCGGGTTCGTATTGTTAATACAAAACTCGCTCAAGGACAACAAAGCACGACGCCGATTACCTATGCAGCCGCTGCGCCAGCGCCAATCGCAGTTAGCGCGCCTGCACCGGCAGCACCGACTGCGGCCGAGAACGCTGCTGCCGAAGAAAGCGTCCTTGCTGCCGCCGGCTTTATTGCGAAGTCTCCTATGGTTGGAACCTTTTACCGTGCGGCCAATCCGGAATCACCCAATTTCGTTAATGTCGGCGATATCGTTACAGTGGGTCAAACCCTCTGCATCATTGAAGCGATGAAGCTCCTCAATGAAATCGAATCTGAAAAGGCGGGTGTCGTTAAACAAATTTTGTGTGAGAACGGCCAGGGCGTTGAATACGATCAACCTTTGTTTGTGATTGCCTAATTTCTCCACATTCTTTTAAGCCAAGGCCCCATGTTCGATAAGATTCTGATTGCTAACCGCGGAGAAATTGCTCTTCGCATCCAGCGCGCGTGCCGCGAACTGGGAATAAAAACGGTAGTGGTGTATTCCGTTGCCGATAAAGAAGCCAAGTACGTCAAACTCGCTGATGAAGCGGTATGCATTGGACCTGCGCCTTCGCCGCTAAGCTACCTTAATATGCCAGCCATCATTTCCGCAGCCGAAGTCACGGATGCTGAAGCGATCCACCCTGGCTATGGTTTTTTATCGGAAAACGCCGACTTTGCTGAGCGCGTTGAAAAATCCGGCTTTGCTTTCATTGGCCCTCGTCCAGAAACCATTCGCCTGATGGGCGACAAAGTATCTGCAAAGCGCGCCATGATTAAAGCGGGAGTGCCTTGTGTTCCTGGATCTGATGGCGCATTGCCAGACAATCCCAAAGAAATCATTGCGATCGCTAAAAAAGTAGGCTACCCCGTCATCATCAAGGCAGCCGGTGGTGGTGGTGGTCGCGGTATGCGCGTAGTCCATACCGAAGCCGCCTTAGTAAATGCAGTCAATATGACGCGGGAAGAAGCAGGCCGTGCTTTCGGTAATCCCGAGGTCTACATGGAGAAGTTTTTAGAAAAGCCCCGCCATGTGGAAATTCAGGTGCTGGCCGATACCCACGGCAATGCAGTCTGGCTCGGTGAACGTGACTGCTCGATGCAGCGCCGCCACCAAAAGATTATTGAAGAGGCGCCAGCCCCGGGCATCGATCGCCGTGCGATTGCCAAAATCGGCGAGCGCTGCGCAGAAGCCTGCCGCAAAATGGGCTACCGCGGCGCAGGTACCTTTGAATTCCTCTACGAAGGTGGTGAGTTTTTCTTCATTGAAATGAACACCCGGGTTC
>CANGWV010000052.1 GCA_947457875.1 Burkholderiaceae bacterium
ATTTTCGCTAAGCTGTCATTATCTATAGGATAAACTAGCGCATTCCCTAGGAGTTCACCATGATTAACTTGTTCGTCCTGCAAAATGGCCGCCTCTCCCAAGAGCAAGTGGAAGATCGCAATGAGCTCCTAAAGCACGTTAATCCCATCTGGATTGACGTGATTGACCCCGAAGAAGAAGAATTAATTTGGATTAAAGAGGCTTTTGGCGTTCTTTTGCCTGAATTGGATGATTTAGGCGATTTGGAAGCGTCTGCCCGTTACTTTGAGGCGGACGATGGCCATATGCACATTCGGACCGATTTTTTGCTGGACGAAGAAGAGATATCGCGCAACGTCCGCGTTGCTTTTGTGATGACCAAGCAAGTCCTGTTTTCGATTCACGATGAAGATTTACCGGTATTCCGCTTGGTCCGTTTGCGTGCCCGTTTACGCCCCGGCTCAGTGAGCAATGCCAAAGACGTTCTGCTCGATCTCTATTCCACCGACGCGGAGTATTCGGCCGATGCACTCGAGGAGGTTTATGAGAATTTAGAGCAAGCCGGTAAGCGCGTACTTTCCGATGATATCAGCGACAAAGATGCTGCGGAGGTGCTCGAGACGATTGCCAAAGAAGAGGATACCAATGGCCGCATTCGTCGCAATGTGATGGATACCCGCCGCGCGCTATCGTTTTTGATGCGCAGCAAATTACTGTCGGACGAGCAGCAAGAAGAAGCGCGGCAAATTTTGCGCGATATTGACTCCCTTGAAAATCACACAGCATTCCTGTTCGATAAGATTAACTTCTTGATGGATGCCACGGTCGGTTTTATTAATTTGAACCAAAGTAAGATCATCAAGATCTTCTCGGTGGTATCGGTAGCATTAATGCCGCCAACCTTACTCGCCAGTATTTGGGGGATGAACTTCCAACACATGCCCGAGCTCACCGAGACCTGGGGCTATCCGGTCGCCATTCTATCGATGGTGATTTCAGCGATTATTCCGCTGAGCTATTTCCGCCACAAAGGGTGGCTGGGTTAATCACATCGATTCAAGCAATGGCTTGCAGTAAGCCGCGCAATGCAAACAGTACCGCTTGCTGCCGCACCGATTGACGGTTACCTAAGAAGTGTGCAGTAGTCGTAGTCACACAATTGCTGGCATTGGCGCGCTCTATCGCCCAGCCAAAGCACACGGTTCCAACAGGCTTCTCGGGTGTGCCGCCACCAGGGCCCGCAATGCCCGTAATCGAAATCGCTGCAGTGACACCACTACTCAATTGCGCACCTAGCACCATTGCGCTGGCCACTGCCTCGCTGACTGCGCCTTCGGCTTCAATCAGAATTGGCGATACTTGCAGGCAGGCTACTTTTGCGGCATTACTGTACGTCACATAGCCCCGTTCAAACCACTGACTCGATCCCGCTAAATCCGTGAGACTAGCTGCGAGCAATCCTCCAGTGCAAGATTCAGCTACCGCGAGGGTCCAGCCGCGTTGACTGAATACACCAGCGACTGCGCTGCTTAATTCATGGAGCTCAGCTGCTGTTGATGGGGAAGAATTTTGCATGCAATGCCTTGTGAATGGATCGCTTTAAAATAAATACGAAGGTAACAGCTGGGTTGTGCTCAGTAAAGCAAGAATGAGCAGAGTGGCAAAAGCCGCTGCGAGGTCATCAACCATAATCCCGAAACCGCGCCACAGTATTTTGGGTATGGTGGTGGGCGAGCCAGGACTAAGCCAGGCGCAGTCTTTAAAGTAGCGATCAATCGTGCCAATGGGTCCCGGCTTGACTGCATCAAAGAAACGAAAGAGGGCAAATGCCAAGGCCTGCATCCAGAGTGGGGCCGGCATTATTAAGAGCAAGACCAGCCAAAAAGCCAAGATCTCGTCGAGCACAATACCGCCGAAATCAGCTACGCCTAATTCGTCGCTAACTTGCCCGCAAATCCAGCAAGCGGCGATCAGCCCTCCGCCAATGATCCAAATCCAATTCTCGGTCGTAAAGAAGAATTGCCCAATCAAAAAGAGTGCCCATGCCCAAAGTGTTCCCACTGTGCCGGGAGCGAAAGGGCTGAGTCCACTTCCAAACCCAAGCGCTAGGGTACGACCTGCGGTCTGAAACATCCAGCGCAAGGTCGGCTTGGGTTGATTGGCGTTGATCACCACTTAACTACTCTTGAAGTGATCAAAGGATTGCGTCAGCAGCTTGCTGTCATCTGCGGTGAGTAGATTGCCGTTGGTATCGCGCAGAATGAGTGTGGGCTCAGTCCCATTGCTGGCGGAGGTAATGCTGCCAATGCGCGTGAGTGGTAGTAAGGCAGTGCTCAGCGATTCAATGCCTGTTCTTTTATTTCTTGGGGCAGTGAAACATAGTTCGTAATCATCGCCACCATTAGCAGCGCATTGCCGACGCAGATGCGCCGTTTGCTCGGCAAGCGTGCGTGAGGTGGGTAATTGATCAATCAGCACTTCGGCGTTGACTTGCGATGCTTTGAGGATGTGGCGTAAATCACCCAAGAGTCCATCCGATACATCCAGAGCGCTACTCGCAATGCCGCGCAGTTGTATGCCGAGCGTAATGCGCGGCTCGGGCTGATGCATGCGGGGTAGGACCGCTTCTAAGCTGCTGTGATCAAGTGGCCATTCGCTGCGCAATGCCCCTAAAGCAAGTCGGGCATCTCCCAGACTGCCGGATACCCAAATGTCGTCACCGACCTTGGCGTCGGAGCGCTTGATGACGGCATTTGCAGGCACATGACCCATTGCGGTAATGCAAATGGTGAGAGGCCCTTGGGTTGTATCGCCACCGATTAAAGGGCATTGCCATTGCTGCGCCAAGCGAAATAGACCTTGGCTAAATTGTTCGAGCCAGGTCGAATCCGCACGGGGAAGCGCCAGCGCTAAGGTAAAACCAACGGGCTTTGCACCCATCGCCGCAAGGTCAGAGAGGTTAACGGCTAGGGCTTTATGGCCCAGCCATTCGGGGTTGGCATTGGCAAAAAAATGCCGCCCTTCGACCAGCATGTCGCTGGTGACTGCGAGGCTTTGTGCCGGGTCAGGCTGAAGCAAGGCGCAATCATCCCCGATCCCGAGGAGAACTTGGTTTGTTTGGGTTTGGGCCATGGATTCGGAGCCGGCTTTGAAAAATCGCCAGATCAGATCAAATTCCCCTAGTTTTGCTTCCATTTCCCCATTTTATGTTCGTTAGCCGTTTTGTACGGGAGAGGACTAGAATGACAATCTTCAAATCGCCATACCAGTGAGCCTATCGATGAGCCAAGCGGACAATAGCAAAGAACAACAAATCAAAGACTTACGGGCTGCAGCCCTGCATTATCACGAGTTTCCAGTCCCTGGAAAGATTGAAATTGCGGCAACCAAGCAACTCACCAATCAGCGCGATCTGGCTTTGGCGTATACCCCCGGGGTTGCCGCTGCCTGCGAAGAAATCGTTAAAGACCCAGCCAATGCCTTTCGCTACACCGCGCGCGGTAATTTAGTGGGCGTAATTACAAACGGCACCGCAGTACTTGGTCTTGGGAATATTGGCCCACTGGCAAGTAAGCCAGTGATGGAAGGCAAGGCCGTTTTATTTAAGAAGTTTGCCGGCATTGATGTCTTTGATATTGAGGTAAATGAAAACGACCCCGATAAATTAGTCGAAATCATCGCAGCGCTTGAACCCACTTTTGGTGGTATTAATTTAGAAGACATCAAAGCCCCAGATTGCTTTGTGGTCGAGCGCAAATTACAAGCCCGCATGAAGATTCCGGTTTTTCATGATGACCAGCATGGCACAGCCATTGTGGTTGCAGCGGCCATTCTGAATGGTTTAAAAGTAGTGGGTAAGGATGTGGCAAACGTCAAGCTCGTGACATCGGGCGCGGGCGCTGCCGCACTTGCCTGCATCGATTTGTTAGTGGATTTGGGTTTACCTAGAAAAAACATTTGGGTAACCGACATTGCGGGCGTAGTGTACAAAGGCCGCAAAGAGTTAATGGATCCAGAGAAGGAGCCGTTCTCACAGGACACGCCTTTGCGTACCTTGAGCGAGGTAATTGAAGGCGCGGATATTTTCTTGGGCCTCTCTGCTGGTGGCGTACTCAAATCCGAGATGGTGAAAAAGATGGCTGATAAGCCATTGGTGTTCGCCTTAGCAAACCCCACACCCGAAATCTTGCCAGAGGAAGTGAAATTAGTTAGGCCTGATGCCGTGATGGCAACTGGTCGCACCGATTACCCAAATCAAGTGAATAACGTGTTGTGTTTCCCATTTATTTTCCGTGGTGCTTTGGATGTGGGCGCAACCACCATTACCCGCGGCATGGAAGTGGCTGCAGTCAAAGCCGTTGCTGAGCTGGCTCAGGCAGAACAGAGTGAAGTGGTTGCAGCCGTCTACAGCACTGAAAACCTGGCGTTTGGGCCGGAGTATTTGATTCCGAAGCCATTTGATCCCCGCTTAATTACGGTAATCGCGCCAGCGGTTGCCAAAGCGGCGATGGATGATGGCGTGGCCCTGCGCCCGATCGCCGATTTTGATGCCTACCGTAATCAGTTGCAGCAATTTGTGTACCACTCAGGCACCTTGATGAAGCCGCTCTTTACGATCGCCAAAGGTGTTCCTGAAGCGCAAAAACGCATCGTTTTCTGTGAAGGCGAAGACGAGCGTGTGCTGCGTGCCGTGCAGATTGTGCTCGATGAGGGCATCGCAAAGCCGACCTTGATTGGTCGCCCTAGTGTGATCGAACACCGCATTGAGAAATTTGGTTTGCGCATGGTTTGCGGTATCGATATCGAGATTGTGAATCCAGAAGACGATTCCCGTTTTAGCGACTTTTGGAAATCGTATCTGGCCATCATGGAGCGCAAGGGAGTTACTGCCTCGTTTGCCAAACTCGAGATGCGTCGTCGCAATACCTTGATTGGTGCTACCTTGCTTTCAAAGGGTATGGCCGATGGTCTGATCTGCGGCACCATCAGTAAGGTATCAACCCACCTCAAATACATTGATGAAGTGATTGGCCATGAAAAAGGCGCCAACGTATATGGCGCAATGAGTGGTTTGATTTTGCCGGGCCGCCAAGTATTTTTAGTGGACACCCATGTGAATGTCGATCCGACAGCAGAGCAGTTAGCCGAAATTACCCTGATGGCCGCGAGCGAAATGCGCAAGTTAGGTATGACACCCAAAGTCGCTTTGTTGTCGCATTCCAACTTCGGCAGCAGCGATGCACCTTCTGCTGTGAAGATGCGCCAAGTCCTCTCCATTTTGCAGGCGAGAGCACCAGAACTCGAGGTGGATGGTGAGATGCACGGTGACTGCGCGCTCGATCCAGAGACTCGTGCGGGCGCAGTGACAACTTCGCCGCTTGAGGGCGCCGCTAATTTATTGGTACTGCCCAATATTGATGCCGCCAACATTTCCTACAACTTGCTCAAGACTGCTGCCGGGAATGGCATCGCGATCGGCCCTCTATTGTTGGGAGTGGCTAAGCCGGTGCACATTTTGACTCCTGCAGCGACCGTTCGGCGGATCGTCAATGTCACCGCATTAACGGTGGTCGAGGCGGCTAGTAAGGCCAGAATCAAGGGAAGTTAAGGTTAATTTATATATGTGAGCAAACACTCACATATATATTTATCTATATTAATCAGTAGTTTATAAAAAAACGACTGTAATTAGGCTTGATTTGGCTGACGCTTACGGGTAACCTTATACCCATCATGAATAATCCTGAAATTACATCCGCTGAGTGGGATGACCACAGTCGCGCCGAAAGTTGGGATCGAAACGAGCAGTCCGATGGCGAGCCTTCCGCTACCAACGTCTACGCACAGGGTGGCCTCTCGCGCCTGCAAACGCTCGCCGCTAATCATGCTTCCAGTAAAAAAGTGCCGGCATCTTGGCGTGCTGCATTAGCCGTTCGCGATGCAGGCCCACCCGCAATGCTCCGCAGTGTTCGCCCTAACATCGTTCAATCGATTCGGGCCTTCCGCACAACCGATTTAATGGAAGCAGCTGCCGAACTTGGTCAGCACTTTATTTATGCCAATTGCGCAAATGGCCTGACCAAGAGCGAAGTTCTCGAGTCGATCGCCAATGCCTATGTATTTACCAAGCAGCAAGCCAAGAATTACGATCCTTTGTTAGACACCTTAACCACGATGGTGGATAAAGCAGGCCCACAACCGGGTTTCGTGGTGGTACTAGAAGGCTTGCCATGCACCCAGAAATTTGACAAAGAAGCACGCGAGACTTTATTGGACGTATTCCGTGATGCCGTTGATTTCTGGTCTGAGCGCCGCGTACCGTATCGGGTGTTCTACTCCTTCGCGTAAGCACCCTCGCTTTGCCACAAGCCCTTGATTTGCATGGATCCAGGGCTTTTTTAATACCCGTTTATCTGATTAGCGATCCCAAAGGGCGTGGATCGTGCTGATGGCAACAATGCCG
Organism: Burkholderiaceae bacterium; assembly: GCA_947457875.1. Classification (GTDB taxonomy): domain Bacteria; phylum Pseudomonadota; class Gammaproteobacteria; order Burkholderiales; family Burkholderiaceae; genus Polynucleobacter. Next base: position 6,443 of record CANGWV010000052.1, read on the forward strand.
GCGGTCTCGGTGCGCAAAATGCGCTTACCCAAGGACACCGCCTGAAATCCCGCTTTAATGGCTAACTCCAATTCTTCTGGCGCAAAGCCCCCTTCTGGCCCGATCAACAGAATCACATCTTGCGCAGGTAAGGGCGCGATGGTTCTCGCTAAGGATGGGTGATCCCCGGTACAAAAAATGAGTTTGAGGGTGTCATTGAGATCATTGCTAGAGGCTTTACGAAGGTAATCCGCAATGGTTTGTATTGGCTCCACCAAGGGCAGCACGGTGCGCTCACATTGTTCGCATGCGGCTTGGGTAATGGCGCGCCAGTGGATAAAGCGTTTTTGTGCACGATCCGCATCGCTAATGCGCGTTAATTTGATCACCGAGCGTTCACACTGCAGTGGCGCAATCCTACTAGCGCCGGTTTCAACCGCTTTTTCAATGACCCAATCCATCTTATCGCCACCAGCAAGGCCTTGGGCCAGCGTGATGCCATAGGGCGGCTCATTTTGGGTATTTTGTTTTACAGCAGTAATTGCCAGTTCGCCGGATTTGCTGCCCAGGCGGACGAGGGTGGCGAAGGCAATTTGCCCTTGGCCGTCAAAAATGGGAATGACTTCACCCTCGCTAATGCGCCGAACCCGCAGGTGGTGCAGCAACTCTAAGGGAATAGGGTGGGGTTTTTGGGTTTCCCAGGGTGGAGGAAGATAAAATTGAGGCATTACCGCAATATAGCCAATTTAATTCCTTCGAGACCACTTTTACGATGTCAAATTTACAAATCCGTATGGCCAATGCCATTCGCGCACTTTCGATGGACGCCGTTCAGCAAGCTAATTCTGGGCACCCGGGCATGCCGATGGGTATGGCTGATATTGCAGTAGCGCTGTGGGACCAGCATTTGCAACACAACCCAGCGGATCCGCATTGGATTAATCGCGATCGCTTTGTACTTTCGAATGGCCACGGCTCGATGTTGCTCTATGCGCTCTTGCATCTCACCGGCTACGACTTGCCAATGAGTGAGCTGAAAAATTTCCGACAGTTACACAGTAAGACACCAGGCCATCCGGAATATGGCATTACGCCGGGCGTGGAGACGACTACCGGACCATTGGGTCAGGGCATCTCTAATGCCGTCGGCATGGCCTTAGCTGAAAAATTACTCGCCGAAGAATTTAATCGCCCTGGCTTTAATGTCGTTGACCACTACACCTACGCTTTCTTGGGCGACGGATGCTTGATGGAAGGCGTCAGTCATGAGGTGTGTTCTTTGGCTGGCACACTCAAGCTCAATAAACTTATTGCGCTGTGGGATGACAACGGTATCTCGATTGATGGCAAGGTTGTGGCGTGGTTTAACGAAGACACGCCAAAGCGTTTTGAAGCCTATGGTTGGAATGTGATTCGGGGGGTGGATGGCCACAATGCCAGCGCTGTTGCGAATGCAATTGCCAGAGCAAAGCAAAGTGACAAGCCTACCTTGATTTGTTGTAAGACAGCAATTGGTCAAGGTTCGCCCAATATGGCGGGTAGCGACAAGGTACACGGTTCCCCCTTGGGCGCCGATGAAATCGCCGCTACGCGCAAGGCCTTAAACTGGACTTTCCCACCGTTTGAAGTGCCAGACGATTTATATTTGGCCTGGGATTTTCGTGGTCGCGGTCAAACCATTCAGAATGCCTGGAACGAGCGCTTTTCTGCCTATCAAAAAGCGCATCCTTCATTAGCAGCCGAACTCGTGCGCCGCATGCGCGGTGATTTGCCATCTAACTTTGCGGTAAAAATGCAAGCACTGCTCGCGCAATGCCAAGCCAAAGCGGAAACGATTGCAACGCGCAAGTCGAGTCAGAATGCGATTGAAGCATTGGCACCCGCTGTCCCAGAAATGATGGGCGGCTCGGCCGACCTAACCGGTTCAAACTTAACCAATTGGAGCGCATGTAAGCCCGTACGCGCCAATCAGTGGGGTAACCACATTAATTACGGTGTGCGTGAGTTTGGTATGAGCGCCATCATGAATGGCATGGCACTGCATGGCGGCTACATTCCGTTTGGCGGTACCTTCTTGACCTTCTCGGATTACAGTCGTAATGCGCTGCGCATGGCAGCCCTCATGAAACTCCGCAGCATTTTTGTGTTTACCCACGACTCGATTGGTTTGGGTGAAGATGGCCCTACCCATCAATCAGTCGAGCAGGTGTCGAGTTTGCGTTTGATACCGAATCTAGCCGTTTGGCGTCCATGCGACACCACCGAGAGTGCAGTTGCCTGGGGCGCGGCACTCGAGCGTCGGCATGGCCCAAGTGCGCTGATTTTTAGTCGCCAAAATTGCCCATTTGTGGCTCGTTCGGCAAAACAAATCGAGAACATTGCACGCGGTGGCTATGTGGTTCACGAGCCCAGCAAGTCAGCCAAAGCCGTCATCATTGCGACTGGTTCTGAAGTCGGTTTGGCATTGCAGACCGCAGCGCATTTAGCGAAAGAAGGAATGGGTGTTCGTGTGGTCTCGATGCCGTCGACCACCTACTTTGATCAGCAAGACGCGCAGTACAAAGCCAGCGTGTTGCCAGCCGGTTTGCCGCGCATTGCGGTTGAGGCTGGTGTAACGGATTACTGGTGGAAGTATGGCTGCGCTGCAGTCCACGGTGTAGATACCTTTGGTGAGTCTGCGCCCGCGAATCAGTTGTACGCGTATTTTGGTTTAACCGTTGAGCAGATTAGTGCGACGGTGAAGCAGTGCATTGCGCAAGTAAAGTAAGCAATTAAAGTCAGACATTTATATAGAAAAAGAGTAGAGGAATAGCGATGGCGATTCGGGTTGCAATTAATGGGTATGGTCGTATTGGCCGCATGGTGCTACGTGCTTTGTATGAGAGTCAGCCAAACTTAGATCGCAAGCGCGACATCAAAATTGTTGCTATCAATGCGATGGGCGATATTGATATCAATGCCCACCTTACCCAATACGATTCAGCGCATGGCCGCTTCCCAGGTACAGTCACCGTCGATGGCGATCACATGGTGGTCAATGGCGATCGCATCAAAATGTATTCGACGCGCAATCCGCTGGAGACCCCATGGGGCGAACATCAAGTCGATTTAGTGCTCGAGTGCTCGGGTAAATTTACCTCCAAAGAAAAAGCTATGGTGCACATTCAGCAAGGGGCAAAAAAAGTATTGATCTCGGCTCCAGGCGAGAAAGACGTGGATGCAACCATTGTCTATGGCGTAAACGAAAAGGTGCTCAAGCCCACTGACCTCGTTGTCTCGAATGCCAGCTGCACTACCAATTGTTTAGCGCCTTTAGTCAAACCGTTGCTGGATGCCATCGGTATTGAGTCGGGTTTAATGACCACCATTCATGCGTTTACCAACGATCAAGTATTGACTGATGTGTATCACAAGGACATGCGCCGCGCGCGCTCTGCAGTAAGCAGCATGATCCCAACCAAAACGGGCGCTGCTAAAGCGGTTGGTTTGGTATTGCCGGAATTAGCTGGTCGTTTTGATGGTTTTGCGATGCGGGTTCCGGTCATTAACGTTTCGGTGGTTGATTTAACCTTTGTGGCTAAGCGCGCCACCAGCGTAGATGAGGTCAATGCCGTTCTGAAAAAAGCCAGCGAAGGCGAGCTCAAGGGTATTTTGGGCTTTAACACCTTGCCGCTGGTATCGATCGACTTTAACCATGATCCCCGCCCCAGCATTTACGACGCCAGCCAAACGCGGGTTTCGGCCGATGGCAAGCTGGTCAAAGTACTGGCTTGGTATGACAACGAGTGGGGGTATTCAGTGCAGATGCTCAATGCGGCAGAGGCTTTGATGGCGGCTTAAGCAAAAGGGGCCAAATAGGTGGTTTAGTTGGTAAAAAAGGGGCTTTTTAGCCCCTTTTTGTATGAAACGGCTTATTTGCGCTTGTGGGCGCAGTTTTTCTTTTGGCAATGCCCATACATGGCTAAAGAGTGCTCTTCCAGGGCAAAGCCCAAGGATTTAGCGATCTCCTTTTGGCGCCGCTCAATCGCGGCATCAACAAACTCCTCTACGTGACCACAGTCAAGGC
>CANGWV010000053.1 GCA_947457875.1 Burkholderiaceae bacterium
AGAAACACTGATGTTTGCTCTGGAAGAGCTGAAGGATGCCTATGCACGCTATCAGCACGACCCAGAATTCATCGAAGAGTTTCATTACGAGCTCAAGCACTTTGTTGGCCGTCCTTCTCCTGTTTATCACGCCAAGCGTTGGAGTGAAATGCTGGGCGGCGCACAGATTTATTTGAAGCGCGAAGACTTAAATCACACCGGTGCGCATAAGATTAATAACGTCATTGGACAAGCCATGCTTGCCAAGCGCATGGGTAAGCCGCGAATCATTGCAGAAACCGGCGCAGGACAGCATGGCGTTGCTACTGCCACCATTTGTGCGCGCTTTGGTCTTGACTGCACCGTTTATCAAGGCTCAGTGGATGTGGCCCGTCAGGCGCAAAACGTATTTCGCATGAAACTCTTGGGTGCCAAGGTAGTGCCAGTAGAGTCGGGTACTAAAACCTTAAAAGACGCGCTAAATGAAGCGATGCGCGACTGGGTTACGAATGTGGAAGACACCTTTTACATCATTGGTACGGTCGCTGGTCCGCATCCATATCCGATGATGGTGCGCGATTTTCAGAGCGTGATTGGGGAAGAGTGCAAAGTCCAAATGCCGGAGATGATTGGTCGTCAACCCGACTACGTCATGGCATGCGTTGGTGGCGGCTCGAATGCCATGGGTATTTTTTATCCTTACATTGATTACCCCGAAGTGAAGCTCGTTGGTGTTGAAGCGGCTGGCCATGGTTTGAATACGGCTGCGCACTCGGCTGCATTGTGCGTCGGCAAACCTGGTGTATTACACGGCAACCGTACTTACTTATTGCAAGATGAGAATGGCCAAATTGCAGAGACGCATTCGGTATCTGCCGGTATGGACTATCCAGGAGTTGGCCCTGAACACGCTTGGCTGAAAGACTCCGGCCGCGCTGAGTATGTGGCGATTACGGATCAAGAAGCGCTCAAAGCATTCCATGATTGCTGCCAAATTGAAGGGATCATTCCCGCCTTGGAATCTGCGCACGCGATCGCATACGCATGTAAGCTCGCCGCCACCTTGCCAAAAGACAAAACGATTTTGGTCAACTTGTCTGGTCGTGGCGATAAAGACATGCACACCGTTGCGCAAGCAACCGGCTCGGAAGGTTAAGGTTTAGAACATATCTATGTCCAAGATTTCAACTGTATTTAATGATTTAAAGCAGGCCGGTAAAAAAGGCTTGGTTCCTTTTATTACTGCCGGGGATCCGGAGCCCGGTTTAACGGTTGCGCTAATGCATGCATTGGTCCGTGGCGGCGCAAATGTAATTGAACTTGGCGTACCTTTTTCGGATCCCATGGCCGATGGCCCAGTAATTCAGCGCTCCTCCGAGCGGGCGCTGAGCCAGGGCGTTACCTTGCGCCATTGCCTCGAGATGGTGAAGGCATTTCGGGAGACGGATAGCAATACGCCAGTGGTGCTCATGGGCTACGCCAATCCCGTTGAGCAAATGGGCGCTGCGCGTTTTGCGACCGAGGCAAAGGCAGCCGGTGTGGATGGGGTATTGATTGTGGATTATCCCCCGGAAGAGTGTGTTGATTTTGCGCAGCAGATGCGCGCGGCTGGAGTAGATCCGATTTTCCTATTGGCGCCAACTTCATCGCCAGCTCGAATTAAAGAAGCTGCGAAAATAGCATCTGGCTATATTTACTACGTTTCATTGCGTGGTGTGACGGGCGCCAATAACCTCAATACGCAGGATGTGGCAAGTATCATCCCGCAGATTCGAGCGGCTACTGCGATACCAATTGCGGTCGGCTTTGGTATTCATGATGCTGCTAGCGCTAAGGCTGTTTCCAATACAGCGGATGCCGTCGTGATTGGCAGTCGCATCATTCGTTTGCTTGAAGAGGCAACTCCGGGTGAGGCGGTACAATCGCTTGAACACTTCATACGCGAGATTCGCACTGCATTGGATAGCTAAAGTACATGAGTTGGATTGATAAACTTCTTCCGCCGCAAATTCAGCACACTGACCCTGCTAATCGAAAGTCAGTGCCCGAAGGGTTGTGGGTAAAGTGCCCTGGATGTGAAGCTGTTTTATACAGCACGGATATTGAAGCCAATCTATCGGTATGCCCTAAGTGCAGTCATCACATGCGCATTGGTGCGCGCCAACGCTTGGACAGCTTGCTTGATCCAAAAGGCCGATATGAAATTGGCGCGAATGTCTTTCCGGTTGATCCATTAAAGTTTAAGGATTCCAAAAAATACCCTGATCGTATTAAAGAGGCTGCAGATGTTTCTGGTGAGACCGATGCCTTGGTGGTTCTCGGTGGAAAAATCGAGTCGATTCCAGTGGTCACTGCCTGTTTTGAGTTTCAGTTCATGGGCGGCTCAATGGGATCGGTGGTTGGTGAGCGTTTTGCGCGCGGCGCCCAAGAGGCGATCGATAAAAAATGCGCATTCATTTGCATTACTGCAACTGGCGGTGCGCGCATGCAAGAGAGTCTGTTGTCGCTATTGCAAATGGCAAAAACGAATTCGATGTTAACCAAGCTTTCAAAAGCAGGGCTACCTTACATTAGCGTACTGACTGACCCAACCATGGGCGGCATTTCGGCTAGCTTTGCGTTCATGGGCGATGTGGTGATGGCAGAGCCCAAAGCATTAATTGGTTTTGCTGGGCCACGGGTGATTGAACAAACCGTTCGCGAAAAACTCCCAGAGGGATTTCAGCGCTCCGAGTTTTTAATGCAAAAGGGCGGCGTTGACATGATTGTGGATCGCCGTAATATGCGTGCTGAGATTGCCCGTATATTGGCGCTCTTGCAAAAACTACCAGAGCCCTCCATTGCCCCTTCCGTTGCTAGCCCATCCTCTTAGTCTCAGTTAAAGCGTTGAGCGAATCAAAAAACCCAGATCTAATTTCCTTCTCTAGCCTCGAGGCTTGGCTTAGCCACCTCGAAACAGCCCATCCGGTTGCAATTGATATGGGCCTTGAGCGCATTAGTCGCGTTAAAGCAGTCCTCGACCTTCACTTTGATTGCCCCATCATTACGGTTGCAGGGACGAACGGCAAGGGCTCTACCTGTGCTTTTTTGGAGAGCATTTTGCTGGCCGCTGGTTATCGCGTAGGCTGCCACACATCACCTCACTTGCTAGAATTTAATGAACGGGCACGCATCAATGGTGTCAATGCGACGGATGCGCAACTGCTAGTCCATTTTGCTGAAGTGGAGGCGGCCAGAGTCAGCCTCCCGAATGCCCCCACGCTTACCTATTTTGAATTTACGGCCTTGGCCATCATGCGATTCTTTGCGGATGCCAAATTGGATGCTGTTATTCTCGAAGTAGGTATGGGCGGCCGCCTGGATGCGATCAATATTTTGGATGCCGATTGTGCCATTGTGACCAGCATCGACATTGATCATGCTGCTTTTTTGGGTGATACCCGAGAAAAAATAGCGCGGGAAAAGGCGGGTGTATTTCGAGCCAATGCGATTGCAGTTTGTGGCGACCCAATGCCACCTGCAAGCTTGGTTGACTATGCGGAGTCATTGGGCTGTGATCTGTGGCTGATGGGTCGGGATTACAACTTTCAGGGGGACAAACAACAATGGGCGTGGTCTGGTCGTGGCAAGCGCTTTAGTGGTTTGGGTTATCCCGCGCTGCGGGGCGCCAATCAATTACTCAATGCCTCCGCTGTGATTGCAGCCTTAAGTGCTTTGCGTGACCGCATACCCGTTAGCGCCCAAGACATTCGAAACGGCTTTGCCTTGGTTGAGTTACCAGGTCGTTTTCAGGTTCTACCAGGGCAGCCTACGATTGTGCTAGATGTAGCGCACAATCCCCATGCGGCTGCGACCCTCGGGCAGAGTCTGGATAAGATGGGTTACCACCCTTATACCTATGCCATTTTTGGCGCGATGGCCGATAAAGACATTCTGGGTGTCATACGCCCGATGGTGGGCCTTGTGGACCACTGGTTCTGTACTGACTTACCAACCAACAGGGCTGCTAGCGCAAACGACCTTATCCAAATTCTAGAGGGCGCCGGAGTTAAGCGCGATCAAGGTCAAGATGGTGGTATTCAGACCTTTGCAAACCCAGGAGATGCCTACCAAAAGGCGCTTTTATCTGCAGGCGAGGGTGATAGAATAGTGGTATTCGGCTCTTTCTATACTGTCGCAGGCGTAATGGCTTATCGAAACAATCAGGCGCACTAATCCATGATTCGTCTTTCCCAGCTTTTTAAGCGCGATTCCCAGTCCGATCAAGGGCTGCGTGTTTCGTCGATGCGATCACGCTCGGATAATAAATTTACTAGTCGCGCTTCACGTGTAAGCGCTGATGATTCTGTTTTAACCGAAGATCCTGAACATCAACGTGCCCGTCATCGCCTCATAGGCGCTGCAGTACTAGTTTTAATTGCAATTATTGTTTTGCCCCGTGTGCTTGACAGCAATCCAAAAACCATCAGCAATGACATCGCCGTAACCATTGTGAGTAGCTTGCCAGCAGTGGCGCCGCCCCAGCCAACTCCATCCCCAGCTGCTGAACCAAAACCCGAGCCAGCCAAACCAGTAACAACTCCAGCGGTAGCTGCGCCAGCCCCAGCAGCTCCGACAGCTTCAGCCCCTGCCAAGCCGCTTGCGTCTAGTCCAGCAGATAAAACCATGGGCTTGGCCGCTGGTGAAGAAATTGTGGTCGCAGCCAAGTCGAATGCAAATGGGTCCGCTACCTCAAATGCCAATCCAAGTACCTCTGGAAAGTTTGTGATTCAAATTGGCGCTTTTGCATCCGAAGAGCGTGCAAACGGTTGGATTGCAAAACTGAAAGAGCAAAAAATTCCGAATTATGTTTTAAATCGCACGGGCACAGATGGCGCAAAACTGTATGCGCTGCGCGCCGGACCATTTGCAGAGAAAGAGACGGCAGAAGCAGCCGAAAAGAAAATCAAGGCAATGGGTCTGACCCCACGGATTGTGGAAGTGGGGAAGCAGTGATCCTTCGCCCATTCACTGGATAGCGCATGGAAATTCTTGCCACTCTAAAACTGACTTCGGTTGACTATTTTGCCTTCGCCATATTGCTGGTCTCGGCTTTCGTTGGAATCTATCGGGGCTTTTTTAAAGAGGTACTAGCCTTAGCCTCTTGGTTTGTGGCTGCATGGGTTGCTTATCATTACAGTAACTATTTAGCGGTGGAATGGCTTTCCACATTTCAGCTCGATGAGATGGTGCGACTTGGCCTCAGCTTTCTGATTTTATTTATTCTGGTTTTAATTGCAGGCAGCTTTATTGGGTCGATGATTCAAAAGGCGATCGTGTCCGCAGGTTTAAGTTCCACCGATCGTTTTTTAGGGCTAGTCTTTGGCCTAGTGCGCGGCGCGTTTGTGGTGGTGGTTCTATCGACCTTGGCAGTGTTAACGCCTGTCCCCCAAACCAATGCATGGAAAGCGGCAATAACCCGTCCTGCAATTGATGTCGCCATGGCGGTAATACAAGTATGGTTACCGTCCGATTGGGCGGCGAAGTTGCGTGCGCCAACCGGCGTTATTTCTGCACCACCACCCTCAGGGAGTTAAGTCATATGTGCGGCGTAGTCGGAAGTGTCTCGCGTTACCCGGTAAATCAGTTGCTTTATGACGCTTTGCTGCTCCTCCAGCATCGCGGTCAGGATGCGGCTGGTATTGCAACGATGAATGGCAATTCATTTGCTATGCATAAGGCCAATGGCTTGGTGCGTGATGTATTCCGTACCCGCAACATGCGTAGTTTAGTTGGCAATGTGGGGATTGGTCAGGTCCGTTATCCCACCGCCGGTTCAGCTAGCAGTGAGGAAGAGGCCCAACCTTTTTATGTCAGCGCGCCCTATGGAATTATTTTGGCGCACAACGGCAATTTAACCAATGCGCCTACACTGCGTACTGAGATGGCCTACCGCGATCGCCGCCACATCAATACAAGCTCTGATACGGAAGTGCTCCTGAATGTACTGGCGGATGAGCTGCAAAAAGAAACCAACAGCGCCGCATTGGATGAGCAGTCCATGTTTAAGGCCGTAACTGGACTGACGCGCAGAGTCAGAGGATCATACGCCGTGGTGTCAATGATTGCGGGCTATGGCCTCCTAGCGTTTCGCGATCCATTTGGTATTCGTCCTTTATGCATTGGTCGCATTGATGGTCCAGATGGTCCTGAATGGATGGTTGCTTCTGAATCCGTAGCGCTCGAAGGTTTGGGTTTTACCTTTGTTCGGGATGTGGAACCGGGGGAGGCAATCTACATTGACCTCGATGGTAATTTTGTTGCTCATCAGTGCGTACCCAATGCAGTCCTCAATCCTTGTATTTTTGAATACGTTTACATGGCTAGGCCAGACTCCACGATTGATGGCGTCACGGTTTACAACGTGCGCATGCGTATGGGTGATTATTTAGCCGAGAAGATTCGTGCAGAAACGGATGTTAGCGAGATCGATGTAGTGATGCCGATTCCGGATTCGAGCCGGCCAGCAGCCATGCAAGTGGCCAAGCGCTTAGGCATTAGTTACCGCGAAGGCTTCTTTAAGAACCGCTACATTGGCCGTACTTTCATCATGCCTGGTCAAGCTGTGCGTCGTAAATCGGTGCGCCAGAAACTGAATGCGATGCGGATTGAGTTTAAAGACAAGACCGTATTAATTGTGGATGACTCGATTGTGCGTGGCACAACTTCTTATGAGATTGTGCAAATGGCACGTGAGTCAGGCGCAAAGAAAGTGATCTTTGCATCAGCAGCGCCCCCAGTCCGTTTTCCGAATGTGTACGGTATTGATATGCCAACTCGCAGTGAATTGGTAGCTTATGGTCGTACGGATGCCGAGATCAATAAGATGATTGGTGCCGATCAACTGATTTATCAAAACGTGGAAGACATGAAGCAGGCAGTACGCGACATCAATCCCGAAATTAAGAATTTCGAGGCATCATGTTTTGATGGCCATTACATTACGGGTGATATTAACGATTCCTACCTTGACGCCTTGGAGGCTGCGCGTACTACTGAAACAGCGCAAGCAGACCGCCAAAAGGACCCTGGGGACTTCGCACGTTCTCAGCTGCACTTGCACTTAGCTACCGAAGATTAAGTACACTAGTAGCATGGCTAGCAAAATTACTACGAAACGTCGCTCCCTCGACCTATCCAAACTTGCCCCGGAATCCGTGGCGGTTCGTGCTGGCACGCGACGCTCGCAAGAGTATCAAGAGCACTCAGAAGCCCTGTACCTGACTTCAAGCTTTTGCTTTAATAGTGCAGAAGAGGCTGAACAGGGTTTTGCCAATGCCGAAACCGGTTTTATTTATTCGCGCTTCACCAATCCCACCGTCAGCATGTTTCAGGATCGCTTGGCTGCGCTGGAAGGCGGCGAGGCCTGTATTGCCACCGCCTCGGGTATGGCTGCCATCATGACCACTGCAATGGCGCACCTGAAGGCGGGGGACCATGTGGTCTGTTCTCGTTCCGTATTTGGCGCAACTATTCAGTTGTTTGGCAGTATTCTCGGTCGCTTTGGTATTACTACCAGCTACGTTGATTTATCCGATAACAAAGCGTGGCAAGCTGCAGTTCAGCCCAATACTCGGATGTTCTACCTCGAGACGCCATCCAATCCAATGACCGAGATTGCGGATATTCGTGCGATCGCCAAGATTGCCAATAAAGCGAATGTCTTATTTGTTGTAGATAACTGTTTTTGTACGCCGGCATTGCAACGGCCGCTGGATTTAGGGGCCGACGTCATCATTCATTCGGCCACAAAGTATTTAGATGGTCAGGGTAGGGTGCTAGGCGGTGCCATCGTTGGCAAGAAATCCTTCATCATGGTTAAAGTATTTCCATACGTACGCACAGCCGGACCAACCCTGTCGGCTTTTAATGCATGGGTATTTTTAAAGGGCCTAGAGACCCTTGACTTGCGCATGAAGCAACAAAGTGCCAATGCCTTGGCTTTGGCCCAGTGGCTTGAAAAGCAACCGGGCGTTGAGGCGGTTTATTACCCAGGCCTAAAGTCTCATCGGCAATTTGCCTTAGCGAAGAAGCAGCAAAAGGCAGGCGGAGCGATTTTGTCGTTTGTTCTCAAAGGCGGCAAAAAGGCGGCTTTCAAATTGATCGATCAAACTACGCTGTGCTCAATTACAGCCAATTTAGGCGATACCCGTACGACCATTACGCATCCGGCAACGACGACCCATTGCCGAGTTTCACCCGAGGCACGTAAAGCTGCAGGGATTTCCGATGGCCTGGTTCGGATTGCTGTTGGCCTTGAAAATCCCGATGATTTGATCCGTGATTTGCAGGGCGGTCTTAAAAAGTAAAGTAGCGGGATGGCGCATCACGCATAGAATTACATATGGAGTGCGAAGGTTGCCTAGGCAACCTTTTTTTATTTCAATCGATTAAAAGCATAGAGTCATGACAACTGCATTCTCAGATGGTGCCGATTTCTGGAATAAGCGCTTCGATACGCCCGATTATATTTTCGGCAAAGCCCCTAATGAGTATCTAGAGGCGCAGGCCAAGCACCATTTGAAGCAGGGTGATTCCGTCTTGTGTGTTGCGGATGGCGAAGGCCGCAATTCCGTTTGGCTTGCAAAGCAGGGCATGCGAGTCGACGCATTTGATTTGTCAGAAATAGCCCTAAGCAAAGCAATTGCGCTTGCAACAGAAGAGGCGGTGCAGGTTCAATTTAGTTTGGCATCCTGTGAATCGTGGGATTGGCAGCCCAATCACTACGATGCGGTAGTTGCAATTTTTATTCAGTTTGCCAACCCAGTGATGCGTACCCGTCTATTTGCACAAATGGCATCGACCTTGAAGCCCGGTGGACTTCTTATTGTTCAGGGGTACACGCCGAAGCAATTGGTGTTTAAAACCGGCGGCCCGTCGATACTGGAACATCTCTATACAGACGATATGATCCGTGACTTGATTAGCGATCTAGAGATCATTGATCTATGCGTGTATGAAAAATACTTATCCGAGGGACCAAAGCATACGGGGATGTCGGCCTTACTAGGCCTCGTTGCGCGTAAGCCACTGCAATAATCTAAACACTCCATTTGCGCAAAATGGTGTTGACGTATTGTTCGAGCTCGGGAGGTCTGAGGGCGCCCGATAGTCGGTCCAGCTCCTTTCCGCCCTTAAAAACGGCTAAAGTCGGAATCGAGCGAATCTGAAACTGCGATCCAAGTGCTTGCTCTGCTTCGGTATTGACTTTGGAAAATACTAGTTGGTTTGCATAGCGCTGGGCTGCTGCTACAAAGGTCGGGGCAAACTGGGTACATGGTCCACACCAGGGCGCCCAAAAATCAACTAATACGGGTAGATACGTTTGCCCCGTTGCTTCGGCAAAATTACCTTGATTTAATTCAATCGGCAAAGACAAGAGACTCTTTTTACAGACGCCACACATCGGATCCTGTGCAATGCGATCGATTGGAAAGCGATTGTGCTTATGGCAATGGGGGCAGCTAATTTGCATTGATTGCTCCTGTACTAAATGGCTTTATACAACAAACTGAGGGAGATTAAAAAAGTAAAAACGGCAAATGCTTGCTGTATGCGTGGCCCACTGATTTGCTTTGCAATCACGCTACCGAGTAACATTCCAGCAACGGCCCCAGCGGTAAATGGAATACCAATTGACCAGTCCAGGTGACCTGCTATTGCAGCGGTCGTGACGCCCGTAATTGAAATCAAAGCCAATACACCTAGCGACGTGGCAACAATCGATTGCATGGGCAGGTCGGTTAGCTTTTTGAGCGCAGGCACAATAATGAAGCCACCGCCAACACCGAGCAGTCCGGACAAAAATCCAGCGACGGCACCAGAGCCCATGAGAGCCCGGGCACACGGTACAGACCAAATGAGGCGACCGATTGATTGATTAAGCTTGCAGGGTGGTGCGGGTAGCTCTTTTGGCGCATTGCCTGTGATTTCTTGCTGTGCCTGAATGAACATGCGAATCGATACCACAATTAGTATGCTGGCAAATGCAAGTAATAGAGGTGTATTGGGGATGCGGTGTGCCATGTAAACGCCGATTGGGGCCAGTACGATACCCAGACCTGCCATGACGAGGGCAGCGCGATAGCGCAGTAGTTTTGTACGCAGACCATGGATTGCTCCAAGGGAGCCTGCTACGGCGATCGCCAATAAACCAATGGGGCCTGCACTGGCGATGCTGAGATTGAGTCCAAATACCAACAGCGGAACCGACAGAATGCCTCCGCCAGCGCCTGTTAGGGCCATCATCATACCTACGAAGACCCCAAGTCCCACGCTGATTACGCTAATGCTATCCATGCTGCTGAGTATCCACCTTAAAGTAGTAAATTTATATCTATACTTATA
>CANGWV010000054.1 GCA_947457875.1 Burkholderiaceae bacterium
CGTAAGGCAAGCCCTAAAGAGTCAAAAGCGTATTAAAGGAGATGAAAATGCGTAAAGAATATGATTTCTCAAAAGCTCGTAAAAATCCATATGCTTCTATGCTCAAGAAGCCTATTACCATTAGATTAGATGAGGACTCCGTGAGCTACTTTAAATCTATATCCCAAGAGGTCGGCATTCCCTATCAAAGTCTTATTAATCTCTATTTGAGAGATTGTGCGGCTACGCATAAGAAGCTAAATCTAAGTTGGAAGTAGTCTAGAGGCAGGATCAAACATCCTAGTCCCTGGTCGATTTCGCCCCCTGCCAGTAAAAATTACCAAAACCACCTCCCGCGTTTTTTGTCGTCTGCTTAGGATTATGGCGATTATTGCGGATGTGGTACCCGCCCCGTTAACCATTATCATAGAAGACACTTAATCCATTTGGACGCTGAACACCATGAATCTAGCTCGTCGCAGTATCGGTCTGTTATTGGTATCCTTGACCTTTTCCTTTGGCCTTGCCCATGCAGAAAGTAGGGCAGATCTGGACCGTAGCGCGCGAACCGTACTCAATCAATTGGTTGCTAGCAATGCCAATGCAAAAAAGTTGAATGAGAAAGCGATTGCTACCTTGGTATTTCCGGTTGTTACCAAGGCTGGCTTTATTGTAGGAGGCCAATATGGTGACGGCGTTTTATTTCGGGAGGGAAGACCGACAGCCTATTACAACACTGCAGGCGGCTCCTACGGTTTACAGGCAGGCGCCCAGCAATTTGCGTATGTATTGTTTTTCATGAAAAACGCAGCTCTAAACGCTCTCGACTCAACCCAGGGTTTTGAGATAGGGGTAGGACCGAGCGTTGTATTGGTAGACCAGGGAGTGGCGACTTCGACAACTACGATTACTGCACAAGACGATATCTATGCCTTTATCACCGACCAAAAAGGTGCCATGGCAGGTATTGGTATTCAGGGCAACAAGATTACGAAGCTTGGGAAGTAAAACAGTGCCTACTGTTGATGTAGGCCGCAGTTAAAGATCCACATTATCTAGAGCGAGCGTACTGAGGTGGTCGGTATCGGCCCAGCGCTCGACTGACCAAGTCTCTCCATCGAAGGCAATCCAATTTAAGGATGTATTTGGGACGATTGCTACCCTCGCTTGATCCAATGCTTGTTTAGTAGCAATGCGGTACATCATGTCGAGGGTTCCGCCGTGACTTACTACCAAAATAGTTTGACCGGCATGTGCGGCTACGAGCATTGCCAAGGCCTGCTGCGCCCGTTCATGAAATTGTTGAATGCTTTCACCACCGCCTAAGTCATGCTCGATATTCCGCGCTAGGTGCGCTTGCCATACATCAGGTACTGCATGCGGCGCATCGTCAAGGCGCAGGCCCTGCAAAATACCAACATGGCGCTCCCGAAAAATAGGATCGATGGTAATACCAAGTCCCAATGCGCTCGATACTTGTTTGGCGGTATCGGCAGCGCGCTCTAAATCACTGGAGTAGAGGTGATCGAATACGTGGTCTGCGCGCTGCAACGATTGCGCTAACAGCCGAGCCTGCGCTTGTCCATGGCTATTAAGCGGGGTATCAATGTGGCCTTGCATGCGGCGCTCAGCATTCCAGTCGGTTTCGCCATGGCGGGCAAAACAAATGCGGGTAATCGTACTCATGGCTTATTGCGTAAGGGGTTTTGCTGTTGTCTGTTTGGAGATTTCAATGGCATCGAGATTAAACCCTTTTTCCTTTAAGCGCTGCAATAGTGCTTCATAGGCTTTGGGCTCAACGGTTTGAGTACGCGACAAAATCCACAGGTATTTGCGGCTGGGCTCGCTGACAGCGGCAAGCTGGTATTGCGGGTCCAAATCAATTACCCAGTAATTGCCCCAAACAAAGGGGAGAAAGGAGAGCCAGGCTGGCGCAAAGCGGACTTTTAATTTGGGCGAGTTTGCATCTCCCACTTGTTTAGCCTCACCGAGTGCGTCAGTTATCGAGCCATCTTCTTTTTGGCAGCGATTGACTACCTGCAGCATGCCATTGGCTTGCATGGCATAGGTTGCACTGGTGTTGGCAATACAACGCTTCTGAAACCAATTGGGATACTTGGCCACCTCGTACCATGTGCCCATGTATCGAGGGACATCCAGTGAGGTAATCGATTCGAGTGGCGCAGGCGAGGCCTCGCTGGATTGGGCTTGAGCCGATGCCAGCGGCATCCATGCAGCAAGACTGCAGCAAAGCGCAGTAATTAGCCATCGGCTAATGGGTTGGGTAATGGTATTTGTTGTGTTCATCCCAATACTGTATACCTTTCGATTGTGACCATATCAAGACGATTGCGCTATATTGGTATATGGGTAAAAAAACACGCAAAGCAAGATGAGCCGATCATTAAAAAGAGTGCTAATTGCGCTTGGCGCGCTCATAGCCGCTTTGCTGATTGGGATTGCTTATCTGAGCACCCTCGTTAGCCCCGCCAAGGTAACGCAGATGCTTGTACTGGAGGTGCGTGAAACAACCGGGCGTGAGCTGATCATTAAAGGGCCTGTACGTTTAGGATTTTTTCCGAAGATCGCTGTATCGGCAGAGCAAGTAAGCTTAAGCAATGCGGCCTGGGCTAAGCGCCCACAAATGGCAAGCCTAGAAAAAGTAGCTTTAGAAATTAGCCTTTTTCCATTGCTGAGCGGCCGCATTGAAGTGAGTAGCATTCAATTGGTGGGATTGACTCTGAATTTAGAAACCAATGCAAAGGGCGACGGCAATTGGGTGGTGGGTGATATTGCTTCGCCCAACAGTACAACAGCATCATCCTCGCTTGGTGCGGCAGAAGCCAATGCAAAAAAAACAGCCAGTGACGCCGATACTACAGACCGCAATCTAGTGCTGATTGAGAACCTCAATTTGATCAATGGTCAGATTCATTACCAATCTAGTGGCGCTGCCGTAAGTAGCTATGGGATTTCGCGTTTAGCGCTGCAAAAGAGTGGCGCCGAGACAGCGATCAGTGCTGACCTAAAGCAGGACGCATTTACGATTGCGATCAAAGGCAAGATGACCTCGATTCGAGAAGTCTTGCGCAGCATGGGGACAGAGGCAATCGACGTCAATTTCGATTTTGAAGTGGCGCTGGGCGGTAAGCCAACACAGCTCAAGGGAGTGGCGGCACTCAATCCAAATAAGCCCAGTCGGTTTGATCTTTCGTTTAAAGCAGGCGAGCTAGATTTATCCGCCTGGCCAGCAAAAGCACTCAATACCATCGCGCCACCTAGCCAGACTCCAACGGCTGCGCGTGCTACCGAACGTTTCTTTGGCGATACGCCATTGCCGCTCGATTACCTGCCCAATGGCAATGGCGTACTCAATCTTGATATTGCTCAGTTAGTACTCCCCAGCAAAGTGGTGCTCAAAAAAGTGGTCATGTTGGTTCGCTTCAGTCCGCAGCAGATCGACATTCCCAAAGCGGCATTTCAGTTAGGTAACGGTCAGTTTGATGGCTCTGCGCGCATTGCTAATACACAGGGTTCACCTAGCTGGGCATTCAAAGGTCAGGCTAGCGGCTTTACCTTAGAGCAATTGCTGGCCTCAACCGACTCCAAGGGAAAAGTGAGTGGCGGCGATATGCGCGCTGCCTTTAATTTCACGAGTAGTGGCATGAGCCCGCACCAAATTGCCTCTAGCTTAAATGGCCAAAGCCAAATTACGATTGGTAACGCGCGTCTGGCGACAAGCTTGATGAACCAAGGTGGTGATGTATTCATTACGCTATTCGATGCGATTAATCCGATGCGCAAAAAGAGCAATGAAACAACGCTCGAGTGTGCGGTAGCGTATTTGCCAGTCAAAAACGGAGTGGTTACCGTTCGGGATTCCATCGGCGTTGAAACCGACCGTTTAAATATTGTTTTAAGTGGGCTCGTTAACTTGAACAGCGAGCAGATTAATTTGGCTGTTTACCCCAAAGAAAAATCAGGTCTAACGGCAGGTCTTGATTTGGCTAGCCTAGTGCGTTTACAGGGTAGCTTGCTTAAGCCTCAGGTTGGTATCAATAAAGAGGCAGCGGTGGGTCAAGCCTTGGCACTGGGTCTCGGATTTTTAACGGGCGGCGCATCGATCGTGGCTCAGAATGCGGAAGGGGTAATGAATAAACCCCATCCCTGCCGTGAGGCCATGCACAGTTGGGATCGTATTTAATGGCGCTCGTAACGCACTTCGGTTTTAAAAACACTGGCGCCAATAAAAAGACTAAATACAGAAATAAAGATGCCCGCAAAGAAGGCGGTCCAAAAGCCCGAGATCGTAAAGCCACTCACCAGGGCTGAGACCAGCATCAAGACCAGAGCATTAATTACCAGCAAGAAGAGACCCATTGTTAAGGCCGTGAGCGGCAGTGTGAGCAAAATGAGGATGGGTTTCACAATCGCATTGGCAAAGCCCAATACCAGTGCAGCCACAATGAGCGCGGCTGCACCATCAAACTGAATCCCATCAAAAATAAAACTCGTCACCCACAGGGAGAGGGCGGTTAGGCCCCATTGCGCAAAAAAGGGGAGGAGGTTTGGCATGGCAAGGTGCTTTCTGGATAGGGGTGCAATTGATCTTACCAGCCGAAGGCCCCTGAATTCACCCCCAGCGGCACTAAAAAGCCAATTCCTTTAGTAAATTTGGCATTTTTAGAGTGGGGTGTTTATACTGTGTTTTTATACAGTACTTTAACGAAAAACTACCATGAATTCCCCTGTTTTAAGACCGATTCAGGCTGTTTCTGAGTTGGGGCTTAGCCAAACCCCCGAACGCCTTACCTTCGAGGCGCCACCCGCCGAGTTGCGCTTACTAGTGCATGGCTTATCTGCCGGCTTTCCCTCACCCGCAGGGGATTATGTCGAGGATGCGCTCGACCTCAATCAGTACTTGATTCAAAATAAGCCAGCTACCTTTTTGTTTACGGTACGCGGCGATTCGATGATGGGCGCCAGTATTGAAGATGGCGACAAGGTGGTGGTGGATCGAGCCATGAAGCCGAAGCACCAGGACATCATCGTCGCCGTTGTTAATGGTGACTACACCATCAAACGCTTATATAAATACCGCGGCACGATTGAGCTGCGCCCTGAAAATCCCAACTACCCAGCAATCACGTTTACGGATGGTGCCGAGTTGCAAGTCTGGGGCGTGGTCGTTGGTGTGGTGCGTAAATACACTAATAAAGCGGCGCCGCATGCCCAGCAACGCCACGTTACCCATTCTGGATGATGGGGGTAGCGATAGGGGCAGCACCACGCGCAGCGCATTTTGCTTTAGTGGATGTCAATAACTTTTATGTTTCATGCGAGCGGGTATTTCAGCCGCGCCTAGAGCGAGTGCCGCTGGTGGTGTTATCCAATAATGACGGCTGTGCCGTAGCGCGCAGCAGCGAAGTCAAAGCCTTGGGTGTGAAGATGGCAACGCCTTGGTTTTTACTCAAGGACCTAGCAGCCCAGCATGGCATACAAGCCTTATCGTCAAACTACACCTTATATGGTGATATGAGTGAGCGCGTAGTCTCGATCTTGCGGGACTTTTCACCGGATATTGAGGTCTATAGCATTGACGAAAGCTTCTTGCGCATCGATGCCGTCACCCATCTTTATCCAAGCTCAATTGCAATGGGAGAGATTATGCGCAGTCGTATTCGGCAATGGACTGGATTGCCGGTGTGCGTAGGCATGGGCGCCTCTAAAACCTTGGCCAAGTTAGCCAATCATCTAGCAAAAAAACACGCGGTATTTAATGGGGTGTGTGATCTAAATGCATTAACAGGCCCAGAGCTAGCGCATTGGCTAGCGATCACGGACGTGGGTGAGGTGTGGGGAGTGGGCCGTCAAATTTCCTTACGTCTGCAGGCGATGGGTATTCAGACGGTATGGGATCTGCGCTGCACCTCCCCAAAAATTCTACGAGCGCATTTTGGTGTGGTGATGGAACGCACGGGTAGTGAGCTCAATGGCATATCGTGTTTAGAGCTTGAGGAGGTGCTGCCAGCGAAGCAGCAAATTATTGCGTCGCGTAGTTTTGGTAGGGCAGTGACCAGCCGAGTAGAGCTTGAGGAATCGGTCGCGACGCACATGGCTCGGGCCTGCGAAAAGTTGCGTGCGCAATCGTCGGTGGCAGCGATGATTCAAGTATTTGTACGCACCAATCGCTTTAAGCCGAGTGAGCCGCAATACAGTCCGAGCATTGCGATTGGCTTAGTGGAGGCATGCGACGATACCCTGGTATTAACGGATGCCGCGCTGACCGGTTTGCGGCGGATTTTTAAAGCCGGCTATCGCTATAAAAAAGCCGGTGTTGTGCTGAGTGGCATTTCGGAAAAGGCGCAGCAGCAACGGGGCTTATTTGATGACCGCGCCTTGGATCAAAAATCAGCTGATCTAATGAAGGTAATGGATACCCTGAATACCCGTTTTGGAAAAAAGACCGTGCATTCTGCAGCAATGGGAAGCACGATGGGCTGGGCCATGCGCTCTGAAAATCGTTCGCCCCACTACACCACCTGCTGGGATGAATTGCCGTTTGTCAGATAAGCCAGCTGGGTTTGCTAAGATTCAGGCTTATTTGCCATCCTAGCCAATCGTTGACCCTCAATTTATGTCCATTCTCGCCATTGTTTTAGCCGTTTTATTGGGTCTGTATCTCTTAATTAAGATCCTGGGCCGCCGCAGCGCCATCCGCCTGATGGTCGAAAATTACGGTTTAATCCCCGAAAAACTAGCCCCTTTGAGCGATCGCGAGATTAAGGAGTTGCTGACCAAGCTTCACCACATGGCGGAAAAAGGCCAATCGGTTGCCTTAGAAACGGCTACCCGGCCTTATCGCTAGGGCATTACCCTAGAAAGACACAGTTTCCCGATGACCAGTATCATTGTGGATTATTGCTTACATTATTAAGGAGATAGCATGCCTGGCTTGCTTCCAAACGTTGATCCCGATGGACTGCTTGAGTTTTCGGTGGTGTATACCGACCGCTCGCTCAACCACATGTCGGAAGAGTTCAAAAAAGTCATGGTGGATATCTCCAGCGTACTAAAAGATGCCTATCAGGCTAGTTCGGCAATTGTTGTACCTGGTAGCGGCACATTTGGCATGGAAGCAGTGGCACGTCAATTTGCAAACCAAGAAAAGATCTTGGTATTGCGCAACGGTTGGTTTAGCTACCGCTGGACGCAAATTTTCGACATGGCTAACATCACCCAAGACATTCATGTGATTAAGGGCAAGCAAGTCGAAAACGCCACTCAAGCACCGTATGCACCAGCTCCGATTGAAGAAGTAGTGGCCTACATTAAAAAAGAGAAGCCAGCCGTTGTCTTTGCTCCGCACGTAGAAACCTCAGCCGGCATTATCTTGCCAGCAGATTATCTGCGCGCAGTAGGTGATGCGGTTGAGTCAGTGGGCGGCCTGTTCGTGCTCGATTGCATTGCGTCTGGCGCAATGTGGGTTGACATGAAGGCGTGCAAGGTAGACGTTGTAATCAGCGCACCACAAAAGGGTTGGAGCAGTTCGCCATGCTGTGCCTTAATTGGCCTGAGTGCACGTGCACGTGCCAAGATCGACAGTACGCAGAGCACCAGCTTTTCAACCGACTTGAAAAAGTGGTTGCAGATCATGGAAACCTATGAAAAAGGTAGTCACGTGTATCACACTACGATGCCAACCGATGCCTTAAAGATTTTACGTAACGTAATGCAAGAGACTCAGGCCTTAGGTTTTGATCACTTACGTAATCAGCAAATCGAGCTGGGTAAAAAAGTACGCGCGATGTTGGTTGAGCGTGGCTATCCATCGGTCGCTGCCCCAGGCTTTGAGGCAGCGGGCGTAGTGGTGAGCTACACCGAAGACCCAGACATTCAGACGGGTAAGAAATTCATTGCCTTGGGCTTGCAAACCGCTGCGGGCGTACCCTTGCAGTGCGATGAGCGCCCAGACTTTAGAACCTTCCGCATTGGTTTGTTTGGTTTAGAGAAATTGACGCACGTTGATCGTACTGTGGCCCATCTCGAAAAAGCCATGGACCAGATTCAGTCGGTAGCTGCAGTAACAGCTTAATTGCAGTTTAGTAGTGGGGCGGTATTTCGTCGCGCAGGTCTCTAGCGTCGCTACCGCCACCCAGTCCTTCAGAGCCACTTGCGCTCATTTGCTCTTTCAGTGACTTGATCTCGCGGTACAAATATTCAATTTGCTGCTGTTGTTTATAGATGGTCTGATTGAGATTCTCAATCAGGTCCTCTGTAAAGCTGAGCTTCACTTCTAAAGTAGTAATGCGTTCTTCGCTTGTCATGGTATCGCTTCCTAATTGGTTTGGGTCACTACTACAAAGCGGCCATCTTCCATTTCGGCTTGAGGCCGAATCCAAAAATCATGGGTTTGCAGGGACTCATACACGTAGGCAGGCGTTAAGTCCGCTTCAGTGTTGGCCAAACAAACCACCCGATAGAAGCCGCCCGTCTTGACGTGCTTGAGTTGGGTGTTGGGGGCAAAGCGTCCATCGGATGCTTGAGCCATGCGGGGTTTTTGTGTCATTGAATTCTTTCAGTTGATTGCTAAGAAAAGTGCCGCACGCGCTCGTAATCTTGGCTAATGTCGATGCCATGCTGCTTAGCAATGGCTTGCAATTCCAATACGCGCAAATCCTTGCTCAATAGTAAAGCCGGACGGATGCTATAGGCCATATTAATGAAGACTTGATCGTCCGGGTCGCGGCACGCGAATGGGGCCGGCTCAATCGCCGTATTTTCCAGTAGTCTAGAGCGACTCTCCCACGCTTGCACAATGCTTGCTTGATCTTCTCGGCTTAACTTGAAAGTCGGACGCCCAATGACATCGATCAGTTCTGCCATTGATGCCTGCGTTCTTACTGCATCGACCTGCTTGGTATCGAGTAGGAGCCGAATGGGCTCAGCACTAAGGTCTTTAAAAACTAGTAGATCCAAAATGACATTGGTATCCAGAACCAGGCGAGGTTTTATATCAATTAAAGCAGTATTCACTATTTGTGTAAATACCTTAGTTAGCCGATGCTTTCCAGATCTCGGGAACCACGGTGACTTGCCCTTGGTCCGCAGAGACCAGCATCTCACCATCTTGAATATTGATGTGAATAATCATGCTGCGTTCCACCAGGGCAATTAAGGCCTTCGACTGCTCTTCGGGTATTGCGACAACAGTCAGGTTACGCGCGCGCTCCAACTTATTTTTGATACCGTCCCACCATAACTTACTGGTATTACCAGCATAGCAATAGACTGCTACTTGATCGGAGCGACCACAGGCTTTCAGAATGCGCCGCTCATCGGGCTGACCAATATCAATCCACAGATTGATTGCGCCGGTCAGATCTTTTACCCAAATGTCGGGTTCGTCGGTATCGCTCAATCCTTTGGTAAAAACTAAATGCTCTTGTGCATTGAGCGCAAAGGCAATGAGGCGAATCATCATGCGCTCATCGGTCTCAGACGGATGCTTTGCAATCGTTAAGGGGTGACTGGCGTAGTAGTAGCGATCGCCATCGGAGATATGGAGTTCTGCTTTGTGAATGGTTGCGCGCAATGCCATGAAAAGATCCCTAGATTAATCTGCTGTTTGCCTTGATTGGCTGGCGAAAACAGACCATCATAATCCCCTTGCGGTGTTACGGTGCTGGAGCGCCCAGAACGAGCCGCATGCACTGATGGGGAATGCCCACTTCGTCAAAGATGGCGCCATCAGACTTAAATTGCAATTTGGCATAAAAAGGAGCTGCACTTTGCTGAGCATGAAGCTCAAATACGCTTGCGCCTTGCATCATCCCGACCCGGATTGCTTCGCCGAGCAAGACCGTTCCAATGCCTTGGCCACGAAATTCCTTGAGCACGGCCATGCGCCCAATCTTGGCTTTACTGGGATCCTGCTCGTCTAGATAGATTCGTGCAGTAGCAACGCAACGACCGTCCACGAATGCCAGTGCATGCTCGGCAATCGGGTCACAGTCGTCAATTTCCAATTCGGCAGGAATGCCTTGTTCTTCTACAAAAACCGCATGGCGAATGGCATATGCCGCATCGCGCGCTGCCAACCAAGACTGGGTTTCAATTGCAATCATGTGCGTACAGATTTAAATGATGGCCAATCGGCTTGCCCGCGTCGGCGATGGAAAGAGGGCGTCCAATTGAGTCAAGGTAGTAGCACTCAATTGGATTTGAAGCGCCTGCCAGTTTTCTTCAATGCGGGCGAGATGGGTTGATTTCGGAATGGCGACGGCATGGGGGTGGCGCAAAATCCACGCCAGTGCTAGCTGGGCGGAAGTAAAGCCATGCTCAGCAGCCAGTAGCGATAAG
>CANGWV010000055.1 GCA_947457875.1 Burkholderiaceae bacterium
AAATAATCTGCTGCTCTCGCACAACGCCCCTTGCTGCAAAAATGGCAAAAAAAAATGGGCTTCAAAGCCCATATTCCGAACTACAGAACAGGCCAGCTTACGTTGATCGCAACATCAGCCGGTAAAACAGTACTGCAAACTACAACAGCGTAACTACGGGTGAAATTATATCTGATTAAGCCAAATCTTGAGTGAAATCAGAAGCTTTCGCTTGGATTTCGGGGTTTTCGGGGTCCTTTATTGAAGGGTTTGCGTCCCTTGGGCGCGCCCCGCTTTGGTCCGCCGGCCCCAGGTCCTTGAGGGGATTGTGGGTTAAATGCGTGCCCATGATGGACTTTTTTACCTCTTGCGCCCTGTCCTTGACCTTGGCCGCCTGCCCGGCCACCTTGTCCTTGGCCTTGGCTACGTCCTCGACCAGCCTGGCCTTGACCGCCGCCCGATTTTGCATTTTTACCTTGGTGCGTCAGTCCATGGTGCTGATTGGCCATGGTTAATGCTTCACGCGAGCCCCAATAAGAAACCGAGGTTTGCATTGGATCCGGCTGGAAATCGTCCCCTTTAGATGGATTGGAGTCGCCTCGACCCGATTGATTGGAGCGACCCTTTTCATTTGCTTGGGGTACCTTGAGTCCAGCGGCTTTCATTAGCTGCGCAACGCCCTCATGTGGGATCTCTTCCCATTTGCCACGGCGTAAACGCGGGGGCAACAAAAAGATGCCATAGCGCGTGCGAATCAGCCTGGAAACCGTATGGCCGCTGGCCTCAAACATTCGGCGGACCTCGCGGTTGCGCCCTTCGGTTAAGGCCACGTGATACCAGCGGTTTGCACCATCGCCACCGCCAGAGGCAAGGCGCAGAAAACGGGCCTGGCCATCGTCTAATTGAATGCCTGTCTTGAGCTGCGACTGCTGTTCATCACTGAGCTCACCCAAAATGCGCACAGCGTATTCACGCTCAACGCCGTAACGGGGATGCATCAGTCGATTGGCCAGTTCTCCCGAGGTTGTAAACAACAACAAGCCTTCGGTATTAAAGTCGAGCCTGCCGACTGCAATCCAGCGCCCTTGGCGCGGCTTGGGCAATCGATCAAAGACGGTAGGACGGCCTTCGGGATCCGCTTGGCTGACGATTTCACCTGAGGGTTTGTGATACAAAATGACGCGCGGTGGCTTAGTCTGAATTTTGCGGTGCACTGCCTTGCCATTAATGCGTACTTGGTCGGTTGGACCGACCCGCTGACCAATATGCGCCGGCATGCCGTTGACCGATACCCGGCCTTGCACAATTAAATCTTCCATCTCACGGCGCGAGCCCATACCAACATCGGCCAATACCTTGTGTAGCTTGACGGTGTCCTCATCGTCCGCATCATCATCTAGGCCATCTAAATCAGACCACACCTCGTCCCGCAAGCTGAGCGGCAGTTCATCCACGTTCGTAAACTGCAAACTACTCATCTCATCGTCGGTGGGTCCATCTAGATCATCGTGATCATGCTGGCGATTAGCATTACGCTCAACCCCGGCCTGATGGGAGACTGCAATCTCGTCCGATGAATTCGCTAGATCTGGATTGGCTGTTTCGGCTTCAGGCGCATCCAAGGCCGCATCAAATTCACCCGACACAACCGAGGCAAATAAGGCATCGCTTTGAGCGGGATCAAATTTGGGCTTTACTTTTTGTTCGCCCGGTGGGTGCGGTGTGCGCTCACCACCCTCTGGACGTGGCGGTCTATCCCCACGCGGTTTGCGATTCTTAAACGGGTGCTTGCCAAAACGGCGAGGGCGGCGTTCGCCCTGTTCGCCGCTAGGTGCACCACCTGGGGCTTCGCTTTTATTCTCTGAAGTAGAAGCGCCTGAGTTGCTATCGCTGCTAACAGGTGCGGTATTCAAATTGGGCGCTGCGGAATTGGTTTCGTTTGAAGAGGTCATTAATGATTTGGTGTGTTGTCTAGCTTGGGCTCTGACTCGGCTTCTTGCTGATCTTCTGGACTACCGCCCTCTTCCATGGTGATCACCGTTTCGACGGTGGCTGTTTGATCAAACTCAATCACGCCTTGACCCAAGGACTCAAAAGTCGGCGCAGCATCTTCCAGTAAAGGCAGACTTTGTAGATTAGGCAAACTCAAGTCATCGAGAAATTGTTTCGTGGTCGCATACAGGCCAGGGCGGCCAATTGTTTCCTTGTGGCCAATGACCTCAACCCAACCGCGGTCTTCGAGTTGCTTCATCACATTGCTGCTAACAGCAACGCCGCGGATCTCTTCAATCTCACCGCGGGTGACAGGCTGGCGGTAAGCAATGATGGCCAGAGTTTCCATCACCGCACGGGAATACTTTGGTGGCTTTTCTGGTGTGAGTCGATCCAAATACTCGCGCATCGACAAGCGACTCTGAAAACGCCAACCCGTAGCGATGTGCACAAGCTCCATGCCTTTGCCTTGCCAGTCTTCCTGAATCGCCGTCAACACCGCTTCAATATCAGCAGGGCTAGTGTCATCCGTGAATAGGCGCGTGAGATCCATTGCGGTAATGGGCTCTTGCGCGCACAAGAGAGCAGTTTCAATAACGCGTTTTTTGTGATCATCCATAAAATTCGGCCTAACAGGTCAAAGCCTGAGTGGCATAAAAAGGGCTATCCGTCATGGGTTGGGGTGTTCTCTAGCTGCTTCAGGCAATCGTCCAAGGTGACTTCGTGGGTCAGGAGTTAATTTAGACGCTCTTGTCTGAGCGGGTGCGGTGTGGGAGAAATCCATCAGGCAATTCTCACAATTCGCTCACTAACTGCGCCATTATAGGGGAGGCTGCCTACAATAGACAAATGGAATCGATCAAAGCAAGCCCAACCCCCAACCCCAAACGGCGCCATTTTTTGAGTTTAGCCTCGGTATTGGCTGGTCTTGGTACCCTGGGTTTGACTTCCTGCGCTTCCGCTCCCCCTAAAAAACCAGTAATTGGCTTGGTTCTGGGTGCCGGCGCTGCACGCGGCTTTGCCCACATTGGTGTAATAAAAGCCCTTGAAGCCCAAGGCATTTCACCCAATCTGGTGGTTGGCAGCAGTGCAGGTAGCGTGATTGCTTCCCTCTACGCCTCGGGCCTCAGCGGGAACGATCTCAATCGCATTGCCCTCTCGCTGGATGAAGCGGCGATTGCCGACTGGGGGCTGCCGTTTGCCGGTCGATTTGGCGGCCTGATTAAGGGGGACGCACTTCAAGCCATGATCAATCGGGAAGTAAAAAACCGACCTATTGAGCAGATGCGCATGCCCTTGGGTGTTGTTGCAACCGATTTGCAGTCCGGCAAAGGAGTGCTGTTTCGTCGAGGTGATACTGGCATAGCAGTACGCGCCTCTTGCAGTATTCCAGGGGTATTTCAGCCCACCAGCATTCAGGGGCGAGAGTATGTCGATGGTGGCCTTGTCGCCCCAGTACCGGTGCAATATGCCAAGCAAATGGGCGCCACCGTAGTGATTGCCGTTTCTATTTCGAATGAGCCTGGCCAGCAAAATGCAAGCGGCACTTTAGGAGTTCTTCAGCAAACCATCAGCATCATGCAGCAAAGCATTAATAGCTACGAGCTGCAAGGCGCCGACATTGTGATTCAGCCAAAACTCCAGCAAATGGGCGGCGCTGACTTTAAGGCGAGAAGCGCGGCAATACTGGCTGGGGAGATTGCCACTCAAGAAAAAATGGCTCAGATAAAAGCGCTAATTAGCGCTTAAAACATCTGGGTTTGTTTTTTAAACTTCTTCATCTCATTCATGAGATTTTTGCGTTCCTGCTCGGAAAACTCATCGCTACCATCAAGACGACGGGCGCCATCAAAACGCTTATCCCAATAAACACTCGTCATGTCATCGACCCGAATGCTGGCGCCTTTGGATGGTGAGTGAATGAATTTATTCTCACCGACATAAATTCCAACATGCGAAAAAGTCATACGCATGGTATTGAAGAACACCAAATCGCCAGGCTGTAAATCATCGCGCGTAATTGACTTACCTACTTTGCTCATCTGCGACGATTTACGTGGAATCAAAAAGCTCAGCTTGTCTTTAAAAACGTATGCAACGAAACCGCTGCCATCGAGGCCCGATTGCGGAATATCCATGTTCCAGCGATAGCGCACACCAATCAGTTCCATGGCCTGATTAATCAAATTCTCAGAGCGACCCGATACCGAATCTACAAGCTTATCTGCAGCTCGAATGAAGTAGGCCTTACCCGCCTGCGTGAACGATTCGGTTGGCGCTTCTTTGGTTTGCTCACCCGCGGCAACAGCGCTGCCAAGCGCCAGCGAACAAACCAGCGCGAGTGATCGGACAAAGGAAGGGGGGCTAAAAGACAAAGGCATTGCGCGAGTGTATCAAACTTTTGACAATTCACCAAACTAGGTGATTTAGTTTAAGTCTTTGTTTATAATCAATATTTAAGCGTAAAGTGACGGTAAATTGCCTATTTTTTAGGCAGGATTTCAGCGCCATGGTGCACTAGGTCATTTCAGCAGCAGTAAAGAGTTGCTTGGTATAGGCCTGCTTGGGATGCGTAATCAAGTCCTCGGTTTCGCCAAACTCCACGACCTTACCCTCTTTTAAAACCATGATTTGGTGTGACATCGCCCGAATCACGGCCAAATCATGGCTAATCATGATGTAAGCCAGGTTGTACTTTTTCTGTAGCTCGGTCAGCAGCGCTAACACCTGCTTCTGAATCGAAACATCCAAGGCCGAGGTAGGCTCATCCAAGACTAAAATTTGGGGGCGCAATACTAAGGCGCGTGCAATCGCAATCCGTTGGCGCTGTCCTCCAGAAAATTCATGGGGGTAACGCTGCAAAGCCGATCGATCAAGACCAACTTCTTTCAGCATATCCAGCACCCTGACCTCGCGCTCCGCAGCTGATAGATTCGGAAAATGGACATCCAGTCCTTCAGAAATAATTTGCAGGACGGTCATGCGCGGCGAGAGTGATCCAAATGGATCTTGAAAAATCACCTGCAAGCTTGAGCGCAGATTGCGCCTGGCCGCAGAGTCCAAAGCTTGCCAATCATTGCCGAGCACATTAACCGTACCACCAAGCTCCGCAGCAGAATCGCCCAGCAAACCCAAAATCGCCATGCCTAAAGTCGTTTTGCCGGATCCAGATTCCCCAATCACGCCAATGGTCTGTCCTTGACGTAATTCAAACTGGACTTTTTTAAGTACGGTATGGCGCGGTGGTTTTTTAAAGAAGGAGAAGAGCTGCAGTGGATTCCCTGACTTCGATCCGGGATACGATACGTGGAGATTGTCGGTGCTGAGTAACACGGGGGCTAGCGGCATTACGGGCAAGAGTGCGCGTACCGGCTTGCTGTTCACCAAGGCTTCGGTATAGGTATTTTCAGGATGCTCAAAAACCTGTTTGGTAGCACCGCACTCCATCAAGTTACCTTGATTTAAAACCGCGACACGCTCGGCAAAATGGCGCACTAAATTCAGGTCATGAGTAATGAGCAAGATGCTCATGCCCTGATCAGCCTTTGCCTCGGCTTGCAGCTCGATGAGGAGCTCCAATATTTGCATCCGCAAACTGACATCCAATGCCGTAGTTGGCTCATCGGCAATTAACAAACGGGGTTTGCATGCTAAAGCCATGGCAATCATGGCGCGCTGACGCTGCCCACCGGACAGTTGGTGCGGATACGAATAAAAACGGCGCTCTGGCTCCGGAATGCCGGTCTTACGTAAAAGCGCAATTGCTTTTTCAATGCACTCCGCTTTCGATGTGAGGGGGGCATGCACCAAGACCGCTTCAACGATTTGATTACCAATCGTAAACAGTGGATTTAAAGCCGTCATCGGCTCCTGAAAAATCATGGCAATGTCGCGCCCCCGGATTTCGCGGATGGCAGGCTCTGAGAGCGTAAGCAAGTCGTCGGATTGCGGCGAAGATGAGGACTCTAATTGGGCCTGCTTTGCACTAACGGGCGTCCAAATTAACTTTCCTTCTACTTTGGCACCCTCGGGCAAGAGGCGCAGCGGAGCCAAAGCAGAGAGGGTTTTTCCAGAGCCCGATTCGCCAACCAGCGCCACGCGCTCGCCGACGCCAATATCCAAGTTCAGATTTTTGACTGCAAACTTTTCACGTCGCCCGGATCCAAATGAAATCGAGAGATTGTCGTAACGCAACATAGGGGTGGCTAATGTTGACTGTTCGTTCATCAACGCGCCCCCAATACTGCGCCACTCTTACGGGAATCAAATGCATCGCGCAAGGCTTCGCCCATAAATGTGAGTAACAGCAAGGTTGAGACCAATACAACAAAGGTCGATAAAGAGATCCACCATGCATCGAGATTGCCTTTTCCTTGAGCCAGTAACTCACCTAAACTCGGCGTGCCTGGGGGTACGCCGAGACCAAGAAAGTCGAGGCTAGTTAATGACAAGATTGCCGCACTCATGCGAAATGGCAAAAAGGTAATTACGGGCGTTAAGCTATTGGGCAGAATATGGCGCCGCATGATTTGCATATTCGTTAGACCCAAGGCGCGCGCTGCGCGCACGTATTCCAAAGCGCGATTACGGAAAAATTCAGCGCGTACGTAATCGGACAAGCCCATCCAACTAAATGCCGCTAATAAAACCACCAAGAGCCAAATGCTCGGGGTAAAAATCGAAGCAAAAATGATCAGCAAATACAACTCGGGCATCGCAGACCAAATTTCAATGGCGCGCTGGGTAACTAAATCGAACTTGCCGCCAAAAAATCCCATCAGCGCGCCCGTAATAATGCCGACCGTAACGCCCACGATAGTCAAAGCAAGACCAAACAGGATGGATAAACGAAAACCATAAATTAAGCGCGCCAACACATCACGCCCTCGATCATCGGTGCCCAGCCAATTATCTAAAGATGGCGCTGCTGGATTGGGTGACTTCGCAAAGTAGTTGAGGGTTTGAAAACTATAAGGAATCGGTGGATAGACTGCCCAGTTGCCTTTGGTGGTGATATTGCGCCGAATATCCGGATCCAAGAAATCCGTCGGCGTAGCAAAGTCACCACCAAAAACGGTTTCTGGCTGGCTCTGCAGAATAGGGAAATAAAACTGACCTTGATAGCGCACGACCAGCGGCTTGTCATTGGCAATCAACTCGGCACAAATGCTAAGGCCAAAAAGAATCAGAAAGATCCATAAACTGGCATAGCCCAAACGATTGGCTTTAAAGCGCTGCCACCGATTCATGAACCACCCCCCGCGCCAAACTGAATGCGTGGGTCGACCAAGACATAGCAAATATCAGAAATGAGTTTGGTAAAAAGACCAATCAAGGTAAAGAGGTACAGGGTGCCAAAGACCACCGGGTAGTCCCGGCGCATCACCGACTCATACGCCAATAAACCGAGCCCATCGAGTGTGAATAGGGTTTCGATCAACAGTGAACCGGTAAAAAAAGCGCCCACAAAAGCCGCTGGAAAGCCAGTTACCAAAGGCAATAAAGCATTACGGAAAACGTGTTTCCAGAGTACCTGTTTTTCACTTAAGCCTTTTGCTCGCGCTGTCAGTACATATTGCTTGCGAATCTCCTCCAAAAAGGAGTTTTTAGTCAGCATCGTGATAACCGCAAAACTACCCAGTACCGATGCTGTAATCGGCAATACCAAATGCCAGAGGTAATCGAGCACCTTCCCCATCATGGTGAGATCATTCCAGTTGTCGGATGTTAAGCCCCGCAATGGAAAGATTTGCAGAAAGCTACCGCCACCAAAAATAACCAAAAGCAAAACACCCAGCACAAATCCCGGAATGGCATAACCCACCAAGATCATGGTGCTAGTGACCGCATCGAAGCGACTGCCCTCGCGCACCGCTTTAGCAATGCCCAAGGGAATGGATATCAAGTAACTAATAAAGAAGGTCCACAAACCAATACTGATTGAGACCGGCAGCTTGGACACAATCAATTGCCAGACACTTTGATGCTGGTAGTAGCTCTGACCTAAATCAAATTGCGCGAAGCGTTTGAGCATGGCAAAGTAGCGCTCCAATGGAGGCTTATCAAAACCATACAAGGCTTTTACTTCGGCCAGACGCTCGGCATCGATGCCCTGGCGGCCACGGTAGGTGCTCCCACCACCTGAGGACTCCGCGCCGCTCACGGCAGCATCGCCCTTACCCTTGAGCTCGAGCATTAGCTGCTCTACTGGGCCACCCGGCACAAACTGCACCACGGCAAACGTCAAGGTGAGGACACCAAGCAAGGTTGGGATCATCAGCAGTATGCGTTTAATTATGTAGGAGAGCAGTTGACCGTTCATTGGGATTTATCCGCCTTCCACCAGTTCAATAAGATCCAGGATTCGGCGGTGTAGTAAAGAGGTGGCTCGGGGTAACGCATTTCTTTCTTAAACGCCACACGATGCGTTGGGTTGTACCACTGCGGAATCACATAATAACTATTCCATAACACCCGATCGAGTGCACGCGTCGCCGTTTGCAGTTGTGCGCGTGTCTCTGCGCGAACAATGGCATCGATCAAGGCATCGACTGCCGGCGAACGAACGCCAATGACGTTATCCGATCCTTTTTCTTCAGCAGCTTTACTGCCAAAGCGATCGTATAGCTCGTTGCCAGGACTTTGCGAATCGGGAAAGCGAATCGTGGTCATATCAAAATCATATTCATTCATGCGTTTTTGATGCAAGGCGAAATCACTCGTCCGCACATCTACCTTGATCCCTAATTTTTCTAAGTTACGCACATACGATGAGATCACCCGCAAAAAGAAGGGGCCATCTTCAACGATCTCAAAACGAAAGGGTTCGCCTTTGGCATTGCGCAGAGCGCCATCGCGGTAAGTCCAGCCAGCTTGCGCCAACAAGTCGCGCGCCTTGAGTAAATTTTGGCGCAGGCTACTCGGCTCTACTGTCGTAGGGGGTGGCGGCATCGGCATAAACACGGCATCCGGAACCGCTTGCGGGAACTGCGCTTTGAGTTTTTGCAATAGCTTTAGCTCATCCCCTTCGGGTTTAGCTGGCCCATCAAAATTAGCACTGAGGTCGCTATTCAT
Source organism: Burkholderiaceae bacterium (assembly GCA_947457875.1). Classification (GTDB taxonomy): domain Bacteria; phylum Pseudomonadota; class Gammaproteobacteria; order Burkholderiales; family Burkholderiaceae; genus Polynucleobacter. The sequence goes on from CANGWV010000055.1 coordinate 9,046, forward strand.
GAAGTAACTGCTGATGCGGCCATATTGGTTGTAAAACAGTTGGCGATTAAGCCACTGAAAATCCAGCGCATAACCCAGCGCCTGTCGCACGCGCTCATCCTGAAACAAGGGCCTGCGAATATTGACAGCAAAGCCTTGCATGCCAGCGCCATTGTGATTGATAAACTCTTTTTTCAATAAGCTGCCATTATTGAATTTAGGCCCGACATAACTCTTGGCCCAATTTTTAGCGCGGTACTCAACCAAAGCATCAAACTCACCTGCTTTGAATGCTTCTAAGCGAACGGCATCGTCGGCATACAGTTTGTAATGAATGCGATCAAAATTGAAAAAGCCAACCCGTACATTGACGGTTTTGCCATCGCGATTACCCCAGTAGTTTGGATTACGCTTGTACACCATCGTCTTACCAGCACGATAAGACTCAATCACATAGGGACCACTGCCAATCGGATGTTCAAACGCCAACTTATCAAACGGAGTGATCGTGCCATCAGGCTTTTTGCCCCACGCCCGCGAGAAAATCGGCAGGCCGCCCACCATCACCGGTAGCTCGCTATTGGGCTCTTTAAAGTCAAAGCGAATTACGCGCTCGGATACCACGACGGCTTGCTTTACATCGGCATACACCGTTCTAAATTGCGGATTGGCTAATTTACTCATCAAGGTGTCAAAGCTGTGTTTGACGTCTGCCGCCAAAATGGGGGTGTCATCGGAAAAACGGGCTTCAGGCCGAATCCGAAAGACGACCGACATCTTGTCGGCTGCGACTGCAATGTCCTCTGCAATCAAACCATAGGCGCTCGATACCTCATCGGCACTCCCCACTGCTAAGGATTCAAACATCAACTGGGAAACGCCAGGAGCCGTCACACCCCGCAAGGTAAATGGGTTGAACTTATCAAAACTGGTGCGGCGATCGGGGTTGGGAAGCACTAATGTGCCGCCCCGGGGCGCAGTGGGATTGATGTAATCAAAGTGGGCAAAGCCATCGGCGTACTTGGGCTTGCCGTATTGGGCGATGCCTTGGGCTGCGTCAGCCTTACCCCCTAAGCCAATTGCTCCTAATAACAGTAGAACTGCTATTGGGCCAAGATAGGTCCGAGCAAAAGGCGTGAGTAAGGGGGGTAAGTGAACCATATGCAACAATTGTAGATAGCAAATCACATTTGAAGCAAAGGATCTCATCATGGGCTTTTTATCGGGCAAA
>CANGWV010000056.1 GCA_947457875.1 Burkholderiaceae bacterium
ATGCCAGGCCGACTGATTGGTGTGGTGGGCCCCAATGGATGTGGTAAATCCAACATTATTGATGCCGTTCGCTGGGTTTTAGGCGAATCCAGGGCGAGCGAATTGCGCGGCGAATCGATGCAGGATGTGATTTTTAATGGATCTGGATTACGTAAGCCATCGGGTCGCGCCAGCGTTGAATTGCTGTTTGACAATGCCGATGGCCGTGCACACGGTCAGTGGAGTGCGTTTACCGAACTCGCAGTAAAGCGGGTACTGACCCGGGATGGTAACTCCAGCTACTACGTCAATAACCAAGTGGTTCGTCGCAAAGACATTCAGGATATTTTTCTGGGCACGGGCATGGGGCCACGCGGTTACGCGATTATTGGTCAAGGTACGATTAATCGCATTTTGGAATCCAAGCCAGAGGAGCTGCGGGTATTTTTAGAAGAGGCTGCAGGCGTTTCAAAATACAAAGAGCGTCGCAAAGAGACCGCCTCACGCCTTGAAGATACACAAGAGAATTTAGTGCGCGTACAAGATATCTTGCGTGAGCTCGAAAAGCAACTCGAGCGCCTAGAGAGTCAGGCTACAGTGGCCGAGCGTCACAACTTGTTGCAAGTAGAAATGAAATCACAGCAGCAATTGCTGTGGTTTGTACGCCAAACGGAGGCCGGCAAAGAGCAGGAGCGCCACGCTAATGCCATCCGCGATACACAAGTCCAGCTAGAAGAGCAGACCGCTAAATTGCGCCATGCCGAAGCCGAGCTCGAGGCGATGCGGACGCAGCAGTATGCCCTCCAAGATAAGGTATCCGAAGCGCAAGGTGAGCTCTATCAAACCAACGCCGACGTCACTCAGGTTGAAGCAGAGATTCGGTATGTGCAAGAAGCGCGTCAGCGTCTACAACAGCAAACCCAGGATCTGCAGTCGCAATTGCAACGCTGGACCGTTCAAGAAACCGATGCAGCTCAAGCGCAGCGCACTGCCGAGCACGAGTTAAGTCTCGCTGCAGAACAAGAGCGCAATTTACAAACCCAACTGGCATCGCTGCAAGAACAGTTGCCTGGGCGCGAAGAGTCTTACCAAGCAGCTGTTGCACTGTTGAATACAGCGCGCGACAGTGTTGCTGCCATTGATCAACGTTTAGCAAGCCTCGGCGAGAGAGCAAAAGCGATTGCCTTGCAGTTAGAGGAATCTGGCGCTCGTCAAGCGCGCCTCGAGTCTGAACTGACTGGCATGCGAAAGCCCGATGCAGAAGCATTGCAAATGGCTTTGGATCGCCAAGTGATGGCGCAGCGCAAGGTAGAAGAAACTAAAGCTCGCGCTTTGGAGACTCAACAACGTGTTCCGGCAGCAGATGAGGCGCGTAACCGGGCGCAGCAGCAAATACAGTCAGCCAATCAGGATTTGGCTCAAACCGAAGCCAAGTTAACTGCCTTAACTGCACTGCAAGCCAGCGTGCAGGCGCAAGGAAAAATCGGGCCTTGGCTTGAGAGTAAGGGCCTGAAAGAAAGTAAGCGCTTATGGCAAGAGCTCAAGGTCGAGAGTGGTTGGGAAACTGCCCTTGAATCGGTTTTGCGTGAGCGGCTTGCTGCGGTCACGGGTAAAAATGCAGAAGAGGCGGTTGCTTTGGCGAAGGATGCGCCGCCAAGTCGCCTGGCCATTTTATTGGCCGATGAATTGCCTGCGTCGCAGATCAATGCTCCTGCGGAGTTCACCTTACTGCTATCGCGCATTCAGAGTGCGGGAGCGCCGCGCGTGATGCAGGTCTTGCAAGAGTGGTTGGGCGCTGTCTTTATTGCCAATAATTTAGAAGATGCACTGCGTCGCCGTGATAAGTTGCCTGCAGGCGCAACCTTAGTGACCCAAGAGGGTCATTTGATTAGTCGGGTTGGTGTGCAGCTCTATGCTGCTGACTCAGAGCAATCGGGCATGTTGGCGCGTGCCCAAGAAATGGAGAGTCTGGAGAAGCAGTTAAAGGCCCAGCGTTTAATTCAGAGTGAGTTACAGGGTGAGCTTGATCAGTGCGCTGCCAACTACCAGGCCGCTCACCAAGCCGCTGAGCAATCGCGAATCAATGCCGAACATGCCGTTCAGGAAGCGCATGGATTTGAAGTGGAGCAGATGCAGCTCACACAAGCAGAAGAGCAATACAGTCAACGCGCTGCACAAATACAGTCGGAGTTGGCTGAAATCAGTGGGCAGCAGGAGCAGCACAACAGCAATGGCGCACAATCGCAAGCTGAATTAGATCAAGCACAGGCCGACAAAAAACGACTGCATCAAGAGTTAGAGAGTGCGCAATCGAATCTAGCGCTTATCAGTGAAGAGCGTGAGACTTTGCGTACAAACTTACGCACTGCGGAGATGGCAGCTCAAGAAGCCGCTTTTGCTACTCGTTCATTACAGCAGCGCATTGCCGATCTGCAGCGCGATCAAAGCACTGCGCGCGATCAAATTATTGAGATTCAGGATAAGTACGCTGCATGCGAGTTAGAGCTTGCGGGCCTCAGCGATGAAGCAGCCCAAGAAAAGTTACAGGGATTGCTGGTGGTTCGTGCCGAGCGCGAGGCGGCATTAGCAAACGCCCGCACTGAACAAGACGCGATGCTGCACCAATTGCGTGAGGCCGACGAAGGGCGACTCTTAATTGAGCGTAGCTTGCAGCCGATGCGTGACAAAGTTATGGACTTGCAACTGCGTGAGCAAGCCGCCCGTCTCAACTTTGAGCAATTTGCAACCTTGCTTGCGGATGCAGAAGCCGATCTGATTAGCCTCGAAACCCGTTTCAGTGGTGATCTCAAAGTAGGGCATCTGCAAAGTGAGGTCAATCGCTTGAATAGTGAAATTCAGTCGCTTGGTCCGGTCAACATGGCTGCGCTGGATGAATTAGCCAGTTCGCGCGAGCGTAAATCATTCCTGGATGCGCAATCGGCTGACCTCAACGAGGCGATGCAAACCTTAACCGACGCGATTGCAAAGATTGATGCAGAAACACGTGATTTATTGCAAGGCACCTTCGATCAAGTCAACGGCCATTTTGGGCGCCTCTTCCCTGAATTGTTTGGCGGAGGCCATGCTGAGCTGGTGATGACCGGTGAAGAAATCCTGGATTCAGGGGTGCAAGTGATGGCGCAACCACCGGGTAAGAAGAATAGCTCTATTTACCTACTGTCTGGTGGGGAAAAGGCCTTAACCGCGATTGCCCTCGTGTTCTCCTTGTTCTTGCTGAACCCAGCCCCATTTTGCTTACTCGATGAGGTCGATGCACCGCTCGATGATGCTAATACATTGCGCTACTCAGAGATGGTTGCTAGGATGTCTGCTAAGACGCAGTTTGTCTTTATCTCTCATAACAAGATCACCATGGAAATTGCCCACCAATTGATTGGCGTCACCATGCAGGAGCAGGGTGTGTCGCGTATTGTTGCGGTGGATATTGCCTCTGCGGTATCGATGGTTGAGGCTGCCTAAATGGGACTGGAGCAAATCGCAGCGACGCTGGGTTTGTCGGAATTGCAATTTGCCTTAGGCTTGATTGGCATTTTGCTCGTGGTTTTGGTGGCAATTGTTAATCTGCGTAGCGCACGCGCCAAGCGCCAAGCGCATAACCCCGTTGAGCCTGGATTTGCCGATGTGGTGGGACAGAATAACCTTGGTGATCGCGTGGAGCCTGGATTTGCTGAGCCCATGAATGTAGCCCTTGCAGAAACGCCGCGTTTTGCAATTGACCCGCGCATTGATTGTGTGATTACCTTGCGGTTTGAGAATCCCATTAAGGGAAGCGAAATCATGGGTGAGGTGGCGGATTGGCCTCGCTTCGGTGCGCATTGGATGTACGAAGGCTTGCGGGCAGACAATCACGAAAATAACTGGGAACCCATTGGCATGGATGCGAGTTACACGGAACTGCAACTTGCCATTCAGCTGGCTAGTCGTAAGGGCCCCATCGGGGTGCTGGAGCTTTCCGATTTCTGCTCACGCAGCCAGGCTTTAGCCGAAGTATTGGGCGCACAAATTGATATGCCCAGTGTCAGTACCATGATTGAAGGTGCCAAGGAGCTCGATGCGATTGCAGCAGAAAGCGATATTCAGCTCAGTATTAATATAGCTTTTGATGGCAAAGCAAAAACGCGCGCCGAATTAGATGCGCTAATGCAAGAGCGAAATTTTGCGCTGTCAAAAAATAATCGATCTTATGAGTTTTTCTCAAACAATCAAATCTTGTTTGCCAGCAATACAATTGATCCAGATCAGCCCATTACCGGAATCTCATTATTGCTAGAGCTTCCTTTGGTAGCGCAAGAGCAAATGGGATTTGAGCGTATGCTGGCAGAGAGTGTGGCCTTGGCTGAGTTAATGCAGGGTCGCATTGTCGACGACAATGGCGTCAATCTGACCGAGAATGCCGTGATTGCAATTCGTCAACACTTGGATGGCCTATACAGTCGCCTTGAGCAAAGCGGCATAGCAGCTGGCTCGGTAACTGCTGCGCGCTTATTCAATTAAGGATAGGACATGCTGCATTCGGATCCGATGCAGTCAGCGGAGCGATATGCTTGGCTTCAGTCCGAGTTGGCACGCTTAGATCATGCCTATTATGTGCTCGACACCCCCTTATTACCCGATAGTGAATACGACCGACTGTATCGCGAGTTGATTGCGCTGGAGCAGGCCCATCCGGATTGGATTACCCCAGATTCACTCTCACAACGCGTTGGTGGCGCTGCTTTAAAAGAGTTTACAAGTGTCAAGCACATAGTACCCATGCTGTCCCTAAACAATGCCTTTGATGATGCAGAGGTAATGAATTTTGATCGCCGTTGCCGCGAGGGCTTACACCAAAACCATGTAGTCTATGCTGGCGAGTTGAAGTTTGACGGCCTAGCCATTTCCCTGCGCTATGAAAACGGCTTACTAGTCCAAGCGGCTACCCGCGGCGATGGCAGTAGTGGTGAAGACGTTACCGCCAACATTAAAACCATTCGAGCGATACCACTTCGCCTCAAAGGCGATGCCATTCCTTCGGTACTCGAGGTTCGTGGCGAGGTCTTCATGTACCTTGCTGATTTTGCCAAGATGAACCAAGAGGCAGCTCGCCTCGGTGAAAAAGAATTTGCAAATCCGCGCAATGCCGCTGCAGGCAGCCTACGCCAGCTGGATTCAAAAATTACTGCTAAACGGCCTTTATCCTTTTTTGCCTATGGCGTCGGTGTGTGTGAGCCACAAGCTTGGCTGCCAGAGTCCCATAGTGCATTACTCGATCAATACGTCAGCCTAGGTTTGCCAGTATGTGCTGAACGCAAAATCCTGTCATCGGTTGACGATATTCTCAACTTCTATCAGGACATCGGTAGCAAGCGCGATCAATTGCCCTATGACATCGATGGCGTTGTTTACAAAGTCAATGCGTTTGCAGAGCAATCCGAGCTTGGCTTTGTGTCGCGGGCGCCACGCTTTGCTTTAGCCCATAAGTACCCAGCCCAAGAGGCCCTCACGACGGTACTCGGAATTGATGTGCAGGTTGGCCGCACTGGTGCAATTACCCCAGTAGCAAGACTGTCTCCGGTGGAGGTGGGCGGCGTCACGGTTACCAATGCCACGCTACACAATGAAGATGAAGTGAGGCGTAAAGACGTGCGCATCGGCGATACCGTGGTGGTGCGGCGTGCGGGTGACGTAATACCTGAAGTGGTGTCGGTGGTGTTTGAGCGTCGCCCCACGCAAACGAGTGCATTTGAGATGCCAAGTCGCTGCCCGGTATGTGATTCGCACATTGAGCGCGTAGCGGATGAGGCTATAGCTCGCTGTAGTGGTGGTTTATTTTGCGGCGCGCAGCGTAAACAGGCCTTAGTCCATTTTGCGCATCGCCGCGCCATGGATATTGAGGGCCTTGGAGAAAAGATTGTCGATCAACTGGTAGACAATAATCTCGTACGCACCCCAGCCGATTTATACCGACTGGGATTTACCTCAGTAGCCAATTTGGAGCGAATGGGCGATAAGTCGGCTGATAATTTAATTCGGGCGATCAATCAATCCCGAACTACCACCTTGGCCCGCTTCATATTTGCTTTGGGCATTCGCCATGTTGGCGAAACCACGGCAAAAGATTTGGCTTATCACTACCGCGATATGCATTCCCTGATGGATGCCACAGGTGAAGACCTGCTTACGGTTCACGATGTTGGCCCAGTCGTTGCCGACTCGATCACCGGCTTTATGCAAGAGCCCCACAACCGTGAGGTGATCGAGCAGTTGTTGGCATCGGGCATGGCGCTCAGCGTAGAAGAAAAAAAGGTCAGCGAAGCCGTAGCGGGTAAAACATTTGTACTCACGGGCATGCTGCCTACCCTATCCAGGGATGAGGCAAAAGAACGCCTTGAGCGCGCTGGGGCTAAAGTAGCGGGCTCGGTTTCTAAAAAGACGGATTACGTTGTGGCAGGCGATGACGCAGGCAGCAAGCTCACCAAAGCAGAAGAGCTTGGTGTAGCTGTGATTGATGAGGCAACGATGCTGGGTTTGCTAGGGCAGGACTAAAGCAATACCGATTACGAATAAGCGCTAGCTTGCCAATACATCCAGGATTTCAGTTTCAATCTGGATTTGCAGCTTTGGATTTTTACTCAGCTCTTCGGCATTGAGCAGCAATACGTCTTCCACGCGCTCACCCAAGGTATTAATGCGGGCGGTATGGATGGATACTCGGTGTTGTGCAAGCACCTTTGCTACTGCATAGATAAGTCCGGTACGATCGCTTGCCGATAGGGATAGTACGACGTACTGACCGCGATCATCGGGTTGCATGTTAACCCTAGCCTGTACTGGAAAGCTGCGGGATTGCCTGGATAGGCGACCCATGCTGGGCTGGGGTAGCGGCTCCGTTTTCTGAAGGGCAGTCTTGAGTTCGTATTCCACCAGCTGAATGAGGTCGCGGTAACTCCCGGTTTCGGTTAAGCGATTCATGCCCGTGACCTGAAAGGTATCCAGCGCATACCCATGGCGCGTTGTATGAATGCGGGCGTCCCAGATCGAGAAGCCATTGCGCTCAAAGTAGGCGCAGATGCGGGCAAATAGATCGGCCTGATCGGGCATGTAGACAGCAACTTGCAGGCCTTCTCCTACTGTCGATAGTCTGGCGCGCACCACTGGCTCTGTACTATTGACGCGATTAAAAAGGTGGCGGGTTAGCCAGGCAATATCGCCCGCATCTTGGCGCAAGAAAAAGGCGACATCCAATTTTTTCCATAAGTCAGCATATGCTTCGTCTTCAATCCCATTTAATCTGAGATTACGTCGAGACTCTTCTTGATGTTGGGCTAACTCCGAGGTGGCATCCGTTTTAGCGCCGCCCAGCACGCGCAAGGTGGCTCGGTAGAGGTCTTCTAACAGCTTGGCTTTCCAGGCATTCCAAACCTTGGGGCTAGTACCCCTGACGTCCGCGACCGTCAGCAAATAGAGCGCAGTCAGATGGCGCTCATCGCCCATCTCTTTGGCAAAATTCGCGACTACATCGGGATCTGAGATGTCTTGTTTTTGTGCCACTTGACTCATCTTCAGATGCTTTTCTACTAACCAAACCAAGAGCTCGGTATCTTCTTTGCTAAGACCATGGTCTTTAGCAAACTGCCGCATATCGCGCATGCCTAATTCAGAATGATCGCCGCCGCGACCTTTGGCGATGTCATGAAAGAGGGCAGCCAAGACAATGAGCCACGGTTTATCAAAATTGGCAATTAAGTTGCTGCAGTAAGGAAACTCATGGGTATGCTCCATGATCATGAAGCGACGCACATTTCGAAGCACCATCAAGATGTGTTGGTCAACGGTATAGACATGAAACAAATCATGCTGCATTTGCCCCACAATTTTTCGGAAGGCGGGTAAGTAACGGCCTAATACGCTGGTGCGGTTCATCAGCTGGAAGGCGCGTGTGACCCCATCTGGCTGCTTGAGTATTTCCATGAACAGTGCGCGGTTCGCAGGATCCTTGCGCCACTCGCTGTCCATGCCTTTGCGTACGTTGTACAGCGCTCTAAAAATGGTTGCAGACAGGCCAGTTAAGGTGGGCGATTGCGTAAAGACTAAAAAGGTTCTGAGAATTTGCTCGGGATGTTTCTCGTAAAGCATGGGGTCGGTGATATCGAGTAAGCCTTGGCGCTCAATAAAGAATTGATTCTCTTCCCCGGGAATGGCATGGGTAGTTTTTGATTCTTGAGGGAATAGCAAGGCCTCAATGTTTTGCAGTAGTACATCATTGAGCTGGGTTACGGCTTTTGCTGCCCAATAGTAGCGGCGCATGATGGCTTCGCTTGCGGCGCGATTGCTTTCAGCGTCGATGCCCATGGCGCTCGCGAGTGGCGCCTGCAAATCAAAGGCCAGCACATCCTGCCGGCGTTTTGCAAGCAAGTGCAGGTGGGCACGAATGGTTTCCAGTAAGCGCTTATTGCGCTTGATCTCCGTAAGCTCGCGCCGAGTAATGATCCCTTTCTTGTACAAATCCTGAAAGCCATTACCAAACTGCGCTGCTTTACTTACCCAAGTAATAATTTGTATATCGCGTAGGCCGCCTGGACTCTCTTTGCAATTGGGCTCTAGGGAATAGGGCGTATCTTGGTATTTTTGGTGGCGCTGCTTGAGCTCAAGTAATTTAGCCTGAAAGAAGGCCTTGGGGTCCATGGCATTCCAATAGGCTTTGGAGAATTGCGTAAATAGAGTGCGATTACCCCCTAAGAAGCGCGCCTCCAATAAAGACGTACGCACCGTAATGTCCTGGGCCGCTTCCGATAAACATTCGGCACTATTGCGCACAGACGAGCCAATCTCGACTCCAGCATCCCAGCATTGCGCAATGAATGTCTCTACGCGAGCAGATAATTTTTCTGACTCGTGGTCGGGTAACAAAATTAAGATGTCGACGTCGGAGTAGGGGAAGAGTTCGCTGCGTCCATAACCGCCGACCGCAAGCAGGGCAGCATCGTTTTGTAATTGGCATTGCGACCATAAATTCATGAGCAGCACGTCACTCATATTGCTCAGTTGCTTGCTTAGTTTGTCGACGCCTTGGTGGGCCTGAAACTCCGCATACGCTGCTTCACGCGCACTGCGTAACTCGGCCCCATTGCTGATTACAACTTGCTTTTGTGTGGCCGTAAGCATGAATAGGTGTATGCCGTTTGTAAGGGCGATCTATGCGCTGGGGCGGAAATGTAAGCCGGCAACGCATTCGGGGGGTGGGTTGCTGCCTTCTGACCAAGTTAGGACTTCAACACCCTTGTGGGTCACGAGTAGGGTGTGTTCCCACTGGGCTGACAGACTACGGTCTTTGGTTTTGACAGTCCATTGATCTGGCATTGTCCGAATGTCGCGCTTTCCAGCATTGATCATGGGCTCAATGGTGAAGGTCATGCCAGCTTCTAATGTTTCGCCTGTACCTGGTCTACCGTAATGCAGAATTTGCGGATCCTGATGAAAAACTTTGCCAATGCCGTGACCGCAATACTCGCGCACAATCGAGTAGCCGGCTTTTTCAGCATGGGTTTGGATGACGTGCCCAATGTCACCGAGGCGCGCGCCTGGCTTCACTTGAGCGATGCCAAGCCACATGCATTCAAATGTAATTTGAGTTAACCGTTTTGCTAATACCGATGGCTCGCCCACCATAAACATGCGACTCGTATCCCCAAAGTAGCCAGCAGGGGTGATCACGGTAATGTCGAGATTAACTACATCACCGGATTTCAAGATTTTGTCGCCAGGGATGCCGTGGCAAATGACGTCATTCACCGAGGTGCAAATGGAAGCTGGAAAGGGTGGATATCCCGGCGGCTGGTAATTGAGTGGCGCCGGTATGGTTTTTTGCACGTCACGCATGTAAGTGTGGCAAATGCGATCCAGCTCACCGGTACTGATGCCAGGCTGCACAAAAGGCGCCACGTGGTCCAGCACCTCACTGGCCAAGCGGCCCGCTTCACGCATCCCTTGGATGTCGTTTTCGTCGGTAAATACACTATTCA
>CANGWV010000057.1 GCA_947457875.1 Burkholderiaceae bacterium
ACCTACCGCCAATGAAGCCGATTCTCAATATTGCCGCATACCAATTTGTTCGTCTGGAGGAGCTCGATAGCCTGCGCCAGCAGATGCTTGATGCCCTGAATGCGCGCGAACTGAAAGGCACTATTTTGCTGGCTGGAGAAGGCATTAATCTATTTTTGGCCGGCACTGAACCCATGTTGCGGGACTTTCTAGCCTGGCTACGCAGCGATCAGCGCTTTGCACCCATTGAAGTCAAAGAAAGCTGGTCAGACAATCAGCCCTTTAAGAAAGCGCTGGTCAAAATTAAGAATGAAATTATTCGCATGAATCACCCTACCATTCAACCTGAAACGGGCAGAGCCCACTTCATTACGCCCACCAAACTGGCGGAGTGGCTTGATCGCGGCACTGATGACTTAGGGCGAGAGCTTGTGATGATTGATACCCGCAACCAATTTGAGGTGGAATACGGCACCTTCGAAAATGCCGTGCATTTCAATATCCAAAAGTTCAGCGAATTTCCAGAAGCCATTAAGGCACATCAAGCTGAGTTAGCAGATAAAACCTTGATTAGTTTTTGTACGGGTGGAATCCGCTGTGAAAAATCGGGGCTTTACATGCGCGAGATCGGTATAGAACATAGCTACCAACTCGAGGGCGGCATCCTTAAATACTTTGAGGATGTGGGCTCCGCACACTACCAGGGCAGTTGCTTTGTCTTTGATGAGCGTGAAGCCCTAGAGCCCACCCTCGAATCGATTGGGATAGAACAATCGATTCGTAAAAAGCAGGTCTAACTAAGTCGACTAACTAAGTCGATTTACCAACCAACTCAAAATGCTCCATAAAAGGAGGCTTAGTAAAGTAAGGACCAACAATCGCACGCCAATCGGTAAAGAGTGAAGACTCTCTAAAATCAACCATATGGTTTTCAAGCGTGTCCCAGTAAATCATGAGTAGGTAACGCGCAGGGGACTCCACACAGTGATTTACCTTATACCCACGAAAGCCTTTTGATTTTGATACTACCGTCTCTAAGCCGCGAATAATGGCCTCATTAAATTCTGCTTGCTTGCTTGGATCAATTTGAATATCGACGTGCTCTAAAATCATGTTGTTTCCCTCTATGTTGATGCCTCTAAGCACAGTATAGTAATCCACTGCCTATCCACAACTCCGTAAATATTCCATTGCAAGCCCCCAATCTAATCGAGCCAGTCCCAATCAAACTCAGTGCGAGTGAGCTATTTATTGGGTTTACCAAGATTGGCCTATCGGGTTTTGGTGGCGTATTGCCTTGGGCCCGGCGCACGATTGTGGAACAAAAGCAGTGGATCACTGCCGCAGAATTCAATGCTATTTTGGGTATCTGCCAGCTGGTTCCTGGACCCAATATTGTCAATCTTGCAGTGTGCATTGGCTCCCGTTTTGGCGGTGCGAAAGGCGCACTCGCAGCCGTCTTGGGTTTGATGTTGGCACCGATTGGCGTGGTATTGCTATTGGCCATGCTCTACGATCACTTCAGTTACCTTGAGGCAGTTCAGGGGATGCTGCGCGGCATATCCGCTGTAGGCGTTGGCTTAATTGCCGCCACTGGCCTCAAGATGCTGCGCGAAGAGTTACGCTATCCGCGGATGCTCTTGGTTATTGTGGTGACCCTATTCATTGCTACTTGGCTTGCCCTGCCACTGGGGTGGGTCGTTTTAATTGCTTCGCCACTTGCCCTATTCATTGCATGGCATAAAGCAAAGGGGGTCGTGTGATCCTGCTGAGTTTATTCATCACCTTATCTGCGTTCTCATTGATTGCCTTTGGCGGAGTCAATGCCCTATTGCCAACGCTCTTTGCGATTGCGGTCGAACAAAAACAGTGGATTGATGCCGAGACCTTTGCGCATTATTTTGCGATTGCCCAAGCAGCGCCAGGGCCTAATTTAATGACTGTGACCTTAATTGGATGGCATGTAAGTGGCGTAGTAGGTGCGCTGATCGCAACGCTAGCTATTTGCTGGCCATCTTCTATTCTGATCTTTTGGCTGCAACGCTTCATTAGCACCATGCGGCATGAGCGCGCTAAGCAAACCATTCAGTTTGCGGCAGCAGCCCTTGCAGTTGGGCTCATTCTTGCCTCAGCTTGGCAGATTGCTCTGCAGATTAATACCAATTGGGTTGCGTATGCTTTAACACTCGGCACAGCAGTCATTGCGACTGCAACCCGCTGGCATCCGATGTACCTCATTCTGCTTGGCGCTATTTTGGGATTGCTGGGACTCGCCTAAACTTACTTGATTGCTTGGTAGGTCATGATCCCAAGCAAGGTCAGTACAAGCGAGCCAATCACGTGCAGCAGAGCAGTGCCCACCGCCCAGGTGTATTCTCCGCGCTGCATCATCTCAACCACTTCTGCAGAAAAGCTCGAGAATGTGGTTAGCCCACCTAAAAACCCAGTGATAATAAATAATCGCCACTCAGGTCCGATGGCAGCATTATTGCCAAAAAAGGCAACGGCAATCCCAACCAAATAGCCGCCAAACAAATTGGCCAACAAGGTACCCATCGGAAAGCCCGATACCATCCCGGCGCCCACGGCGTTAAAGCCAGCGCGCAATAGCGCGCCGAAGCCCGCTCCAAAAAAAATTGCTACCAGTGATGTGCCCATCGTTTTATTGTAGTTAATGGATCAGGAAGGACAGCATGCTAATGGAGCCCATCTCAATGCCATTACTAATAATTTCTACCTGCTCGCCACTGCCTTGCAGTGCTAAGGGGTATAAAGCAGGCCAATAGTGTTCTGGAGTCGGAATCGATAGCCGAGCCGCATCACCTGCTCCCTGCCAGTCCAGCAAAGGAGGATGCTGATTGGCCAAAATCTGACTCGTAAAGAATTGATTGAACTCGGTTGCCCATGGCAGTGGTACTGCACCTGCGTCCCAATCAATTAAGCGCAGGTTATGGACAATGTTTCCGCTACCCAGAATCAGGATGTTTTCATCGCGCAAGGGCACCAATTGCTTAGCTAGTGTGTAGTGCTCCTTGGCACTGAGCGAGCCATCTAAGCTTAGCTGCACTACCGGCACATCGGCATTCGGATACAGGTAGCGCAATACTGACCATGCCCCGTGATCGATTCCCCATTCGTGCTCTTCCAAAACGACCGCTTGCGTTAGCAAAGACTGAACGCGCTGCGCGAGGGCTGGACTACCTGGCGCGGGATACTGAATTTGAAACAGGGCTTCTGGGAAACCGCCGAAATCATGAATGGTTTTGGGCTGCTGCATCGCGGTAAGCCAAATGCCCCGCGTTAGCCAATGGGCTGAAATTAGGAGGATTGCATCGGGCTTATGAAGACGCTTACCGAGGGATGCCCATGCTGCCGTATGGCGGTTGGGCTCCAAGGCGTACATCGGGCTGCCATGCCCAATAAAAACTGCGGGCTGGCGGTGTTTGCTCATTTCCGGTGGAGCGCGGGCTTCATCCGAAAACTAAGGGCATGCATAGCGAACTGCCGGTTGGCAATTAGCCAAATACGTAACCCGTATGGGCAGCAACCAACGCAAATAAGATTGCCAGGCTTGTCGCGACCGCCAACATCACGATCAAGGTGATGATCTTTTTATTGATCTCGTCTTTACTTTCTTTATGCCACTCATTCATAACTCATCCTTTAGCAGTGCGTATTCAAGTACAGTCGAGCAATTATCCACCATCCGGCCATCGGCTAGCCGCATTGCAGGACTATTTAACGGCCACGGCCGGCTTTGCGCATCATGCCTTTACCGCCGCCAAAGCCACTGGGTGGCTTGCCACCGGCGCCTTGCGGGCCTTTTCCGGCAGGGGGACGAACAGGTGGTTTTGCCGCAACTGGGCGGGCTGGGATCTTGGTAGCGGGTTTTTTTTCTTCAGTCACGTTAGGCTCCTGTGGATATCATAGTGTCATGATAAGTGCCTTTTCGATAGAAGCAATAGCCGTCAACGCGATTCCCCTGATTTTGGCCATCACCATTCATGAGGCGGCGCACGGTTACATTGCAAAACGGCTCGGAGACAATACCGCCTTCCTACTCGGGAGGGTCACATTAAACCCCTTTAAACACATTGATTTAGTAGGTACTTTACTGATTCCATTGGCCTTAATTCTGCTGAATTCGGGCTTTTTAATCGGCTACGCCAAGCCCGTACCGGTTCGCTTTGACCAACTTAAAAACCCCAAAATGGATATGATTTGGGTTGCCTTGGCAGGGCCTGGATCCAATTTCATTCAGGCGATTGCATGGGCCACCCTTTGGTTTATGCCACAGCTGCTGGGTATCGATGAGCCTTATTTGGGCGCAGTAGCTAAAGCGGGAGTGATGTGGAATATCAGTCTGCTGGTATTTAATCTGCTACCGATTCCGCCCATGGACGGCGGGCGAGTCCTAACTGGTCTCTTACCTTACCGCCAAGCAGTGCCTTTTAGCCGAATTGAGCCTTGGGGCTTTTTTATCGTCTTGGGCCTGGCCATCAGCGGACTCGTAAGCGAGTGGTGGATGCAGCCCTTAAGCGGCTTCTTTTTATCCATCATTCGTTTCTTAATGTGGCCCCTGCAGTACTTACTATAAAAAAGTAAATTGGGCTGCTTAAAAGGCGGCGAAGTGGGTTATGCTGATACGGCATTGACCTTTTCTCATTCATAAGGAGCTCTCATGTCCACGAATCCACTTAGCACTAAAACTGGTCTGCGCATGTTGGCAGCATCCATCATCTTGGTTACGGCTAGCCCCGCTTTTGCGCAGTTTCAAAAACCTGAAGATGCAATCAAATACCGTCAAAGCGCATTCAGCTTGATCGGAACCCACTTCGGGCGGATTGGTGCAGTTGTCAAAGGAGAGGTACCTTACAACAAAGATGATGTTGCTAGAAATGCAGCCATTATTGCAACGCTATCTACCCTACCATGGCAAGCCTTTGGCGCTGGTACCGAAGGTGGTAAAGCCCAACCTGCAATTTGGGCCGAGGCAGCTAAATTTAAAGCAGGGTCAGAGAAAATGCAGACCGCCATTACTGAGCTCAACCAGGCAGCTCAGTCAGGCAATCTGGAAAACATCAAAAAGGCATTTAGTGCTACAGGGCAAACCTGCAAAGCCTGCCACGATGATTTTAGAAAGAAATAATTCCTAAAGCATAGAGCAGTAGCAAGGCAATTGCACACAGCAATACAAATGCGGTAAGTCGTTGTAGTGCACCGTCTTTGGAGGCATGGAGTGCGGAAGCAGGCAAACCACTGCCATCGCGCTCCACATCCACCTCTTTATCACCCTGAATCATGGGCATTAGGATTGACTCGCGCTTGATCCATTGGTAGTAGGCAATCGCCAAGAGATGTAAGCCAATTAATCCAAACAGAATATTGGAGTTGAGTGCATGAATGCTGCCGAGCAAGCTGACGGTAGCGTTCGAAACGTACTTGGCAAGCGGCCCTTGAAAGGCAATGTCATCGTCCGTGAACAAACCGGTACCGGCTTGAATACCAACCACCAGCAATAAGGCAATAACCGATAGGCTGCCTAAGGGGTTGTGGCCGAGGCCGCTACCCTCCTTACCCCTAAGGTAGGCAATGAGGCGCTGCGGACTTGGAACAAAGGTGGCAAAACGCGAATGCACTGCGCCAATAAATCCCCACAGCACCCGAAACAAAACCAAGCTCAATGCAGCATAGCCAAAATAGGCATGCCATTGCATTAGATTTCCGCCGATGTTGACGCAGATTACCGCACCCGCAATGCAGACGACTAGAAGCCAATGAAACAGCCTGGTTGGTAAATCCCAAATGCGCAGGGTTCTTTTCATACTGAAAAGAATAAAGCAATCCCACGGCCAATACTAGCCATGGGACTGAGGATGCGATGCCTTAATCGATCTTAGGCAACTCTTTTTGGATGATCTTCAAGCCCTCGCGCAAAATAGAGTCATAGCGATCGCGCTCAGCACGAATGGTTTCTGGATTCCATTCAAAAAAACCTTCACCGGTCTTCATACCTAGCTTGCCACTTTTAGCGCGATCGCCCAAACAGTTGGCGATGTTGGGTGAGTTATTCAGTGATGGGTAAATGCTCGCCCCTGCAGCAGCATGAATCTCTATACCTGCATGATCGCGCTGCATCACTGGGCCAGCTGCAAGGTAGCGAAAACCAAAACCAAAGCGGACGGCTTTGTCCACGTCTTCTGGCGTAGCGATGCCTTCATCGATCAGATAAAACGCCTCGCGCGAAAGTGCATGCTGCAAGCGGTTTGCCAAAAATCCATGCAAATCTTTTTTCACCATCACCGGCACCATACCGCATGCAGTCATGAGGCGCGACAAACTCTCGGCCACCATCTTGGCGGTCTTCTCGCTACACACAACTTCAACACACGGCACAATGTGCGCGGGCATAAAGAAATGCAAGCCAATCATGCGGGCTGTCGTTTTGAGACCGGCTGCAATTTCGCTAATGGGAAAGCTTGAACTATTACTGGCCAAGACGGCTTCGGGCTTAGCCCGCTTTTCCAGCTCAGCAAAAAGCGATTGCTTTAAGTCGAGTCGCTCGGGTATACACTCAATCACCAAATCCACATCAGCCCAGTCAACTTCGTCGAGTGAGCCGGCGACAGTCAATAAATGAATGCGGTTTTCATAACCCAATTCGGTCATGGCATTCGCAAAGTAATTGGGTAGGTGCGCACGGCGCTCGGTTGTCAACTCCACTACTTGCGTAGCGCAGCCGCCACGTGCGCACACGGCAGCAATATCCGCGCCCATGGTGCCGCCACCGATAATGACAACCTTAGTTTCCGCTGGGGTAAATAACATCTTATTTTCCTTTAAGTAAGGGTGCGGAACGCGTTGCTGCTGGCACCATAAAATCAAAATCGCAACCCACGTCTGCCTGGGTCACCGTCGTTTGATAAAGGTGGCGATACCCGGTAGCGGGGATATTCAAACGAACTGCGGGCGGCGCTAGTTCAGCAAGGCGGCGGGCAATTTCTGCATCGTCCACCAATAACGCAATGCGGCGTTCATCCACATTCAATTCAATGATGTCGCCATTACGCACAATCGCAAGCGGGCCATTTTCTGCCGACTCGGGGGTAACGTGCAAGACGATGGTGCCAAAAGCAGTACCACTCATGCGCGCATCCGATATCCGCACCATGTCTTTGACTCCCGCCTGCGCAAGCTTTTTAGGGATCGGCAAATAACCTGCCTCTGGCATACCGGGGGCGCCCTTTGGTCCGGCGTTTTGCAAGACCAAGACATCATCCGCCTTGACATCCAAATCATCTCGATCAATGCGCAGGGCCAAGTCCTCTAAAGAACTGAACACCACCGCGCGGCCACGGTGCTTGAGTAAAGCCGGCGATGCGGCAGAGTGTTTAATCACAGCACCACGTGGCGCTAAATTGCCTTTTAATATAGCCAAACCACCAACCGGGAAAATCGGCTCTTGCGCAATCCGTATGACTTTACGGTTGTGTGTCACGGGGGCAGCCTCGATCTCTTCGCCCAAGGTTCTGCCGCTGACGGTCAGGCAATCTAAATATAGAAGGGGTTTGAGTTCGCGCAATACCGCCATGAGTCCACCATCCTCATTGAGGTGTTCCATGTAATGCATACCACTGGGTTTTAAATCCACCAGCACCGGCACATTAAGGCCCAAACGATCAAATGCTTCCAGGTCAATTTTGACACCCAAGCGAGCAGCAATTGCCGTGAAATGAATTAAGGCATTGGTTGATCCGCCAATCGCATGGAGCACTGTCAAGGCGTTCGTCAGCGACTCTAAGGTCAAGATGCGTGCTGGCGTTAACGCTTGCTCGGATGGCATCTTCGCTAATTCAACTGCACGACGCCCGGTTAACTCAGCCAAACGAAAGCGTTCGGCCATCACAGCTGGGACTGCTGCTGTTCCAGGCAAGCTCATACCCGCTGCCTCCACCATGCAAGCGATGGTACTGGCAGTACCCATCACCATGCAGGTGCCGGTAGTGGGGGCCAGTTTTTCATTGACCGCATCAATTTCGGTTTGATCGATTTCCTTGGCGCGGAACTTGGCCCAATAGCGGCGGCAGTCGGTGCAGGCGCCTAAGCGATCGCCTTGATAGGTTGTGGTCAGCATCGGTCCGGTTGGAATCGAGATGACGGGCACATCCACGCTGGCCGCACCCATGAGTTGTGCTGGTATGGTCTTATCGCAACCGCCAATCAAGATGACTGCATCGACAGGCTGAGCACGCATCATTTCTTCGGTATCGAGCGCCATCAAATTACGCAAATACATGCTGGTTGGAAAAGCAAAGGATTCATGCACTGATATGGTTGGAAAAACCATCGGCATGCCGCCGGCCTGCATCACGCCGCGCTTGGCGGCTTCAATCATTTGCGGCACGTTGCCATGGCATGGATTGAAATCGCTGAAGGTGTTCGTAATGCCAATAATCGGCCGATCGAGCGCGCTATCACTAAAACCCATGGCTTTGATGAAGGCTTTTCGCAGAAATAGGGAGAATTCAGCATCGCCGTAACGGGTTAAACCCTTACGCATGCCGCTTGGATTGTCATTGGAGTTTGCTGAATTGCTCAAGGAGGTTTTCCTGTTGATATCGGTCTGAGAAACTGGTGAATTTGGTAAATCCACTTACAATAGCGCATTATTTCAATAAAAATAGTAGTGAGACATGATCCCCGTCAATTCGGTGTTGCAGGTCGGTTCGTTTCCAGAAATTATGCAAGCGGAAATCAATCGAAGCCTGAAAACAGTGCATTTAATCAATCCCCATGAACCGGTTCCCGCTGGTTCCTATGAGGCGATCCTGACGCGCTCCAACACCCCAATTCCGGAAAGCCTGCTCCGCCAAGTCCCGAACCTGAAAGTAATCGCATGCTGCGGGGTTGGTTACGACAATCTGCCTTTACATTACCTTAAAGCCCACGGCATTCAGGCAAGCACTACCCCCGGCGTTCTGAACGATGCCGTGTGTGAGCTGGGTATCGGCCTCCTCTTTGCATTGCTGCGTCGCCTACCTACAGCAGATCGCTTCGTTCGCTCTGGCGAATGGCAAGAGCACGCATTCCCCATTACAACTACTTTGGCGGGCAAAACGGTTGGTATTGTGGGTTTAGGGCGAATTGGCCTTGACCTTGCAAGACGACTCGAAGCATTTGGAGTGACCATTGCCTATACAGGGCCTAGCGCTAAAAAATGCCCTTACACCTTCTATAGCAGCGCAGTTGCGCTGGCCGAGGCGGCCGATGTGATTATGTTGACTTGCCCGGGAGGGCCTGAGACCGAAGGCATGATCGATGCGGCAGTCTTAAATGCCCTTGGACCGAATGGGTATTTAATCAATATTGCCCGCGGCAGTGTCATAAACGAATCGGCACTAATTTCTGCATTGCAGCAAAATCGCATCGCCGGGGCGGCTCTCGATGTATTTGCGAGTGAACCCCAGTTGAATTCTGCCTTCATCCCACTCCATAATGTAGTGTTGAGCCCCCACATTGGCAGTGCTACCCGTGAAACGCGCCAAGCTATGACGCGTTTGGCTATTGATAACTTAGAAGCATTTTTTAACCTTCGTGCTTTACTAACACCGATCCACTAGAAACCGGAGATCCCATGTTGACCCCCAAGCCTTCCCCACTGTCTGCAGTGCTTTCACCTGTCATCACGCCCTTTAACGCCGATGGAAGTCCGAATATTCCTAAGCTACTGAAGCAATGCAAATGGCTTGAGG
>CANGWV010000058.1 GCA_947457875.1 Burkholderiaceae bacterium
GTCAATGTAGCCCTTATCACCTGGATTAATGCCCTTTGCCCACTGAATTTGGTCGGCACGCTCAAACGAATTATTAATGCGCTCAACCATCTTGGGAACCGAGTCAACGGGATATAAAGATTGATCGGGGTACATTGCCGCATACGAGTTACCGTCTGCAGCCACTTGCCAACCCGATAAGTAAATCGCCTTAATGCCCGCTTTGACCTGTTGCATTGCTTGCCCGCCAGTTAGCGCACCCAAGCAATTGACGTAGGCCTCATTGTTCACTTGATTCCATAGCTTCTCTGCGCCAGCCTTGGCTAATGAATACTCTATCCGTAGCGAACCGCGCAAACGCACTACGTCCTCTGCGGTATAGCCACGCTTGATACCGTGCCAGCGTGGATTGGTATCCCAGTCTTTCTGAATCTTTACTGCTTCTTCTTTGCGATTGTCCATATTGCTCTCCTTAGATATAAAACAATTGACCAAAAAAAATGTGGAACTGGACTAGGCCACTTGAACCCAAAGCCGTGAATAAGTCTTATGTCTTATATAAGAGTATAGGGATGCTTGGATTTGAGGCAACAGAGAATTTGCTGCAGAAGAAAAAAGAATATTCCATTAAATACAATGGATTAGCTGCAATATATCGCAATGTGAAATGATTTGCCATGGACTGAAAGCCCTAGCGAAGGTAATCAATGGCAGCTATTTTGCCTATGAAAACGGCTTTTCGTATGGTGAAAAGCGAGCGTTACTGGGTTTTTGGCATCGCCGCATTCGCGTTGGAGGCCACTACTTTTACTGCGGTCAGAATTAGCAGTAACTGCAAAAAGGCAACGCCAAGGAAGAGTGAATTGGGCTTTCCGGCATCGAGCAATATGCCGAATAACAACGGCCCCACTGCCGCACCAAGATCAATACCGGAATAGACAATGCCATACACGCTGCCGGATACACCTTGCGGG
Organism: Burkholderiaceae bacterium; assembly: GCA_947457875.1. GTDB lineage: Bacteria > Pseudomonadota > Gammaproteobacteria > Burkholderiales > Burkholderiaceae > Polynucleobacter. Next base: position 954 of record CANGWV010000058.1, read on the forward strand.
GTTGCAGAGCGAATCATCATATCGCGCGATGGCGCTGCGATGCCAAGGCCGCAGCCAATCATAAAAAAGAGTCCTGGCACTAGTGCAGCGGTAACCCACTCCGCTCCAATCAAAACGCCAATGACAGCGCAAACAAATAAGCAAGTACCAACAATACGATCGGGCATTTTGAGTTTGGCCGCCATGATTCCGCCCAGAATCATTCCTGCTGCACTACCTAAAGCCAATAGGGTGATCGAGAAATTACCCGTAGTTACAGGTATCTCGTAGAGCTGATTCAGTGCACTGGGCGCAAAGGACTGAATGCCTGCCATGGCAATCATGCTGAAGAAAAAGAAGAGCCAGCAGAGCCAAACCGAGGTCAGTTTCAAAAACGCTAATGCCCCTTGTGGCGCGCGACCAGGATTGGCCTCCTCTGCTGCTTTGATTGCACTTGCACGGCGATGCTTAGCGTCATCGATTAAATCGCCCCGATTAAACCACAGCACCAGCAATATGGCAGCTTCTAAGACTGCTGCGCAGAGCAAGGCGATTCGCCAATCCGAAAGTGCGGCTATTCCAGCCATAAAGACTGGGGCTACAGCCCAGCCTAGATATCCAGTGACACCGTGTGCCGAGTAAGCATAGGGTAGTCGAGGAACGGATACCTTATGATTAATTAAGGTGTAGTCGACCGGATGAAAGACGCCATTGCCGCAACCTGCAATCACTGCGCCAAAGATCAACATGCCATAGCCATTACTTTGCGATAGCACGATTGCAGACAGTGCCAGCAAACCGACACCAGCAAATAGTACCGGGCGAGCGCCGATACGGTCGACTAAAAACCCAGAGGCTGCCTGCACGATGCAAGAGACTACAAAGAAAACCGACATCAGGAGACCGAGCTCTGCGTAGCTGAGGGCGAACTCCGTCTTTAGCCACGGAAAAAGTGGCGGCAAAATTAAATGAAAGAAATGCGAGCTGCCGTGTGCCAAGCTCAATAAACTAATTACTCGGACATCACTGGCACGCGCACTAGCATGCGTCACAGTCATGTACCGAGTTTACTCGTTCTAGAGCCCTGCCGGAATGGCTTTAATGCACTAAGCGGGTAAAGCTAAAGTCGCCGTCTTTATTAATATCCACAGGGACAACGTCATTGGGGCCAAACTTACCCTCCAAAATCATCTTGGACACCGGATTTTCAATGTATTGCTGTATCGCCCGCTTGAGCGGCCTTGCACCAAATACGGGGTCAAAACCCACTTCGGCAATTTTGTTCAGTGCAGCATCGCTCACTTCCAGTTGCATATCCACCTTTGCTAAACGAGCTGACAGGTTTTTAAGCAGGATCGAGGCAATCGATGCGATATTCGCCTTATCCAGTCCATGGAACACCACAATCTCATCAACGCGATTTAAAAACTCCGGACGGAAGTGGGTCTTGAGTTCACCAAACACCGCCTCCTTAATCTCGGCTTGATTTTTATCCGTCATCGATTGAATCAGGTGTGAACCAATATTACTGGTCATCACAATCACGGTATTTTTAAAATCGACTGTGCGCCCTTGACCATCAGTCAGGCGGCCATCATCCAGCACTTGTAGCAGAACGTTAAATACATCTGGATGGGCTTTTTCGATCTCGTCAAACAGAATCACGCTGTACGGTTTACGGCGCACTTGCTCGGTAAGGTAGCCACCCTCTTCGTAACCAACATAACCCGGAGGCGCGCCAATCAAGCGGGCAACGCTGTGCTTTTCCATAAACTCGCTCATATCAATCCGAATTAACCGGTCTTGGCTATCGAATAAGAATGCAGCTAAAGCCTTACACAGCTCCGTTTTGCCAACGCCAGTAGGGCCAAGGAACATAAATGAGCCGTACGGCTTGTTTTCTTCGGAAAGTCCTGCGCGTGAGCGACGAATCGCATCGGATACTGCCCGAATGGCTTCCTCTTGACCCACGACACGCTGATGCAAGTGGTCTTCCATTTTTAGAAGCTTGTCGCGCTCACCTTGCATCATTTTTGATACTGGAATGCCGGTTGCACGTGAAACGACCTCGGCAATCTCTTCCGCGCCCACTTGCGTGCGGAGTAACTTATTCTTAGTAGTGCCTGCTTTGTTATCTTTCGCTTCAGCAGCGGCAGCCGATTTGAGTTTTTGTTCCAGCTCAGGCAATTTCCCGTACTGCAACTCAGCAACCTGCTCGAGCTTGCCGTCGCGTTGCAACTTCACGATTTCTGCTTTTACTTTTTCGATCTCTTCTTTGAGATGGGCCGCGCCCAAGGCCGCGCCCTTCTCTGCCTTCCAGATTTCTTCGAGATCAGCATACTCGGCACCCAAGCGCTTGATTTCATCTTCGATTAACTGCAGACGCTTTTTAGAAGCATCGTCTTTCTCTTTTTTGACGGCTTCACGCTCAATCTTGAGCTGAATCAATCGGCGATCGAGTTTATCCATCACCTCCGGCTTGGAGTCAAGTTCCATCTTGATGCGCGCACCTGCCTCATCGATCAGATCAATTGCCTTGTCTGGCAAGAATCGGTCGGTAATATAACGGTGCGATAACTCAGCAGCCGCCACAATCGCTGGGTCGGTTATTTCAATGCCATGGTGCAGCTCGTAGCGCTCCTGCAAGCCCCGTAAGATCGCAATGGTCGCCTCGACACTGGGCTCATCGACCATGACCTTCTGAAAGCGGCGCTCTAAAGCGGCATCTTTTTCAATGTACTTACGATATTCCTCTAAGGTGGTCGCGCCAATGCAATGCAACTCACCGCGCGCTAAGGCGGGCTTGAGCATATTGCCAGCATCCATGGCACCTTCGCCCTTACCGGCTCCAACCATCGTATGGATTTCGTCGATAAAGACAATGGTTTGGCCTTCGTCTTTGGCAACATCACTCAAGACTGATTTCAGGCGCTCCTCAAACTCGCCACGATACTTTGCGCCAGCCAATAACAGGGCCATGTCCAATACCAGTACGCGCTTATTCTTGAGGGTTTCTGGAACTTCGCCATTGACGATACGCTGGGCTAAGCCCTCAACAATCGCTGTCTTGCCAACGCCAGGCTCACCAATCAATACGGGGTTATTTTTGCCACGGCGCTGCAATATCTGAATGGTACGGCGAATTTCATCATCTCGCCCAATCACCGGATCCAACTTGCCCATACGCGCACGCTCGGTTAAATCAAGGGTGTACTTTTTGAGCGCTTCACGCTGCCCTTCAGCATCGGCACTATTGACGGACTCACCACCACGTACCAAATCAATCGCTGCCTCGAGCGCTTTGCGGGTGAGGCCGCATTCCCTCGCCAGCTTGCCCAGCTCGCCTTTGTCGTCTGCCACGACGAGCAAAAACAATTCGCCCGCAATAAATTGATCGCCCCGCTTATTGGCCTCTTTTTCAGTCAAATTGAGCCAATTTGCCAGATCACGTCCGACCTGAACTTCGCCACTGCCCTGTACCTCTGGCAGCGCTGCAATCATCTTCTCCGCGCCCTTTTCGAGACTAGCCACATTGACTCCCGCACGCGTCAATAGACTACGTACGCCGCTGTCTTGTTGTTTGAGCATCGCTAGCAATAAATGGGCCGGCTCAATGTACTGGTTGTCTTTGCCTACGGCCAAGCTTTGCGCATCGCTCAAGGCCTCTTGAAATTTAGTCGTTAATTTATCGATTCTCATATTGCGTCCTATTAAATGGGATTAAGCCAATCGGAATGGCATTTGGCATTCGATACGGCTTCTTTCATTAGAATATTAGGGCAATATCCCCAATTTCAAGCGTTTTTGAATGGATAAATCCAATTTGACCTGGCTTGTTTACCTCTTAGAGTGCGCTGACGGTAGCTTATACGCTGGGATTACCAATCGGCTAGAACACCGCCTGAATGCCCACAATACCGGTGTAGGGGCACGCTATACCCGCTCTAGGCTGCCTGTAACCCTACTAGCCACTCAAGAACACCCTGACCGATCTGCGGCATCCAAAGCAGAAATGAAGTTAAAACGCTTACCCCGAGCTAAGAAGCGGGCTTTTTTTGATTCCAGCGCGTAGCAGCTGCATCATCGGTAACGCGGGCATCAACCCAGCGTCCACCCTCGGGCGTATCTTCTTTCTTCCAAAATGGCGCTGCGGTTTTTAAGTAGTCCATGATGAACTCGCAGGCTAAAAAGGATTCGCCGCGGTGCGCACTCGTTACTGCTACCAGCACAATTTGATCTGCTGGCATCAAGGGTCCAATTCGGTGAATCACCAGCGCATCCCGAATGTCCCAGCGCGCTTTTGCTTGATTGACAATGTCTTCGAGTGCTTTTTCGGTCATGCCCGGATAGTGTTCCAGGGTCATGGCATTAACCGCACTGCCTTCGTTCATATCCCGCACCGTACCAACAAACGAGGTAATCGCGCCAATCTGCAGATCGCCTTTACGTAAGTTTGCAATCTCCGTAGTGAGATCAAAATCCGCCTGCTGAATACGAATCGCCATCTTAGCCGCCCGTCACCGGTGGGAAAAAAGCGACTTCGGCGCCATCAATCAATTCCGTCGACGCATTAACCATCTGGTGATTGAGAGCACAACGCAATACCTTGCCCTCACCCAAGACTTCAGACCAAATACCGCCGCGTAATCGTAGATGGGAACGCAAATCATCAATCGTGTGCACAGACACAGGCAATTCAATTGCCTCTTGCTCTAATCCGAGGCTTTCCCGTATCGAGGCGAAGTAGCGCAGTTGCAGTTTCATGACTAGATCGTAATCCGATTAACTCAGCAATGCTGAAAACGGAATGTAAGGCACGAGATCGCCTTTAGCAATTGCCTGCCCTGGGGCGCAATCCACCAGGCCGTCTCCCCATGCTGCGCTGGTTAGCACCCCGGAACTTTGATTGGGGTACAAATCGAGTCCGCCTTGACTGTTGATTTTCACGCGCAAGAATTCATTGCGGCGATCTGCTTTTGGCCAATCAAAGTCTGCGCGCATCGAATACGATTGCGTTTGTTTTGCTTCGCGGCCCTGCAACTTTAAAATGAATGGCCTTACGAATAATAAGAATGTTACAAAGCTCGAAACGGGGTTGCCAGGCAAGCCTATGAACCAAGCCTCGCCATCGTTTGGTTGATCCGATTTACGAACCGCACCAAATGCTAAAGGCTTACCGGGCTTAATCGCAATTTGCCAAAGATCCAATCTTCCCTCGGCAGTTACGGCCGGCTTAATGTGGTCTTCTTCGCCAACCGATACCCCGCCAGAGGTAATAATCAAATCATGATCTTGGCCTGCTTGACGCAAAGCAGCGCGCGTCGCATCAAGCCGATCTGGCACGATACCTAAATCAGTCGCATCACATCCCAAGGCTTTAATGCAGGCCAGTAAGGTATCGCGGTTCGAGTTATAGATCCCGCCTAGCTTTAATGGCTCACCGGGAAGGGATAGCTCGTCCCCAGTAAAAAATGCGGCAACCTTGACTCTGCGTTTCACGTTTAGGTGGGTTAAGCCGGCAGAGGCAGCGACACCAAGCTCCTGTGGCCGTAAAAAAGTACCCGCAGTGAGCGCTGTTTTACCGGCTGTTAAATCTTCGCCCCGACGACGTATCCACTGGCCAAATACAGGCGCAATATTTACTTGGACTTGATCAGCCCAACCTTCAGGAGTAGAGCAATCCTCTTGCATGACTATGGCATCTGCACCGAGAGGAACGGGTGCGCCTGTAAAAATACGAGCAGCAGTTCCTGCTTGGAGTTCTATACCAACGGAGCCTGCCGGAATACGTTGTGCAATTTTTAAGACGCTTCCAGGATTTTGAGTATCAGCAGTGCGGACTGCATAACCATCCATTGAGGTGTTATCCAGCGGCGGCACATCAACTAGGCTATTCACGTTTTCAGCAAGAACACGACCTAATGTAGCCTGCATTGGAACGCTTTCAATCTCAGCAACTGGCTTAGCGTGCAAAAGTAAATGGTCCAAGGCCTGCTGCGCAGTCAACATCGGTGGCTTTGTCATGACGGTCTCAGGTGACGTGCTGAGCAATAAACTGCTTCACTACATTCACATCTGCAGGAATATGCTCTACGCGCTGCGGCAGTGACTTGATGTCTTTAAATGCTGGCGGGCAATCAGCGGGGCGGCCAAGTGCCTCTTGAATCGTTTCTTCGAACTTAATCGGTAACGCAGTCTCCAGCACCAGCATCGGAATATCTTTTTGCAAATACTCGCGCGCTACTTTGACGCCGTCTGCGGTATGGGTATCAATCATTACACCGTACTTGCCATCGACATCCCGAATGGTCTTCAAACGATCAGCATGGGTACTCCGACCCGATGCAAAACCAAACTGCTGCATCGTGGCATATGCAGGATCATTTGATAAATCAAATCCGCCGGTTTCTTCAACCTGCTTAAAGAGAGCAGCTGTACGCTTGCCGTCTTGGGAAAGCAAATCAAAAACAAAGCGCTCAAAATTACTGGCTTTGGAAATGTCCATCGATGGGCTCGAGGTGTGCAAGGTCTCCGCAGACTTACGCGCGCGGTATATTCCTGTGCGGAAGAATTCATCTAGGACATCGTTTTCATTGGTGGCAACCACCAAGCGCTCAATCGGTAAGCCCATCATGCGGGCAATGTGTCCCGCACAGACATTACCAAAATTACCCGAAGGAACGGTGAAGGATACCTTTTCAGAACTGGATTGCGTAGCCAGCAAATAGCCTTGAAAGTAATACACCACTTGCGCAAGAACGCGCCCCCAATTAATCGAATTGACTGTGCCAATCTGGTATTTGGCTTTGTATGCCAAATCATTACTGACTGCTTTGACGATGTCTTGGCAGTCATCAAAGACACCATCCACCGCAAGATTAAAAATGTTCGGGTCTTGCAAGGAATACATTTGCGCCGACTGAAAGGCGCTCATCTTCCCTTTGGGGGAAAGCATGAACACTCGGACGCCTGCCTTACCGCGCATAGCGTATTCTGCTGCACTACCGGTATCACCTGAAGTGGCGCCCAAGATATTGAGATGTTGATCAGCACGCTTGAGCGCATACTCAAAAATATTGCCCAGAAATTGCATAGCCATGTCTTTAAATGCCAAGGTAGGGCCATTCGATAAACTGAGCAAACCAATGTGCGTACCGCTCTCCTCGCCCAGCCAATGCAGCGGTGTAATGTCACTCGCCTTGTCTTCGGGGCGGCCATTGCTATAAACGGCAGCAGTATAGGTTTTGCGTAACAGCGCGCGCAAATCCGATTCTGGAATATCTGGGCAATACAAACGCAACACCTCAAACGCCAAGTCCGCGTAAGAAAGTCCCCGCCAAGAATCCAATTGGGCTGCAGCTACTTTCGGGTATTCCACTGGCAGATAAAGACCGCCATCTGGAGCCAATCCCCCCAACAAAATTTCAAGAAACGATTGCTCTGGGCTATTGCCGCGGGTCGACTGATAACGCATGGTGCTTTAGGATAAATTTTCGAGGCGAATTTTAACAATCTCGCCAACGACGGTTTTCAGGCCTTGCATATCCGCAATCGCAGCGAGCATATTCTTTTCTTTGGTTTCGTGCGTCAGCATGACAAGATCAGTTTGACTCTCACCCTCATTGGCTTCTTTTTGCAAGAGTGCGTCGATCGAAACGCCGTGGGATGCCAGTATTTTGGTAATGTCGGCCAATACCCCAGCTTGATCCGCAACGCGCAAGCGCAAGTAGTAACTGGTGGTGATTTCGCCGATGGGCAAAACGACCGTGTCGCGCACGGCATCAGGCTGGAACGCTAAATGCGGCACTCGATTTTCGGGATCGGCCGTCATTAAACGGGTGACATCCACTAAGTCAGCGATTACAGCAGAAGCGGTTGGCTCTGAGCCAGCACCTTTGCCATAGTAAAGCGTGGTGCCCACTGCATCACCAAATACCTGCACCGCATTCATGGCGCCTTCCACATTGGCAATCAAGCGCTTGCTTGGTATTAAGGTTGGGTGAACTCGCAATTCAATTCCGGATTTTGTTTTCTTGGTAATGCCGAGCAACTTAATACGGTAACCGAGTTGTTCTGCATATTTAATATCGGTTGCCGCTAAGTTCGTGATACCTTCGACATAGGCTTTATCAAATTGCATGGGAATACCAAACGCAATCGCACTCATGATGCTGACTTTGTGGGCTGCATCAATGCCTTCAATATCAAATGTCGGGTCCGCCTCAGCGTAACCCAAGCGCTGCGCCTCTTTTAACACCGTTGCAAAATCAGAGCCTTTGTCGCGCATCTCCGACAAAATGAAATTGGTAGTGCCATTAATAATGCCGGCAATCCATTCAATTCGATTTGCGGTCAGGCCTTCGCGCAAGGCTTTGATAATCGGTATGCCGCCAGCAACTGCAGCCTCAAACGCCACCATCACACCCTTCGCATGCGCTGCTTTGAAGATTTCATTGCCGTGGACTGCGATTAAGGCTTTATTGGCTGTAACAACGTGCTTACCTGCGGCGATGGCCTCGAGTACCAAATCCTTCGCAATGCCATAACCACCAATCAACTCAACTACGATATCAATCTCGGGATTGGCAATTACCGCACGGGCATCGCTAACAACCTGTGCGCGATCACCAACTAATTCTTTTGCGCGCTCCACATTGAGATCGGCGAC
>CANGWV010000059.1 GCA_947457875.1 Burkholderiaceae bacterium
AAATTGCAGTGCATGGACTCGTCACGCAAGATGTATTGATACTGCTCAGCAGCACCCGTCATTTTGTTTTGGCGACCCATTGCAAGGATTTGCGTAAAACCAACATAAAAGAACAAACCTTCCATTACGCAAGCAAAAACAATCAGCGAACGCAGTAACTTTTGATCGTTTTCTAGTGTGCCAGTCTTAAAGTTCGGATCCGTGAGCACATCAATGTACGGAATTAAGAACTGATCTTTATTGCGAATTGACTCAATCTCGTTGTACGCATTAAAGATTTCAGACTGGTCTAAACCTAAGGATTCCACAATATATTGGTAGGCGTGGGTATGAATTGCCTCCTCGAAAGCCTGACGCAATAGGTATTGGCGGCATTCTGGAGCAGTAATGTGACGATATGTACCCAAAACAATATTGTTTGCGGCCAACGAATCTGCCGTGGTGAAGAAACCCAGGTTGCGCTTAATGATGCGACGCTCATCTTCAGTCAAGCCATTGGGATCTTTCCAGAGCGCAATATCGCGGTTCATATTGATCTCTTGTGGCATCCAGTGGTTTGCACAACCCGCTAAATACTTCTCCCAGGCCCACTTATATTTAAATGGAACCAGCTGATTGACGTCAGTCTTCGCATTAATCACGCGCTTATCAGCGGCATTGACGCGCAAGGCTGCGCCACCAGATAAAGCAGCCGCTACTGGCGCAGGTGCCGCAGTTTGGGGTGCCATTGCCACTTGATCTGGCTGTGGTGATTTCTGTGGTTGCACTGCTGGCTGCGGCGCTAAACCGACTTTAGCCAGTGCTGGCGCCACTTCTTCTTCCCAATTCAACATAGTATTCTCCAAAATTCCATCGTTTCACTACCAGTTAGCAAATGGCTTACTGGCACGCTTCACATTCATCAAACCCAGCGTCACCAGGACGCATCGTACAAACAGGGCCATCCGCCGCTAGTGCTGCCGCGTCGGTACCGTTCACGCCACCGCCGCTAGACACCGAGTTAAGCTGACCGCTTGCTACAGTCGACTTCTCCACGTGGGTTGCTGCCATCGTGCGCAGGTAATACGTGGTTTTTAGTCCACGCAACCAAGCCAACTTATAGGTGTCATCGAGCTTCTTACCGGAGGCGCCAGCCATGTAAATATTCAAGGACTGCGCTTGATCGATCCATTTTTGACGGCGCGATGCCGCTTCCACCAGCCAACTTGGCTCTACCTCAAAGGCGGTTGCGTAAATATCACGCAAATCCTGTGGCACACGATCAATCTTGGACAGGGTACCGTCAAAGTACTTCAAATCGGCAATCATGACTTCATCCCAGAGGCCGCGGTCTTTGAGGTCACGTACCAAATACTCATTCACTACCGTGAACTCACCCGATAAATTGGATTTCACAAACAGGTTCTGGAAGGTAGGCTCAATGCACGCCGATACGCCAATAATGTTGGAAATCGTTGCAGTCGGTGCAATGGCGACGCAATTGGAATTGCGCATACCGAACTGCTTAATGCGTGCGCGCAGACCATCCCAATCCAAAGTGGAGGACATATTGACTTCCAAATAGCCGCCGCGCTCTTCCGCTAACAAACGCACGGAGTCTTGCGGGAGGATGCCGCGATCCCACAGCGAGCCCTTGTAGCTACTATAGGTGCCGCGCTCTTCTGCAAGGGCATTCGAAGCCTGATAGGCGTAATAACAAACGGCTTCCATGGACGCATCAGCAAACTGAACTGCTTCATCACTTGCGTAAGGAATGCGCTGCATGTGCAAGCAATCCTGGAAGCCCATGATGCCAAGACCGACTGGACGGTGCTTGAGGTTTGAATTGCGCGCCTTAGCAACCGCATAGTAGTTAATGTCAATCACGTTATCGAGCATGCGCATTGCAGTGCCGATGGTCTTTTGTAATTTATCGTGATCGAGGACCATACGGCCATTTGCATCGGTTGTCATGTGGGCAGTTAAGTTCACCGAACCCAAGTTACAGACCGCGATTTCGTCGTCATTGGTATTGAGGGTAATCTCGGTACACAGATTGGATGAGTGGACTACGCCAACGTGCTGTTGTGGGCTGCGGATGTTGCAAGGATCTTTAAAAGTGATCCAAGGGTGGCCGGTTTCAAATAGCATGCCCAGCATCTTGCGCCATAACTGCTGAGCAGGAATGGTGCGGGATGGCTTCAAGGCACCACTTTCAGCCTGCTTTTCATAGGCAACATACGCCTCTTCAAATGCCTTGCCAAATTTGTCGTGCAAATCGGGGGTATTGGATGGGGAGAAGAGGGTCCAATTGCCGTTTTCCATCACGCGCTTCATGAAGAGGTCTGGAATCCAGTTGGAGGTATTCATGTCATGCGTGCGACGGCGATCATCACCGGTGTTCTTGCGCAGCTCCAAGAATTCCTCGATGTCCAAGTGCCAGGTTTCCAAATAGGCGCAAACCGCACCCTTACGCTTACCGCCTTGGTTTACTGCTACAGCAGTATCGTTTACTACCTTTAAGAATGGCACTACACCCTGTGACTTGCCGTTTGTACCTTTGATGTGGCTGCCGAGGGCACGCACATTGGTCCAGTCATTACCAAGGCCGCCAGCGAACTTCGACAGCAATGCATTCTCTTTCAAGGCCTCATAAATGCCATCGAGGTCATCTGCGACGGTGGTCAAGTAGCAGCTGGAGAGCTGCGGACGGGTTGTCGCTGAGTTAAAGAGGGTTGGCGTACTGGACATAAAGTCAAATGTCGAGAGCACTTCATAGAACTCAATAGCGCGGGCTTCACGATCCAGCTCATTCAAAGCAAGGCCCATGGCTACACGCATGAAGAAAGCCTGTGGCATTTCGATGCGGCGGTCTTCAATGTGCAAGAAATAGCGGTCGTACAGGGTTTGCAGGCCGAGGTAATTGAACTGCAAGTCACGGTCCGCATTCAGGGCGGTAGCCAGGCGCGCCAAATCAAATTCACGCATACGGGGGTCTAGCAACTCAGCACCGATACCCTCGTTAATGTATTTCGCAAAGTAGGTGCTGTACTCGGCTTGCATATTGCCCTGCAAAACCTCGTAACCCAAAATCTCTTTGCGGATTACGTGCATGAGGATTCGTGCGGTTGCCTGGCTATAGGCCGGATCTTTTTCAATCAAGGTGCGGGAGGCCAAGATAGCAGAGTCATATACCTGCGCCATGGGTACACCGTCGTACAAATTCTTGATGGTTTCAGTCAGGATGGGGGTAGCGTCAATTGCATTACCTAAACCTTCACATGCTGCCTGAATCACCGTACGCAAAGCAGCCATATCGAGGGGCTTACTTACGCCATTGTCGATCACAGTGATGCCAGACTCTGCGTGCTGTGCCGTAGTTTGTGTCTCTGGTGCGGCTGCTTGGTGGCTTGCGCGTTCTTGATTGCGCTTTTCGCGGTACAAGACATAGGCACGGGCAACGTTGTGCTCGCCGCTGCGCATGAGCGCTAATTCAACTTGATCTTGAATATCTTCAATGTGAAAGGTGCCGCCATTAGGGCGACTACGGAATAAGGCGCGAACGACGTCATGGGTCAATTGTTCGACCTGTTCGCGAACCCGAGCAGAGGCAGCGCCCTGTCCGCCATTGACTGCTAAAAATGCTTTAGTAACTGCAATCGCAATTTTGGATGGCTCAAACGCCACCACCGACCCGTTGCGCCGAATAATTTTGTAATCCGATAACTGGGTTGCTTGGGTACCGCCGACACCACCAGCAACAAATCCAGCAGATGGACTTTGGGTCATATTTGCGGTGGGGTTGCCGCCGGATGGTTGCCCTAATTGTGCCTCTGCTACGGATTGATTGGTATATGTCATAGCGCCCCTGCGTTTACCTTAGTTCGTATAAGAAATGTCTTTTTAAAACAAGGATTTAACCTTATTTTGTAATTGTGTTTTTTGGCAAAACAACACTACATCTAGTGTTTTTTCTGCACTAAGGTACTAAGTATAGGGAATTATTGCGAGTCACGTATGCTTTTTATTAAAAAAATTACCTAGGATTTGCCCTTATTTTTATACGCAATATGAGGGTCAATATTGGTGCAAATTCAGAAACTGTTTACTTTGTTGGCGGCTAATGTAAGCGAATGCTTACATACATAAGAATAGGCCTAAAATAACTAGCGCGAAGCGAGGCCAAATGGTAATTTTTCAATGGGCAATCTGTTGTCTTTTTGAAACCGCACCCAATCAAACTGAACTCCAGGATCGGTTTTTCGTTCTGGTGCAATGTCGCTATGGCCAGCAAAACGGAAATGGGGATTCTGGGATTGCAACTGCGTAATGAGCTGCTGTAAAGCGTGGTACTGCGTTTCTTCAAAAACGGTATCGCCGTCGCCTTCGAGCTCAATCCCAATCGAAAAATCATTGCAACGTGCGCGCCCCTCAAATTGGGATTCGCCCGCATGCCAAGCTCGATTCTGGGTAGACACAAATTGAATGGTGCGTCCTGAGCGCGCAATCAAGAAGTGGCTTGAGACGCGTCGCTCCGCAATGTCAGCAAAATAGGGGTGTGCCTGCGGATCGAGTTGGTTTTGAAAAAAATCAACGATGTATTGCGTACTGTTCTGGGTTTTAAATTGCCCGGGCGGCAAGCTAATGTGGTGCAACACCACCAGATCGGTCTTTGTTCCATTCGGCCGAGCATCAAAATTCGGGGATACCCGCCACATTGCCGATCCCAACCAACCCTTGGAATCAATCGCTTCGCGGTGTGCACCAGAGCAGTAAAAACGATCTTCGTGCATTACGCCCTCAGTACTGGGCAAATGCACTCCGCAATGGCGGCAAGGCTTGATTTCTTCTGACTCTGCAATTACTGGTGCAGGGGCTTGGGCTTTTGCTTTTTCGACTTGAGCAGCACGGCCCTTGTTTTTAATCCAAAAGTAAATGAGACCAACGCCGACCAGCAGCAAAATCCATTTCAGCACAATTAGGTTCGCTGCAAAATAACTTCAAGCACAAAGCGGCTGCCCACATAAGCCAGAATGAGCGCAACATAGGCGCCCAAGACCCAGCGAATGGCTACTAAGCCGCGCAAACCCACACGCCAACGCGCCACAATCAGTCCGGCAAATAAGAACCAGGAGATCAAGGCGAAGATGGTTTTGTGATCAAAGACGAGTGGCCGACCAAATAGCGCCTGCGAAAAGAAGAGCCCAGAAAAAACCGTCAAGCTCAGTAATGCAAAGCCGACGTAAATAAAACTGAAGAGAAGGCTTTCCATTGCCATCAAGGGTGGCAAAGACTCTAGCCAGTGGCCAATACGGCTATCTTGAGCATAGGTAAACTGACGGCGCAATGCCCGGTCCTGAATGCTCATTAAAATGGCATGCATCACTGCCAAACTTAATAAGCCAACAGCGCTGGTTGCCACAATGAAATGCCCTTTGAACCAAGCATCCGAAACCGTTCTGGCCGAGAGTAAGGTCCCAGGAAAAATATCGGGCAAAACTGCGCACACCATTGCCAAGGCAAGGGCCATTAAGCGCATGCTGGATATTGGCAAAATCCAGCTCTGAAACCAATAAAACGCCAGTCCGACCCAAGCGATTAAGGAAAGGTTTTGCGCAAACCCAAAGACAAAGCCTTCGGGCGTAAAGATCGAGTCATGCAAGACCGCCCCATGCACCAATAGAATGAGGAAAATTAGGCCTTGTACCAGAAAAATGAAGGGCTTAGTTTCAGGCCGATTGCGCGGCCGCACACTTAATGTGATCAGCAAAAGCAGATAAAGTGCAGAGGGAAGCCAGTCGAAGCTGGAGTAACCTAAAATTGTCATTTGGAAAGTCTAATCGATAAATGCTAGAGAACCTCACAGACCGCCTTTCTCGTGTTGTTAAAACAATGCGGGGTGAGGCTCGCCTCACCGAAAAGAACACCGCAGATATGCTGCGCGAGATCCGTCTGGCCTTACTAGAAGCCGACGTAGCGCTTCCGGTAGTCAAGTCCCTACTCGAACAAGTTAAATTCAAAGCCCTTGGCGAGGAAGTGGTTGGCAGCCTCAGCCCAGGACAGGCACTGGTTGGGGTAGTGCAACGGGAATTAACCAGTGTCATGGCGGGCGATGGCAGTCAAAGCAGTGAACTCAACCTGGCCACCCAACCCCCTGCCGTGATTTTGATGGCAGGCTTACAAGGTGCGGGTAAAACAACCTCGGTCGGCAAGCTCGCCAAATGGCTGCGTGAAACGAAAAAGAAAAAAGTATTAACCGTCTCCTGCGACGTTTATCGCCCTGCCGCGATCGAACAGCTAGAAACCGTCAGTCAATTGGTTGGTGTGGAATGCTTCCCTAGCAATACCAATCAAAAACCAGTAGAGATTGCCACTAATGCATTGGACTGGGCACGCCGTCACTACTTTGATGTGCTCATTGTCGATACGGCAGGTCGCCTGGGTATTGATGAAGCCTTGATGCAAGAGATCGCACAACTACACAAGGCAGTCAAACCGATCGAGACCCTCTTTGTGGTCGATGCGATGCTGGGTCAAGACGCCGTCAATACTGCCAAAGCATTCCATGAAGCACTACCCTTGAGCGGCGTAGTACTCACTAAACTCGATGGCGATTCTCGAGGCGGCGCGGCCTTATCGGTACGCCATGTCACAGGCGTGCCGCTGAAATTCATCGGCGTAGCCGAGAAGATGGATGGCCTTGAACCCTTTGATGCCGAACGCATGGCCAACCGCATTTTGGGCATGGGCGATATTCTGGCTTTGGTTGAGCAAGCCCATCAAAACATCGATGTTGCCAAAGCCGAGAAGCTGGCTGTCAAGATGCAAAAAGGCGGGTTTGATCTAGCCGACTTTCGGGATCAGATTACCCAAATGCAACAAATGGGCGGCATGGCCAATATGCTCGACAAATTACCGAGTCATATGACGCAAAATGCGGGCAAGGTCAATATGAGTCAAGCAGATCTGCAAATCAAGCGTATGCGCGGCATCATCGACAGCATGACCGCGCAAGAGCGCAGCAAGCCTGAGTTACTTAAAGCAAGTCGTAAACGGCGCATCGCAGCAGGCGCCGGCGTTCAAGTCCAAGAAGTCAATCGCATGCTCGCGCAGTTTGAGCAAATGCAAACCATGATGAAGCAATTTAAGGGTGGCAAGATGGCCCGCATGATGGGCTCGATGGCAGCGCGTGGCGCGGCCAAAGGACTTGGCGGCCTATTTAAAAAATAAACTACCTTACCTTTTGCCTTTATTCCATTAAACGATCTGTTGCTTGGCCGCTTGAACAGCAGCGATGACGTGATCCTTAATCGAGGCAAGTGGAATGTTTTGCGCAGCACTTTCAGTGCGACCTTGAAACTCCAGCTGCCCGTCTTTGAGTCCGCGCTCACCAATCACCACACGGTAAGGCACGCCGATTAACTCCCAGTCGGCAAACATCGCTCCCGGACGCTCACCACGGTTATCGAGCACTACATCAATACCCGCAGCTAGCAGTGCATCGTGCAAGGCATCGGCTTCTGCCTTGACAGACTCCGACTTGTCGTAACCCACAGGGCAAATCACTACCTCAAATGGCGCCATCGAAATCGGCCACACAATACCCCGAGCATCATGGCCCTGTTCAATCGCTGCGCCAAGTAAGCGCGTCACGCCAATGCCATAACAACCCATCACCATCGGTTGTGCTTTGCCGTTCTCATCCAAAAAGGTACAACGCATTGCTTCTGAATAGCGCGTACCTAACTGAAACACATGTCCTACCTCAATGCCGCGGCAAATTTCAACTGGGCCTTTACCATCTGGCGACGGATCGCCTGCGATGGCATTGCGGATATCAGCAATCTGCGGCAAGGGCAAATCACGCTCCCAGTTCACGCCAGTCAAATGAAATCCAGTGGCATTAGCGCCGCAGACAAAATCGCTCATATTGGCTACGGTACGATCGGCAATCACCACCACATCAGCATGTACGCCAACTGGGCCCAATGAACCCGGCGTCGCATTGCATGCAATCGCTATCTCAGACTCGCTGGCAAAACGGGATTCGGCTAGGCCAGGAATTTTGCTGAGCTTGATTTCATTTAACTCGTGATCGCCGCGGAGCAAGAGCATGAAGAGTCTGGCGGGGCCCTTCTCTTGGTCTACTGCGAAAACCAAGGTCTTCACGGTTTGCTCGAGCGGAAGGGACAAGAACTGGGCTACTTGGTCGCAGCGGGTTTGGTCGGGCGTTGCCACTTTTTGCATTGCAACGGTTGGGGCAGCGCGAACGGGTATCAAGGAAAGCGACTCCGCAGCCTCTAAATTGGCTGCGTAATCGGAGTTGGGGCAATACACAATCGCATCTTCACCGGTATCGGCAATCACATGAAACTCTTGGCTACCTGAGCCACCAATTGCGCCGTTGTCGGCAGTGACGGCCCTGAACACCAAACCCATGCGCTCAAAAATACGGGTATAGGCATCAAACATCAACTGATACGACTGCTTCAGGCCAGCAGTATCTCGATCAAATGAATAGGCGTCTTTCATGCTGAACTCACGGCCACGCATGATGCCAAAACGCGGGCGACGCTCATCGCGAAACTTGGTCTGAATTTGATAGAAGTTCACTGGTAACTGCTTGTAACTTCTGATTTCATTGCGGGCTAAATCCGTAATAACTTCTTCGGATGTAGGCTGAATTAAAAAATCGCGCTCATGTCGGTCTTTAATTCGGAGGAGCTCAGGGCCCATCTTCTCCCAACGGCCGGTTTCCTGCCAAAGCTCTGCTGGCTGGATCATGGGCATTAAGAGTTCAATCGCGCCGGCCCGATTCATCTCTTCGCGAATAATGTTTTCTACCTTGCGAATCACCTTTAAACCCAGTGGCAAGTAGTTATAAATTCCGGCACTTAACTTACGGATTAAGCCAGCACGCACCATAAGCTGATGCGAAACCACCTCAGCGTCTGAAGGGGCTTCTTTGAGGGTCGCGAGAAAGGTTTGTGTGGCTTTCATGTATAGATATAATCAAATCACTGATTTTAATGGATTTGGAGCGCGATTATGCTCGACCG
>CANGWV010000060.1 GCA_947457875.1 Burkholderiaceae bacterium
AGATCAAACCGGCAATTTATTGGAGTTAGCGGTGGCAGCAATGCGCTTGCGCGCTACCGTCGGTGAAGTATCTGACGCTTTAGAACAAGTCTACGGGCGCCATCGCGCCGATACGCAAAAGGTGACCGGTGTGTATGCAGCTGCTTATGACTCAGCCGAGGGCTGGGAAAAACTCAAAGGGGAGCTCGCGCAATTCGCTAGCGATTTTGGACGCAGGCCTCGAGTCATGATTGCCAAGCTGGGTCAAGATGGCCATGACCGCGGCGCAAAAGTAGTCGCCACGGCGTTTGCTGATCTGGGCTTCGATGTCGACATTGGACCACTCTTTCAGACGCCAGAGGAATGTGCGCGCCAAGCAATTGAGAATGACGTTCACGCGCTGGGCATTTCTACCTTAGCAGCAGGTCATAAAACCTTGGTACCGGCGATCATTGCCGAGCTGCGTAAGCAGGGCGCCGATGACATCATTGTGTTTGTCGGCGGTGTTATCCCGCGACAAGATTATGAATTCTTGTATGAGGCAGGCGTAAAGGGTATTTACGGTCCAGGCACCCCCATTCCTGCCTCCGCTAAAGACGTACTCGAGCAAATTCGCAAACAAGCAAAGCCACTCTAATTCGTCATGCTGCCTGCCGCTGACCAAGCTTTGTTTGATGCGATTACGGGTCCATCAGGACCGGTACAACGCCGCGCTTTAGCCAAGGCCATTACCTTGCTTGAGTCGACTCGCCTAGATCATCGCAGGCGTGCAGATGAATTACTCAATGCCTTACTGCCAAATACAGGGAAGTCCTTTCGTTTGGGTATCTCAGGCGTACCAGGAGTAGGCAAGTCAACTCTGATTGAAACCCTGGGACTTTATTTAATTGAGCGTGGTCACCGCGTTGCTGTATTGGCAATCGACCCATCGTCGAGCCTATCGGGCGGTTCGATTTTGGGTGATAAGACCCGCATGGAGCGCCTGTCGGTCCATGAAAGTGCCTTCATTCGCCCCAGCCCATCTTCCGGAACGCTGGGCGGCGTTGCTGAAAAAACCCGTGAGGCGCTGCTGGTTGCTGAAGCCGCTGGACACGATGTCGTGATTGTAGAAACCGTCGGTGTAGGTCAGAGCGAAATCGCCGTAGCCGGTATGACGGATTTATTTTTACTCTTGCAATTACCCAATGCAGGCGATGACTTGCAGGCAATTAAAAAAGGCGTGATGGAGTTAGCCGATTTAATTGTGATCAATAAATCGGACATTGATCCCAATGCCGCCATGCGCGCACAAGCCTTTATCACCAGCTCACTGCGATTATTGGGGTTTCAGGGCAATCCAGACCACGCAACGCACGATGCCGAGTATTGGCATCCGATTGTGATGTCCTTATCTGCCTTGCAAGGAACTGGCATCACTGATTTATGGGATCACATCCTCCGTTTTCAGAAGCTGCAAACGGCAAATGGCCGATTGGCTGCACGACGTCAAGTGCAGGCAGGCTCGTGGATGTGGGAACGCATCGATGCTGGACTTAAAAGTGCATTTAAAAATAATCCTGCGGTTCAGGCTTTGCTTCCTGAGCTGAGTAATGCCGTCAATCTCGGCACCATCGCCCCCTCGGTTGCTGCAAGGCGCTTACTTGAGGCAATGGGCCACACCTCTTTCTAAGGAGTTAGCATGCAAGACATCATCCAACAATTGGAAGCCAAGCGCGAGTTAGCGCGCCTGGGCGGAGGACAAAAACGGATTCAGGCACAGCATGCCAAAGGCAAGTTAACCGCCCGTGAGCGCATCGAATTGCTTTTGGATGCAGGTAGTTTTGAAGAGTGGGATATGTTTGTTGAGCACCGCTGCACCGATTTTGGTATGGCAGATCAAACTGTTCCAGGTGATGGCGTTGTTACGGGCTACGGCATGATCAATGGTCGACTGGTGTTTGTCTTTTCACAAGACTTTACGGTGCTCGGGGGTTCTTTATCCGAAGCCCATGCAGAGAAGATTTGCAAAATCATGGATCAGGCCATGAAAGTCGGCGCTCCAGTCATCGGACTCAATGATTCTGGCGGGGCCCGTATTCAGGAAGGGGTTGCATCGTTGGGTGGCTATGCCGATATTTTTCAGCGCAATGTGACTGCTTCTGGTGTCATTCCACAAATCTCCTTAATCATGGGGCCATCTGCTGGCGGCGCAGTCTATTCACCCGCCTTGACCGACTTTATTTTTATGGTCAAAGACAGCTCGTACATGTTTGTGACTGGCCCTGAGGTTGTCAAGACCGTAACCCATGAAGACGTCACTGCAGAAGAGCTCGGCGGTGCAGTAACCCATTCAACCGTCTCCGGGGTGTGTGATTTAGCCTTTGAGAATGACGTTGAGGCGATCATGGTGTTGCGTCGTTTTTTTAATTATTTACCTTTATCCAACAAAGAAAAGCCGCCAATTTTACGTTCGGCGCGGCGCGATGAGGCGCCCGATTATTCATTGGATACCTTGGTGCCAGCTAACCCCAATCAACCCTACGACATGCATGAGTTGATTCGTAAAATTGCAGACGATGGCGAGTTCTTTGAGTTGCAGCCCGATTACGCCAAAAATATTTTGATTGGTTTTGGTCGCATGGAAGGCCAAACCATTGGCATTGTCGCCAATCAACCCCTCGTTCTCGCTGGCTGTTTGGACATCAAGGCATCGATTAAGGCTGCTCGGTTTGTGCGTTTTTGTGACGCCTTCAATATTCCCGTTGTCACCCTAGTCGATGTCCCTGGCTTTATGCCCGGCACTGCGCAGGAATACGGCGGCATTATTAAGCATGGCGCGAAATTACTCTATGCCTATGCAGATTGCACCGTACCAAAAGTAACCTTGATCACCCGTAAAGCATATGGTGGCGCCTATGATGTGATGGCATCCAAGCATCTGCGGGGCGATGTCAATTTCGCATGGCCTTCGGCTGAGATTGCGGTGATGGGCCCAAAAGGCGCTGTCGAAATTATCTTCCGCGAAGAGAAGAGCGATCCAGAAAAAATTGCTGCCCGCGAAGCGGAATACAAAGCCAAGTTTGCCAACCCCTTTGTGGCCGGTCGGCGCGGTTACATTGATGATGTGATCTTGCCGCACGAATCACGCAAGCGCATTGCGCGCTCCCTGGCCATGCTCAAAGACAAGGACCTCAGAAATCCTGAGCGTAAACACGGCAATATTCCCCTGTAATGGATAGGCAAGATCACATGAAAACCACTTTATTTAAAAAGATCCTGATTGCCAATCGTGGCGAGATTGCGTGCCGAGTGATAAAAACAGCCAAACGCATGGGTATTCAGACAGTTGCTGTATTTTCTGAAGCCGATCGGGAGGCAAGGCACGTTCAACTCGCAGATGAGGCTGTCTGCATTGGACCTGCGCCATCGCGTGAATCCTATTTGGTGATGGACCGCATCATTCAGGCCTGTAAGGAGACTGGCGCTCAAGCTGTGCATCCTGGCTATGGATTTTTATCCGAGAACGAGCAATTTGCTCGGCGCTGTGAAGAAGAGGGCATTGTATTTATCGGACCTAAGTTTGCATCGATTGCCGCTATGGGCGATAAGATCGCCTCCAAAAAATTAGCCATGGAGGCTAAGGTTAATACGATTCCGGGCTTTAACGAAGCGATTGATAGTCCAGATGTCGCAGTCAAGATTGCCAAGGATATTGGTTATCCGGTGATGATCAAAGCATCGGCGGGTGGTGGTGGCAAAGGCTTACGGGTTGCGCACAACGATCAAGAGGCATTCGAAGGTTTTGCAGCGTGCCGTACCGAGGCCATGAACAGCTTTGGCGATGACCGCGTGTTTATTGAGAAGTTTGTCGAAGGTCCGCGGCACATTGAGATTCAGATACTCGGGGATGCGCACGGCAATATCGTTTATCTATGGGAGCGTGATTGCTCGATTCAGCGGCGTCACCAAAAGGTGATTGAAGAAGCGCCATCGCCATTTATTGATCCTGCTACCCGTAAAGCCATGGGCGAGCAAGCCGTCGCTTTAGCGCGCGCCGTCAATTACCAATCCGCCGGCACTGTTGAGTTTGTCGTTGGAAAAGATAAATCGTTTTACTTTCTGGAGATGAATACCCGCTTGCAAGTAGAACATCCCGTAACCGAATCAATTACAGGATTGGATTTAGTCGAGCAAATGATTCGCGTTGCTGCCGGTGAAAAGCTATCCTTTACGCAAGATCAACTCAAGCTAAATGGGTGGTCGATGGAGTGTCGGATCAATGCTGACGATCCCTTCCGTAACTTTTTACCGTCGACGGGTCGACTCGTGAAATACCGCCCTCCAGCAGAAGAGAATGGTGTTCGCGTCGATACAGGGGTGTATGAGGGCGGCGAAATCCCCATGTACTATGACTCGATGATTGCCAAGCTGATTGTGCATGGCAGCGACCGCATGGAAGCGATACAGAAAATGCGTCACGCCCTCAATCAATTTGTGATTCGTGGGATCCATTCCAATATTTCGTTTCAGGCAGCGCTCTTGCAGCACCCCCGCTTTATTTCGGGCGACTTTACAACGGGCTTTATTCCTGAAGAGTACCCCAATGGATTTCAGCGCGATTCAGTACAGCCTGCCGATCCCAATCGCCTGGCTGCGCTCGCCACCTTCATGCGCACACGGTATCTGGAATACATACAAGTAATTGACGGTCAGCTGCCAGGACATGAGATGCAAATTCCCAAAAAATTTGTGTTGGTTACTGGCAAGCGGGTTGGGTCGATGAATGATCCCATCGACATACCAACGCGGGTTGAGCATAAAGACGGCATCTACTCGGTTTATGTGGAAACCACTGAGGGCATCAGCCGCTACGATATTGTCAGTGAATGGCGTCCGGGGCAAATTGTGCTTAATGCCACGATCAATGGCACGCAGTCCATATCAGCACAAGTAGAACGCCGCGGC
This sequence comes from Burkholderiaceae bacterium, assembly GCA_947457875.1. Lineage (GTDB taxonomy): Bacteria > Pseudomonadota > Gammaproteobacteria > Burkholderiales > Burkholderiaceae > Polynucleobacter. Next base: position 4,924 of record CANGWV010000060.1, read on the forward strand.
ATTCGCTATCACTTGGTATTGGATGGCGCCCAATACGAATGCATGGTGTTAAGTCCGCTTGGCGCAGAGTTGCAAGCACGTATGCCGATTAAGTTACCGCCGGACACCTCCAAAATGGTCTTGTCGCCGATGCCAGGCCTCCTTACCAAAATATTAGTACGGGCTGGCGATAGCGTCACTGCAGGTCAAAAATTAGCTTCGATTGAAGCCATGAAGATGGAGAACACTCTCTCAGCATTGCAGGATGGCGTTGTTTCTGAAATCTTGGCCAACGAGGGTGATAGCCTAGCGGTGGATCAAATCATCATTCGTTTTGAGTAAAGGACCAGCATGACTGAGGCAAGGCCATTTCGTGTTTTAGGGATTCAGCAAATTGCCATTGGCGGCGAAGATAAGCATCGTCTGCGCTCTTTGTGGGTCGATTTACTGGGCTTCACCTTTAAAGATACCTATGTATCTGAACGGGAAAACGTCAATGAAGACATCTGCGCAATCGGCAAAGGCGCCCATGAGATCGAGGTTGATTTAATGCAACCAGTGGATATTACAAAAAAGCCCGCAGTGCATCAAACCCCGCTCAATCACATTGGCCTATGGGTAGATGATTTACAGACAGCCCATGACTGGCTTAGTAGTAAAGGCCTCCGCTTTGCCCCCGGCGGGATTCGGAAAGGTGCGGCAGGTCACGATATTATTTTTATTCACCCCAAAGGTAGTGATGAATTTCCATTTGGCGGTGAGGGCGTTTTGATTGAGTTGGTTCAGGCGCCTCCTGACATCATTCAAGCGCTGTCGTCGTAAGGCTTGTCCTTGAAGCGCATTCTTGCGATCGATACCTCATCTGCGTGGTGCTCTGTTGCGCTTTCAGTTAATGATAGAGCTGAGAAAATAGCGGAGCGCCATGAATTACTGGGGGCAAGTGCAAGCCAGCACCTTCTGCCATGGATTACAGACCTGCTGAAACAAGAGGGAATAAGGTTGCGCGATCTGGATGCGATTGCCGTAGGCATTGGTCCAGGTGCGTTTACAGGCGTGCGCTTGAGTATTGCGGTAGTCCAAGGCTTGGCCCTCGCTACTGATTTGCCAGTTGCACCGGTTGCGAGTCTGGATGCGATTGCAGCCAGTGCAATCGACAATCCGTTGATACAAGCCATGGATGCCAGCCAGTACGAGTTTACGGTTGCGATTGATGCCCGCATGGGCGAAGTGTATTGGGCTAATTACGGTGTGAGGATCGCTGGGCAAGTAGGCGCCGATACCATCGTATTGCCTCAGCGCATCGGCGATATTCAACTAAGTAAGCCAGAAGATATTCAAATTGGCATGAGCCAATGCGTATTTGGCAGTGCAGTTACCCAATACCCCACGTATTTTGAGCAGTGTATGCCCTCTACTCAGATGGATGGTGCACTTGGGGTCAGTGCTCGCGGCGTACTGCGCTGCGTACAGGCAATGATGGCTAATCAGCAACTCATTGCAGTGGATCAATTAGAGCCCCTGTATGTCCGAAATAAAGTAGCCCTGACAAGCGCTGAACGTGGTGCAAAATAGAAGTCTTAATCTTGCAGTAATCCCTTTCTTATTCATGCCTTAGATGACTAGCGCCCTCGATACCCAATTGACCTTCATGCCGATGCAGCCATCGGATATGCGAGCGGTCATGTCCTTGGAGGCAATTTCGCATAGTCATCCTTGGACACAAGGTAATTTTTTAGATTCCCTTACTGCAGGGCATTGGGCCTATTGCATCAGACCAGAGATCAACACAAAGACACAGCCTGCGACTAATTTGCCTGCATTGTGGGGCTACTGCATTTTGTATCCGGCCGTTGATGAATTGCATTTACTCAACATCACGATTGATCCGGTCTTAAGGCGAAATGGCATTGGTAGCCGTGTGATGCAAGCCATTGAGGGCATTGCGATTCAGCAGAAAATGAGTCGCATTATTCTTGAGGTGCGCCCCTCCAATATCCCCGCTGTCAAATTGTATGAACGGCTGGGCTACGCCATCATTGGCGTGCGCAGAGGGTATTACCCTGCCGATGAAGTGACCGGCAAACGTGAAGATGCTGGGGTAATGGCAAAATCGATTACCCTAGAAGCACAATGAATACGATTCCGCCCAACGGCTCCAGCATGCGATCCTCTTTTCTAAAAGAAATGGGGATTACTGAATGGGTCGATCGATCCAGTAGCATCGCGTCTCAGAGCTCTTCAGTGGCGCCTCAAGGTAATCCGCCAGCATCTCCTCAGCCCACAGCAAATGCATCGGAGCACACAGCTGAAATCAGCAGCCGATGGATTTTTATCGGCACCAAACCGCAGGGTGATGCCTTAACGTTATTCCAAAACATCCTACGGGTGCTGGGCTTGCCGAATGGCGCTTGGGTCTGGCAAGACCAAAAGGCCAACATCGACGCGTTAATCCAATCAAGCACAGTACCGCTGGTAGCCGTTGCATTTGGCGCGGCGAGCGCGCAGCGCTTGACCGGTGAACATGCGCCCTTAACGGAGTTACGTGGCGCAATCCATTCTCTAATGCATGGCGAAGCAGATGTGCCCTTGATCGCAACACTGGAGCTGGCTCAAGTCTTGGCTAGACCGCAAGATAAGGCTTTACTTTGGGAAGATTTACTACTCGCCCGCTCCGTACTGCAAAGCCTTTAAACCATAAAGCAATGCATTGACTGGCTAGTGCTTGCTTTCACCAATGAGGTGCAGTGAGTCATACTCCGCTTGGTTGCGGGCATGCCGGCGCATGATGAGAATCATGATGATGCTGACGGATAAACCAAATCCAGTAATGACATAGGCAATTGGCACATCAAGCCAAATGAGCAAGGCATACAGCATCAGCATACTCAGGACAGATAGATTTTCATTGAAGTTTTGCACCGCAATCGAGTGGCCTGCTGATAGCAAGACGTGGCCACGATGTTGTAAGAGGGCGTTCATTGGCACCACGAAGTAGCCTGCGAGCCAGCCGACCATAATCAGTAGCGCATACGGCGGAATCATATTGAGTGTGAGTTTCATTTTGCCAAACTCGACGAGCACAATCGGCGGGATCATATCGATGTGGTAAATCGCCATGAAGCACACCCCGATGCCCATCACCACTCCATACGGCAAGACTTTCAATGATTGTTTTAAAGGAATGCGGCTGGCAGCCCAGACTGCACCTCCGGCAACGCCAACGGCAGAGATGGCTTGCAAAATAGCGCCTTGCGAGAGACTCATGTTGAGGGCGACTTCAGCCCACTTGAGCACAATAAATTGCAAGGTAGCACCAGCACCCCAAAAGAGGGTGGTTACCGCTAGGGAGATCTGACCTAAGCGATCAGCCCACAGGGTTCTAAAGCAATGGGCAAAATCCGCAATCAAATCGATTGGATTTGTCTTTTGGGCCACATAACGCGCGCCAGTGTCGGGGATTTTGAGGTTAATGAGGGCGGCGATAATGTAAATCACCATGATGACCAAAATAGCGGATTCGGCTGGCGTATCGATGCCGGTTTCAATCATCGGTAGGTCAAACCCGAGTAAGCGCGATGAGACGCCGACACTAATGAGCACCCCGCCTAACACCGTACCCAAGATAATGGAGCTAACGGTTAGACCCTCAATCCAGCCATTGGCCGCGACTAAGCGCTCTGGGGGAAGTAATTCGGTGAGGATGCCGTATTTAGCGGGGGAGTAAGCGGCAGCACCAAGGCCCACAATGGCATACGATAGTAATGGATGGCTACCAAACAACATGACCGCACAGCCCACAAACTTAATGGTGTTAGTGATGAACATGACGTTGCCCTTGGGCCTGGAGTCTGCAAATGCACCCACAAAGGCGGCCAGAAGGACGTAAGACAGTACAAAAAATAGCTTGAGCAATGGGGTCATCCAATCCGGAGCGTCAAGCTGGATTAGGAGTGCAATAGCCGCAATAAGGAGTGCGTTATCAGCCAGCGACGAAAAAAATTGCGCCGCCATAATGGTGTAAAAACTACGGTTCATTCGTACAATCGAGTCATTTACAGCATTAAAACATGAAAGGGGTTTCAGATATGAATCGGCCTATTTTGGCA
>CANGWV010000061.1 GCA_947457875.1 Burkholderiaceae bacterium
AGATCGACTGTTTCTAGCTGGCGTAACCCCAGATAGTGTGGCTGCAACCTTTAGTAAGGGCGTAGTCATTCCTGAATTTACCTTCATTGGATTTCAGGCGGCGTTTGCAACCATTACCTGCTGCCTAATCGTCGGCGCCTTTGCAGAACGTGCTAAGTTTTCTGCGATTCTGGTCTTTACAGTTCTGTGGTTTACCTTTGCGTACTTGCCAGTGGCGCACATGGTTTGGTTCTGGCCTGGTCCAGATGACATCAAGGATGCGGCGTCGCTTGAAGCCATTACTGCTAAAGCAGGTTGGTTATGGCAGAAGGGTGTTCTTGACTTTGCCGGCGGTACCGTAGTGCACATCAATGCAGCCATAGCTGGTCTAGTTGGCTCTTACATGGTGGGTAAGCGGATTGGTTTTGGTAAAGAAGCAATGAAGCCCCACAACTTGGTTTACACCATGGTTGGCGCCTCACTCTTGTGGTTTGGTTGGTTTGGATTTAATGCCGGTTCGGCATTGGAGGCAAACGGAACTGCTGCGTTGGCTTTCTTCAATACCTTAGTGGCTACTGCTGCTGCTGTATTGGGATGGACACTGGCTGAGTGGATCACCAAAGGCAAACCATCATTGCTGGGTGGGGCGTCAGGTTGCGTCGCAGGTTTAGTTGCGATTACGCCTGCAGCTGGCTTTGTTGGTCCAATGGGCGCGATCGCAATTGGCTTTATTGCTGGCGTACTTTGCTTGTGGGGTGTTTCGGGTCTGAAGCGCATGCTGGGTGCAGATGATAGCTTGGACGTATTTGGAGTCCATGGCGTTGGCGGCATCATTGGCGCGATTTTGACCGGCGTGTTTGCTGACCCCGCATTGGGCGGCTCTGGAATCTGGGATTATGTTGCGAACGCTGCAGCAGCCGAGTATTCCATGGGTACCCAAGTTTGGTTGCAAGCCCAGGGCGTGATTACTACCGTGATTTGGTCTGGCGTAGTCTCAGTGGTTGCATTCAAACTGGTCGATATCGTGATTGGTTTGCGTGTGAAGGAAGAGGAAGAGCGCGAAGGCTTGGACATTGCTTCCCACGGCGAAACAGCCTACGAATCCTAACTAGGCGGATTGTCGAAGCTAAATAGGCCCTAGTGGCCTATTTAGCCTTTTTATTGGGTTCTTTAGATCCAATGCCCTTTTTATAAAAAAACTTACAATAGTGAGATGGTTCCACATCTCATTACCGCCCTTAGCGGCCCCTTGCTCGAACTCGAGACCAAGGTACTTGAAGCAACTCCTGCAATCGAGCGTTGGTTTCGCTTGGAATGGCAAGAGCACACTCCGCCTTTTTATTGCTCCGTTGATTTACGGAACTCCGGTTTTAAGCTAGCACCAGTCGATACCAATTTATTTCCGGGCGGCTTTAATAACCTCTCCCCAGAAATGTTGCCCCTTGCAGTGCAAGCGGCGATGGCTGCGATTGAGAAGATTTGCCCTGAGGCAAAAAATCTCTTATTGATTCCGGAGCGCCATACTCGGAATACCTTTTATCTGCAGAACATTGCAAGGCTCTCATCGATTCTGCGACAAGCTGGACTAAATGTGCGACTGGGCAGTTTGTCCGAAGACATTAAGAAGCCAACTTGGATTGATTTACCAGATGGCAATCGCTTATTGCTTGAGCCGCTCGCGCGACTGGGCCTAAAAAAGCAACGTCTTGGGATTAAAGATTTTGATCCTTGCTCTATTTTGCTCAATAACGATTTGTCTGCGGGCATTCCGCCGATATTAGAAAATATCTATGAGCAATACTTGTTGCCGGGATTGCATGCCGGTTGGCATATTCGTCGCAAGTCAAATCACTTTGAGGCTTACGATGAGGTAGCTAAGAAGTTTGCCAAGCTCGTTAACATTGACCCATGGATGATCAATCCGTTCTTTACCAGCTGCAGCAATGTGAACTTCCATGAGCGTCAGGGCGAAGAAGAATTGCAAGTAGCAGTTGAGCAGATACTAAAAAAGACTGCAAAAAAATACCGCGAATATGGCATTAAAGAAAAGCCCTACGTTGTCGTGAAGGCCGATGCCGGTACCTACGGCATGGGGGTGATGGTGGTGAATGATGCAAGCCAGCTCAAAAACCTCAATCGCCGTGAGCGTAATAAGATGAGTATTGTTAAAGAGGGCCTTGAGGTCAGCGATGTGATTATTCAGGAGGGTGTTTATACCTTCGAAAAAGTCAATGAAGCCGTTGCTGAGCCTGTGGTTTATATGATTGATCGCTATGTTGTGGGCGGCTTTTATCGCGTTCATACGGACCGCGGTCCTGACGAGAATCTCAATGCACCCGGTATGCATTTTGTACCCCTAGCATTTGAGCAAAATGCCATGCCCGATTACCACGCCAAACCCGGTAGTGCTGCTCCCAATCGATTCTATTTGTATGGTGTAGTAGCCCGTCTTGCTTTATTGGCATCATCGCTCGAGTTAGAGCGTACTGACCCCAACGCAGAAGTGGCGTAAGTAACACTACCGAGACATTCCCTTGAATTTTTTATTCATTGCCGACCCCTTGGATTCCTTTGCGATACAGAAGGACTCAACGCTGGCAATGATGCGCGCTGCCCAAGGAGCAGGGCATCGCCTGTGGTTTGTGCAAACGCGCGGCATTGTTTGGAAAGACAATAGCGTCGTAGCTGACTGCAGGTCTCTGGCGATTAAGCCGAGCAGTTCATCCTGGTTTGAGGTGGGCGCAATCGAGTCGCGCCCAGTAGCCGATTTTTCTGCGGTCTTGATGCGTAAAGACCCACCGTTCGATATCGAGTACCTCAATACCACCTGGCTGCTCACCGCTGCTGTTCGTCAGGGGGCGCGGGTGTTTAATCAGCCGGTTGCGATTCGGGAGCATTCAGAGAAACTCTCCATTACTGAGTACCCTGACTTGATCCCTCCAACTTTAGTCACGCGAGACCTTGCTGAAGTGGCGGCATTTCATGCAAGGCATGCGGATATTGTGATTAAACCCCTCGATGGCATGGGTGGCATGGGTGTCTTTCGGGTGGGAAGCGATGGCCTCAATTTGGCCAGTATTGTTGAAACCCTCGGTGAGAATGGCGCGCGTACCTTAATGGTGCAACGCTTTTTGCCGGAGATTGCACAGGGCGATAAACGCGTTTTGCTCATCGCTGGTGAAGTCGTTCCCTATGCCTTAGCGCGCATTCCCCAGGGCACAGAGATTCGCGGTAACTTAGCGGCTGGCGGCAAGGGCTTGGCGATGCCTTTAACTCCCCAAGAAATGAAGGTAGCGCAATACTTAGCGCCGCTACTTTGGCAAAAAGGACTTTTCTTGGTAGGCTTAGACTTAATTGGTGGCTACCTAACGGAAATTAATGTGACCAGCCCAACGTGTTTTGTGGAAATTACGGAGCAGACCGATTGCGATGTCGCTGCCATTTGGCTGCGTGCTTTAGAAAAAGTCTTGCAATAATATGGCCGGAATTCTGATCATTGCCCACACCCCGATAGCGAGCGCCATGCTGAGCTTTGCCGAGCATGTGTATGGCTCAGTACCAGAGCACATTCAGGCTGTCGATATCCCGGCGCACGAGGATGCCAAGATAAGCTTTGAGCGGGTATTGGCGGCCGCCAAGTCAGTTGAAAGGCATGGCGAGCTCTTAGTCTTAACGGATGTGATGGGGGCAACTCCGGCGAACGTAGCTTCGCGCCTGACGAACCAGCAGAATAGTTCAGGCACGAAATTGAAAGTCCAAATTCTAGCGGGACTTAATCTACCCATGCTCATGCGCGCGGTGTCCTATAAAGATGATGCATTGGATACGTTAACGCAAAAAACGCTGCAGGGTGGTCAAAATGGTATCTTGCGTTTAGGTGGTGTCGCCAGTGTACAAACTACCGAGGTTCAGGATTAACATGCCAGTCGCTGAAATCACCATCATCAATAAACTCGGGCTTCATGCCAGGGCGTCGGCCAAGCTGTCGCAGCTCGCTGCGCAATACCAGTGCGAAGTACTACTGAGTAAAGGAAGTCGTCAAATTAATGCCAAGAGCATTATGGGTGTAATGATGCTGGCTGCTGGCATTGGCAGTACCGTTACCCTAGAAACCATCGGCACTGATTCAGAAGAAGCTATGAAAGCCATCACCGCATTGATTAATGATCGCTTCGGTGAGGGCGAATAAACCGTGACCTTTTCATTGCATGGCATTCCGGTATCCAAGGGCATTGCCATTGGCCGAGCCGTACTCATTTCCAGAGCCGCTCTCGAAGTCAGTCACCACTTAATCGATCCTGGCCAGGAGGAAGCAGAAGCCAAACGACTGCTTGCAGCGTTTCAGCAGGTTCAATCAGAGTTAAGCACCCTACGTGGGGGATTACCAAAAGATGCGCCACAAGAAATGGCGGCGTTTTTGGATGTCCACAGCATGATTTTGGCTGACCCTACGTTGGCTGAAAAGCCGTTGAAGTTGATCCGGACTGAACGCCTTAATGCAGCATGGGCTTTGACGACCGAACTAAACGACTTGCTTGAGCAATTTGCAGAAATCGAAGATCCTTATTTGAAAGAGCGTGCCCACGACATTCGACAAGTGGCAGAGCGGGTTTTAAAAGCGCTGCATTCGCAACACAAGGATGGGTTACCCCAGCCTGATTTTTTGGCGCCAACCGATGCGGGAGTCGATGCCATCATTGTGGCGCATGACATCGCACCGCACGACATGTTGCGCTTTAAGGACTATGCATTTAAAGGCTTTGTGACCGACCTTGGTGGGCGCACTTCGCACACCGCGATTGTGGCCCGCAGCATGGAAATTCCAGCGGTTGTGGGCGCGCGCCATGCCAGCGAGATTATTCGTCATGGTGATTGGCTTGTACTCGATGGCGACCGTGGCGTGGTGGTGGTTTCGCCTAGTGATCGGTTGTTGGCAGACTACCGGGCTTTACAACAGACTGAGCTTGCTGAGTCGCAGAAGTTACAGCAAATTAAGTATTCCGATACCAAGACACGCGATGGCATTCAAATTGAGCTCTTAGCCAATATTGAATTACCGGAAGACGCAGCGCAGGCGGTCGAGTTTGGCGCGGTAGGGGTTGGCCTGTTTCGTTCCGAATTTCTCTTTATGAATCGCAAAGAAGCCCTTCCAGGTGAAGAGCAGCAGTATTTAGAGTACCGCCGCGTTATTGAGGCCATGCATGGTTTGCCAGTTAATATTCGAACCATTGATGTCGGCGCTGATAAGGCCTTGGGTTCGGGCAGCGACTTGTCGCAAACTGGAACCTCGCCACTGGGATTGCGAGCGATTCGTTGGTCGCTAACTGAGCCAGAGATATTCTTAACTCAGCTAAGGGCGATTTTACGGGCTTCTGCACACGGGCAGGCGCGGATCATGATTCCGATGTTGGCACATGCAAAAGAAATTAGCGAGACATTACGTTTGCTTGAAAAGGCCAAGGCCCAGCTTCAACAGCGTGATCAATTGTTTAATCCCAATATTCAAATTGGGGCGATGATCGAGATTCCGGCCGCCGCCTTAGTATTGCCTTTGTTTATTCGGCACTTTGATTTTTTATCGATTGGCACGAATGATTTGATTCAGTACACATTGGCGATTGATCGAGCAGATCATGCAGTAGCTCATTTGTATGATCCATACCATCCGGCGATTCTGAATTTACTAGCGAATATTATTAAGCAAGCGAATCAGGCAGGCATTCCGATTGCAGTATGCGGCGAGATGGCTGGTGACCCAATCTATACCAAGCTCCTACTGGGTATGGGCTTAACGGATTTCTCGATGCACTTTAGTCAACTTCTATTGGTGAAACGTGAAATCCTTAAAACCGACGTTAGTAAACTGAGAGCAGCGACAGCTGCCTTATTAAGCGCGATTGATCCAGCAGAGCAAGCGGATGCATTAGCTGCACTTGCCTCTGCTTAATTGCATGATTGATTTTATGTGGGGTGATGCTGGCCGCAGACTGGACAATCTAGGTTGCGGCTAATTTGAATTATTTCAATTTGGGTATTACGCGCATTCCATAACAACAAGCGTCCGATCAACGGGCTGCCAAAACCAATTAGTACTTGCAGTGCTTGCGCTGCCTGCATGGTCCCGATAATTCCAACCAAAGGGGAGAAGACGCCCATGGTGGCGCAATTGATTTCTTCTGGGGTTTCACCTGGCGAAAAAATACAGGCATAGCAAGGTGAGTCAGCACGCTTCACATCAAATACGCTCAGTTGACCGTCCAGGCGCAATGCCGATCCAGATACTAAGGTGACGCGATGTTCGGCACAAGCCGCATTAATCAACTGCCGAGTGGTGAAGTTGTCGGTGCAATCCAAAACCACGTCGACAGAAGGCAAAATCGCAGCCAAGTTGCCAGCAGTGGCGCGCTCTTGTATTGGAATAACGTCGATAGTTGGGTTAAGCGCCTCCAGAAAACGCTTGCCCGAATCCACCTTGCTGCTACCCACGCTATTTTGGGTATGCATGATTTGGCGCTGCAAGTTGGTTAACTCAACCGCATCAAAATCCATGAGGGTGATGGTGCCAATACCAGCTGCTGCCAGATAGGGGGCGGCAGCGGATCCCAATCCGCCAGCCCCAATCACCAAAACGTGTGAGCTGAGCAGTTTTTCTTGCCCTACGAGGTCAATTTCATCCAGCAGTAAGTGCCTGGAGTAGCGCAATAACTGCTCGTCGTTCATGGCCTTAACTTATTCGAGTTTAGAGGCTGAACGCTTAACTTCTTTACCTTCGATGAAGGCAACAGCTTGCTGCAGCATGAAGTCATCGGGACCACCCAACTCAACGGGTTTTTTGGTCTTATCTTTTTCACGCTCTTCTGCAGTCTTATTGGCATTCTTTTCTTCAATGCGCTGCAATTCTTCAATACGGCGTTTTTGGCGATCCAATATTAATTTTTCTTCAGGCGATTGTTTATTGCGTAAGTGTTTCTCACTATCAATTTCACGCGTAATTAAAACGTCATCGGGGTCGCCATCTTTATTTTGATCAACTGCGATATCGGGCTTAATACCGAAGGCTTGAATCGATCGTCCTTTGGGTGTGTAGTAGTAGGCAGTTGTGATCTTCAGAGCAGAGTCATTCGAGAGTGGACGAACGGTTTGCACTGAGCCTTTACCAAAGGTGGTCTTGCCGATAATGGTAGCCCGCTTGTAATCTTGGAGCGCACCAGCAACGATCTCCGATGCAGATGCGGAGAAGGCATTGACAAGAACGACCATTGGGACCTTCTTAAATAATGGAGGCACCGATGCTAAGGGATCGCCTGCTTCGCTGAGGCGATACATCGAAGGCGTTGCATTGAAAATTTGGGTGGAATCCGGCGCCTGACCCTTGGTTGAAACAATTACAGAATTGGCTGGCAGGAAGGCCGCCGCAACCCCAACAGCCCCTTGTAGCAAGCCGCCGCCGTTGTTGCGTAAATCCAAGATAACGCCTTTTAAATTGGGATTTTTCTCGGCAATTTCACTGAGCTTCTTTGCTAAATCGGGAACAGTGCGTTCTTGAAAGCTGGTAATTCGCACCCATGCAATATCTTGATCGACGATTTTAGTTTTAATCGACTGCACTTTAATTTCAGCGCGAGTGATCGTGACCGGAAAGCTGCGCTCTTCACTTTTTCTAAAAATGGTCAGTGTAATTTTTGTTCCTGGTTTACCGCGCATGGTACGCACTGCTTTATCCAAGGACATGCCACGAACAGGCTTATCGTCAAGACGCGTAATTAAGTCACCTGCTTGAAGGCCAGCACGCGCTGCAGGACTGTCTTCAATTGGATTGAGTACCTTTACCAGACCATCTTCGGATGTAATTTCAATGCCAAGCCCAGCAAACTTGCCCGCTGTCTGCTCTTGCATTTCTGAAAAATCTTTTTTATCCAAATACGAAGAATGCGGATCCAAACTACTCACCATGCCTTTTACGGCATCGGTCAGCAATTGTTTGTCTTCGATTGGTTCAACGTACTCGCGCTTAATTTGAGAAAACACATTGGATAAGGTGCGGAGCTCATCCAGCGGTAGCGTTGTGGTGCCTTGTTGCGCTGTGGCAGAAAATTGGATAGTCGCGGCGACTCCGGCGATCAGATCAACAGAAACAAGAGCAAGGCTTTTAAATAAATGGCGCATGTGGGCGATAGAGTGTATTTGCTGCTGGATTAAGTATGTCGCCTATTTTGCTCTAGTCTAGATAAAAATGCTGTTTTGGCTTCAAATCATCATCCAATTCATAGACTAGGGGTTTGCCGTTGGGCACATTGACCTCCATGATGTCGGTTTCGGAGGTTCCATCTAGGAATTTAATCAGGGAGCGGATGCTATTGCCGTGCGCAACCAAAACAACCCTTTTGCCGAGCTTAAGTGCAGGCGCAATCGACTCGTTCCACAGGGGCATCACCCGATCAATCGTATCTTTCAGGCACTCACCCAAGGGAATCTCACCCTGCCCTAGCTTGGTATAGCGGCGATCGCCGTGGCTATTGCGCTCATCGCTTGGTTCCAATAAGGGGGGGCGAATATCAAAGGAGCGGCGCCAAAGATGCACCTGCTCATTTCCGTATTTGGCCGCGGTTTCGGCCTTATTCAGGCCAGTCAGGGCGCCGTAATGCCGCTCATTTAGGCGCCAACTGTGCACCACTGGAATCCACATCAGGTTCATTTCATCTTGAACGTACCAAAGGGTGCGGATGGCACGGCGCAAAACAGAGGTGTACGCAATATCAAACTCATATCCCGCTTTTTTAAGGCTTTTGCCAGCTGCGATGGCCTGATCGATGCCTTTTTGGGTTAAATCGACATCGGCCCAGCCAGTGAAGCGGTTTTCAAGGTTCCAGGCGGATTCACCATGGCGGATAAGGACAAGTTGTTTCATGGAGCCATTCTATAATCTAACGATGAACTTTTTAATGCAAATCGAAAATATGGCGCTTATTGCGCTCGTATTAGTTACGGGCGTAGCGCTGTTTCTGCCTACATTATCAACGCTAATTAT
>CANGWV010000062.1 GCA_947457875.1 Burkholderiaceae bacterium
AATTGGCCGTAATACCATTACTCGTAAATTACATGAATTGGGTATCGATGACTGATGTAACGCGGATTGCAGCTTGGAACGTTAATTCGATTAAGGTAAGGCTACCGCAGGTATTGCGCTGGCTAGAGTCCCAAGAAAAAGCACGCACACCAATCGATGCACTCTGCCTACAAGAACTCAAGCTAACGGATGATAAGTATCCGCATGCAGAATTTGAGGCGGCTGGCTACATTAGCCTTGCTGCGGGTCAAAAGACCTATAACGGCGTAGCCATTCTGTTACGCCGCGCTGCCTTAGCATCGATTGCTGCTGATGGTGATACAGCCTTTTTAAAGGCGGTACGGAATATTCCAGGTTTTGATGATGAGCAGCAACGCATTCTGGCTGCGACAGTCTGCTTCAAGGGTAAGCAGCCCATGCGTTTGATCTCTGCTTATTTTCCCAATGGCCAATCGCCGGATAGCGACAAGTTTCAATACAAGTTGGCGTGGTTAAGGGCATTGCAAACTTGGCTAGAGAATGAACTCGGTAGCCATCCGCGTTTGGCTTTATTGGGTGATTTTAATATTGCCCCGGAAGATCGTGATGTGCATGAGCCAGCAAAGTGGGTTGGGCAAAATCTGGTATCGCCGGAAGAGCGCAGTGCGTTTGCGCAATTAATCAATTTAGGGTTGCATGATTCGTTTCGCCTTTTTGACCAGGCGCCGAAAGCATTTAGCTGGTGGGACTACCGCATGATGGGCTTTCGGCGCAATGCAGGTCTGCGTATCGATCACGTACTCCTAAGCGAAGCACTCAAGGAGTGCTGCGTTGCTAGCCGGATCGATAAAGAGCCACGTACCTGGGAGCAGCCTTCTGATCACGCCCCCGTGATTGCCGACCTTTCTTTGTAATGCTATCTACGTTGACATTAATTGGGTTTGAGTATTAAACGTGTCAGAGTAAAACTTGTTAAGTATTCGTAATTTGTTACGATTAGCAAGTCCAGACATTATTATTCATTCCAAGCGCATCGTTTATCAAAGGATTGGTTTATGCAATTTGACTTTCATTCCACCAAATCAATTATTGTAAAAAGAGGCGGATCATCCGATCTTGCGAAGATTATTCAAGATCGCAACGGAAGTTCAGTTTTCATCGTTACGGATCCTGGGGTTCTTTCGGCGGGACTTTTAGATTCTGCTTTGCTCAGCTTTAAGTCTCTAGGCCTTCATTACCAAGTTTATTCAGAAGTTCAGGCTGACCCCTCAATTGCTGTAATCGAAAAGGCTGTAAAAGCAGCTCAAAACTACAAGTCGGACTATATCGTTGGATTTGGCGGCGGTAGCTCAATGGACGTTGCTAAGTTGGTTGCGTTATTGGCGCTTGGAAAAGAGAAGTTAGAAGATATTTATGGAATTGATAAGGTTAAGGGCCCGCGCCTACCATTGATTTTGATACCCACCACTGCAGGGACCGGCTCTGAAGTAACCAAAAGTTCAGTTGTAACGGTTAGCGAGAGTGAGAAGAAGGGTGTTTTATCGCCTTATTTGTTGCCTGACTTAGCGCTGCTGGACGCGGAGTTAACGCGTGGACTGCCTGCGCATGTTACTGCCGCAACAGGAATTGATGCCATGGTGCATGCAATTGAGGCCTTCACTACAAAGCATTTAAAGAATCCAATGGCAGATTGCATAGCAAAAGAAGCATTGAGACTGTTATCAGGCAATCTTCATCAGGTAGTCATGCATGGAGATGATATTGTGGCCCGTGAAAACATGCTGCTTGGCGCATGTCTTGCGGGCATGGCTTTTGCAAACGCACCGGTTGCGGGGGTGCACGCCCTAGCATATCCCATTGGTGCTCGTTTTCATGTGCCACATGGCTTATCAAATTCACTTGTATTGGGACCGGTAATGCGCTTTAACGTGGAAGTTGCTCATGAAATGTATGCAGAGCTCGGGCAGATTATCAATCCAGGTCTTCAGGGATCCAGCCAGGAACAAGCCTATCAACTAGCGGATTATATGGGTGGGCTTGCCGGAAATTTAGGGCTGCCACAGTGCATGACTGAGGTTGGTATTGATGTAGATGATGTTGACCAGTTGGCGACGGATGCAATGCTGCAAACACGGCTGCTAATGAATAGCCCAAGGGAAATTACTTTTAAGGATGCAGTTGCAATCTATCAAGAGGCTTTATAGACGAATTATTTCTTCTGCGAAAAAAGCAATAAGAAACAGTTTATTTTTTAACGGCCGTATTTTTGCTCATATTGGTTGTTGAGTTACGTATCACTAATCTAACTTCCACATTAATTTTTCTCGGTAATCGTGCTAATCCTTGGATTTGCGATATGAGGTGATGTGCCGCCTTCGACCACATTCCAATTGAGTCAACGCGTATGGTTGAGATACTTGGACTGAGGTGACGGGTTAATTCAAGATCGTCAAAACCAATAATTGAGAGTTTTTCGGGAACTTTTATCTTCTTATCTTGAGCCTCCAATAGGGCGCCAATTGCTAGAATGTCCTGGCCACAAACTATGGCACTTATCTTGGGATTAATTTGTAATAATTTCTTTAATGCAACCCGTGCATCTTCAATTTGATACGGAACCTCAATAATGGATTTTTTTTCTAATGTGATTCGATGGCGCTTTAGGAGTTCAGAGACTCCATCAACCCGATCCCTTGCGCGGTCATTATTGGCAGTCTGGCCCGCAATCATTCCAAAATTTTTATGACCAACCTGGATTAGGTACTCCACGCCGAGTTGAATCGCCTTTTTATTGTCGAATCCAGCCGCATATCCATTTAATGGGGTGCTTAATGTCCCAATATGAATGTAGGGCAGCCTTCTAGTTCTTAGTAGGCGAATAAGCTCTAAATTTTGACTGGAGCCAAACATAGCGATTCCCTCAACTCCCTGAAGCAGAAGGTTTCGAACTTGTTGACTTTCGATATCGGGATCATAGTTGGTGCTTGCAACGAGCATTTGGTATCCGGCTTTGCTGAGTTGCCGTTGAAATTCAGCAAGCCCTTGCGCGAAGATAGCATGATCAAGGGTTGGAACGATGACGCCAATTGACCCTGATCGCTTTAGCATTAAGGACCTGGCGCCCGCATTGGGGATATAGCCTAGCTTATCAATAATGCGATATATATTCTTTTTTAACTCTTCGCTAACCGCGGTGGGTGTATTCAAAGTCCTTGAAACCGTTGCGGTTGAGACCTTAGCCAATTTTGCAACCTGATCTATGGTTACGCTTGTTTTTGCTAGGGTTTTCACCGATCTCATGATGTATAAATTCTCTATTATTCAGTTAGTTTTGATATTAGAATGAAAGCGCTTACATTTATTCTACTGGTAATCAAAATTCTAAAAAAGCTTTATTTCTACATTCTTTTTATGTTGGCGGTTGGCCTTATTTGGCTTTCCTTAACCCAATGGTTTGGAATCATTTCTCCAATGCGTTTTCCGTCGCCATCGGATACATGGGCCTCATTGCAAGTAATCACGTTTAATGGGTACGGGAACGGAAAGCTATATCAGCATATTCTGCAAAGTATTGGCCTGGTGACAACTGCTTTTTTGATTTCTTCAACTGCTGGCGTCCTATTAGGAATTTTTATGGGCGCTAATCGTCGGGTTGAGGCTATTTTTAATCCAATCTTTCTAACATTAAGGCCAATACCCCCATTGGCTTGGATTCCTCTGGCCATCGTCTGGTTGGGTCTTGGTAATCCAGCCAAAATTCTAGTTATATTTGTAGCTGCATTTGTCCCCTCTGTAATTAATACATTTACGGGGATCCGATCGCTTGATATTGCTCAAAGAGAGGCAGCCCTGATGCTTGGGGTATCTCGTTTTAGTTATTACACAGAAGTTTTAATTCCAACTGCGATGCCTTTAATCTTTTCGGGGCTGCGTCTTTCCTTGCAGGCTTCTTGGACGACTTTAGTTGCTGCGGAACTGGTTGGCGCAGCTTTGGGGCTTGGTTCCATACTTAATCAAGCGGCGCAAGATATTAATCCGGCCATGATTTTGGTTGGCATGCTTAGCGTTGCTATATGCGGCTGGCTAATGACACAGCTATTGGGTTTGATTGAGAAATCTGCAATGCCTTGGAGGCGATTGCCGTGAAACAGGACCTTCTCAATCGTCAGGAATGGATCTTTTATTCGCTGCTAGGAATCTGTTTATTTTTTTCCGTGTGGTACGGCGCAGTTTTTCTTCAAGTTACGCCAAAGCAGTTTTTACCTGCTCCGCATGAGGTTTTATATAAATTAATTTCGCTGCTTACTCAGCCATTTTCAGGATTTACATTATTGGCTCACGTTGCATCGAGTTTTCAACGATTTTTGTATGGCTTTATTTTAGCAATTGCGATCGGCATTCCGTTGGGATTGCTCATGGCATTATCAAAAAATTTAGATCGCCTCATAAGCCCTTTTTTTGAGAGCGTCCGTTTTATTGCCCCTATTGCCTGGGTTCCATTTGCTGCACTTTGGTTCGGAACCGGTATCGGCGGTCCGGTGTTGATCATTTTTATGGGGGCTTTCCCCCCGGTCTTAATTAACACCTATCGCGGTGCTTTACACGTTGATAAAAAATTCATCGAAGCAGCTCAGATGCTTGGCGCAAGCAAAATTCGACTTATGTCAGAGGTCTTGTTCCCGGCCGCCACACCATCGATTGTTGCTGGTCTAAGAATTTCGGCTGGTTTGGGCTGGCAATCCTTAATTGGTGCTGAGTTAATTGTTGCATCGAGTGGGGTTGGCTACATGATGGTAAAGGGCCAGGCCAGCATTCAAACCGATATTGTGATGAGTGGAATGATAGCAATTGGCATCATAGGGCTTGTAATTGATGTTTGTTTAAGAATGACTGAAAAATTAGTCAGTAAGTATCGAGAAAATTAAGATGGCAAATATTGTTTTTGATGGCGTAGAAAAAAAGTTTACACAAGGCGGTAAGGAGTTTCTAGCGGTTGGCGAGACTAACTTTACGGTTGCCGATAAGGAATTTGTAGCAATCGTAGGCCCATCCGGCTGTGGAAAAACAACCTGCCTGAGGATGGTAGCGGGCTTCGAGGCGCCTACAAAAGGTGTTATTCGGGTTGGCGGAGAGGTTGTAACGAGACCAGGCCCTGATCGGGCAGTGGTTTTTCAGCAATTTGCCTTGTTTCCATGGAAAACAGTATTGGATAACATTACCTTCGGCCTAAAGGCAATGGGATTAGATGAAGCTGAGCGAAATATAAGAGCCTCCAATCTAATTACTTTAGTTGGCTTAGAGGGATACGAAGCGGCTTATCCGCACCAATTATCCGGTGGAATGCAGCAGAGGGTAGCGATTGCGCGGGCTTATGTTCTGGACCCTGGTGTTTTGCTAATGGATGAGCCTTTTGGTGCCCTCGATGCTCAAACAAGGGTTGTTATGCAAGAGGAATTGGTAAAGCTTGCAAGAAAAAATCCAAGGACTGTCTTATTTATAACGCATGCTGTTGAGGAGGCCGTCTACTTGGCTGACCGAGTTGTCGTAATGTCACGAAGGCCAGGCCTTATTAAAGAAGTGATTGATGTAAAAAAAATTCGCCAGGATGAGTGCTGGGATGAGCATGTGCGTATAGAAGATGTGATGGATTTAAGTTCGTTTGTGCATTTACGTAGTCAGATTTGGAAGTTACTAAGGGAGCAGCATTAAATAGAGCCGTACTTTTTATAAACAAGGAGATGTTATGAAAATTAAAACAAAATTATTTAGTGTATTAATGGGGTCGGTAATTGGGCTGGGAGTTGCGACACAGTCACATGCACAGCCAAATCTCACTGAGATCAAGGTAAGTTATCAGCCCGCATTGTATTGGGCACTCCCGTTTTTTGTTGCCACTGAAAGAAACTGGTGGGCAGAGCTTGGATTAAAGCCAACATTTAGCACCTTCCCTGCGGGCGTCCCTCAAATCGCTGCTTCAGCATCCAAATCATGGGATGTTGGTGGTACAGGTTCTGTGCCTGCAGTTTTAGGGCATGTACGCTTCGGCATTAAAACCATTGGCATAACGAATGATGAGTCTGCAGCTAATGCATTGCTTGCAACAGCTAAGACCGCAGATGCATTTGCAAAAAATCCACAAAGCATTAAAGGTCAGACCATTGTTTTAACGGCGAACTCTACCGGAGACTATGCTGTCCAGTCATGTTTAAAAAAATACGGTATCGCAAAATCCGATGTAACCATTAAGAATATGGGGCAGGCTGAAATTATTTCTGCTATGTCTTCGGGCAACGCTGATCTCGGTGGCTTGTGGGCTCCTAATATCTACACCTTAGAAGAAAAAGCGGGCGCAAAAGTCATTTGCAGTGGAAAAGATGGCGGCGCATTTGTTCCCGGGGCTTTAATTGTGCGCGGTGATTATGCAAAAGAAAATCCTGAAAACGTAGCTAAGTTTCTTGCAATTTACATGCGTGCTTGGAGCTGGATGAACGCTAATAAGCCGCAAGCAATCGCTATGATGAAGAAATTTTATGAACAAGGTGGCGTAAGCATTTCAGAGGCATCGATGCGTAAAGAGTTTGATACCCGCCCAACCTATGATTTAGCTGCTGAATTGAGGATTATGGATCGAGCTAAAGGTCAATCAGAGGCTGATGGCTGGTTCAATGCAATAGCAACCTTTATGCAAAGCACGGGTGCTATTACTAGCGTTCCCCAGGCTAGGGAGTACGTTACTGATGAATTTATGAAGATGGTAAATGCAGATAAGAGATTGCGTGATTTTGCAGCAAATACGAAGTAATTAATCGTGGTCCCCGTTGAGAGTAATTTCAACGGGGATTGTTGGCTAAAAATGTAAGGGCGATGATGAGTGTTCATTTTTTAAAAAAAGCTGTTAAAACTCCTGAAACAGAATCCTCTAATGCGCAGCAAGTTGTTGCTGAGATGCTTTCGAACATAGAAAAAAATGGTGAATCTGCTGTTCTAGAGTATGCAAAAACTCTAGATAAATGGACTGGAGATATTGTTTTATCTCCAGTTGAAATTGATCGAATTCTTGCAGAAGTGCCAAATCAAGTGAAGAAAGATATTGATTTTGCTGTCAAGCAGGTTTATGACTTTGCAATTGCACAAAAAGAAAGTATTCGCGATTTTTCAACAGACTTATATCCGGGCGTTATTGCTGGCCAAAAGGTCTTGCCGGTAAATGTGGTTGGTTGTTATGCGCCTTCAGGCCGTTATGCCCATATTGCCTCTGCCTATATGACGGTTGCAACTGCTAAGGCTGCTGGTGTAAAAAATATTATTGCTTGCTCTAGTCCATTCCGTGGTGGCGGTATTCACCCATATGTACTATATGCCTTTAAGGCAGCCGGCGCCGATGTAATCATGACCTTGGGAGGCGTCCAGGCAATTGCCTCTATGGCCTTAGGTCTATTCACGGGGAAGCCTGCTGATGTGGTTGTTGGTCCTGGAAATAAGTTCGTTGCTGAAGCCAAACGTACTTTGTTTGGAAAAGTCGGCATTGATGTATTTGCTGGGCCCTCTGAAATTGCTGTCATTGCTGACGAAACAGCCGACCCTAAGATTGTCGCCAGCGACCTAGTAGGGCAGGCAGAGCATGGACATGAATCTCCCGCATGGCTTTTTACAACGTCCTCATCACTTGCCAATGAAGTTGCAAAGTTAGTTCCCGAGATGATCGATTTGCTTCCCCCCATTGCCAAAGATGCAGCTTTCTGTGCTTGGCGTGACTATGGTGAAATCATTGTGTGTGATAGCAATGAGGAGATGGCGCGTATATCAGATCAGTATGCCAGTGAGCATCTAGAGGTGCATGCAAAAAATCTGGAATGGTGGCTTGAGAATTTAACTAATTATGGATCATTGTTTTTGGGCGAAGAAACAACCGTTGCTTACGGTGATAAAACCAGTGGCCCCAATCACGTTTTGCCAACCAAGGGCGCCGCCCGTTATTCTGGCGGCTTATCAGTCCATAAGTTTATGAAGACTCTTACCTGGCAGCGCATGACGAGAGAAGCTAGTAAGCAAATGGCAACGGTCACTGCTCGTATTAGTAGGCTGGAAGGCATGGAAGCTCACGCAAGAACAGCAGACGATCGACTGGAAAAGTATTTCCCTAAAGAGGCTTTTGATTTGGGGAGGCCAGTGGAGGTATGAGTGTCCTCGATCAATTTTGCCTAAAAGGAAAAATTGCATTAATTACTGGCGGCAGCAGTGGAATCGGTGAGGCTATCGCTGAAGCCCAGGGCCTTGCTGGTGCGCAAGTGATTTTAGCCGCCCGAAGAAAGGTTCAGCTAGAGGAGGCGCGTACTCGATTGGCAAGTAAGAATGTCCGTGTTTTGGCTTGCATTCCAGCAGATCTTTCAGATTTGAATGCCTGTACAGCATTAGCTGAACAGGCGCTTGCACATGCTGGCCGAGTTGACATTCTGGTTAATGGAGCTGGGGTCAATTTACGCGAACCATTCATGGATGTCACGCAAGAAACATGGACACGTCAATTAAATTTGCAATTAAGTGCCCCATTTTTTTTGACACAAGCGCTGGCGCCAAACATGAAATCCAATGAGTGGGGGCGAATTATTAATATTGCCTCTTTACAAAGTTATCGTGCGTTTTCAAACAGCGCTCCATATGGAGCTGCAAAAGGCGGAATTCTTCAGCTTACACGGGCAATAGCTCAAGAATGGTCTAAATTTGGAATAACCTGCAATGCCATAGGACCTGGATTTTTCCCTACGGCATTGACTGCGCCAGTATTCAATGACGCAGAGCTTGTCAAATTACATGCCAATCGAACTGCAATTGGTCGCAATGGCGAGATGAAGGATATCGAAGGCCTTGCTATTTTCTTAGCCAGCAATGCCTCTTCGTACATTACTGGACAAACCATCATGCTTGATGGCGGTTATACGGCTTCTTAGGACTCGATTATGAAAGCACTGGTTTATACCAACCCCA
>CANGWV010000063.1 GCA_947457875.1 Burkholderiaceae bacterium
ACGTAACGACCGGCATAGGCAGCAGAGCGGTCTACTTTCGATGGATCCTTACCTGAGAATGCGCCACCGCCGTGGGGCGCTGCACCGCCGTAGGTGTCCACAATGATTTTGCGACCCGTTAATCCGCAATCGCCCTGCGGTCCACCAATGACAAATCGACCGGTTGGGTTTACCAAATACTTAATGTCGCCCTTAATGAGATGGGCTGGCAAGACGGGTTTAATGATTTCTTCAATTACCGCCTCACGCAACCTCTCGAGGGAAATGTCTTCATCGTGCTGTGTTGACAAAACCACGGTATCAATTGAATCGGGTTTGCCGTTGACGTAACGCAGCGTCACTTGCGACTTTGCATCTGGACGCAACCACGTTAAGCGGCCATCGCGGCGTAACTGCGACTGGCGCTCCACCAAGCGGTGCGATAAGTGAATCGGCAAAGGCATGAGCTCTGCCGTTTCATCACAGGCATAACCAAACATCAAGCCTTGATCGCCCGCGCCCTGATCTAAGCCGTCGTCATGGGCCTTGTCTACGCCTTGCGCAATGTCTGGGCTCTGCTTATCGTAGGCCACCAAGACAGCGCAGCCTTTGTAGTCAATACCGTAAGCAGTGTTGTCATAGCCGATTTCACGTAAGGTATTGCGTGTAACTTGGATGTAATCCACGTTAGCGTGGGTTGTAATCTCACCTGCAAGGACGACTAAGCCGGTATTGCAAAGCGTTTCTGCTGCTACTCGGGCCTTTGGATCTTGGGCCAAAATGGCGTCCAAAATCGCATCGGAGATTTGGTCTGCAACTTTATCGGGGTGACCTTCAGAAACCGATTCTGAGGTGAAGAAATAATCATTTGCCATTGGGTTTTTCCTTTAAAAATGAGCACGATCAGTAGGACAACTCGACGTGCCAGGAACCACAACGGCGACGCTTTAGCAGAATTTTTAATCGCCCCGCAAGTTGTCTTAACTCGGCGATGTGGGAATTCTATCCGAACTTTATGAATTGGGCAAAATTCAGAATTAGCCTAATCCTTTAGGGGATTGAATATGATGATGGGGTGCGTACCCTTTTATTTAAGCTCCTGCTCCAAACCATTGCAGCGTTGCCGCTTGGCTTTGCGCAGGCTGTTGGGGCAACACTTGGTTTACTTGCGTTTATTGGATCTGGGCACTATCGCAGCTTGTTTAAGCAACATTACCTTTCTGCTGCGACGCAAAATCACTTCCCGGTGCGCATTTGGTCTGCTGCCTGCGCCTCCGGAATGCTGTTTTCTGACAGCTTATGGATATGGCGCAATCCCAGTAAAGCCCTGTCTGCGACTGAAATTAGCAACTGGGAGGTGGTGGATAAAGCGATCAATGAAGGGCATGGTTTAGTGATGCTGACACCCCATTTGGGCGGCTTTGAAATTATCCCCCGAGTGCTTGCACAGCACTTTCCAGCCACCATCTTGTATCGGCCAGCGCGGCAAGATTGGCTCAATGCCGTCATCGAAGACGGCAGAGCCTATCCCAATATGCATTTTGTGCCGACGAATCTGCAAGGCGTGCGTCAAATGACCCGCGCACTCATACGAGGGGAGGCCATTGGCATTCTTCCAGACCAAGTACCCAGCGGAGGCGATGGAATATGGGCCTCTTTTTTTGGGCGTTCGGCCTATACAACCACCCTACCTGCAGGCCTGGCTAATCGGCGTCATACTCCTGTGGTGATGTTTACCGCTAAACGCAAAGGGCTTGGTCAAGGCTGGCTCATGCAAGCAACCCGCCTGAATGCATTCTCGGAAGATCCAGCCACATCGTGTAATGAGCTGAACGCAGCAATCGAAGCGGCAATATTAACCGCACCAGATCAGTTTATTTGGGCTTATAACCGCTTTAAACACCCGCTTGGGGCAGAGCCACCACCGCAATAGGTTGAATTTGAGATGACCTGGTTCCAAACCATCCTTAACTTTTTAGCGCTCAACCTCTTGCGCTTGTTTGCCTTTTTGCCCCATGCCATCATTGTTCCCTTTGGCTATGGCTTAGGCTGGTTGGCAGCGCACATTCCAAACGAGCGTGCGCACGTTGTAAAAACGAATCTACGACTTTGCTTTCCGTCTTTATCCGAATCTGAAATCGACGCCCTTGCACTGGAGCACTGGAAACTATTTGGACGAAGCGTCATCGAGCGTAGCCGGATTTGGCTCGGTACTGGCGAGCAAATTCGGGCAATGGTCGAAATTGAGTCCGCAATACCGCTAGGTGATCGCAAGCCCAGGTTATTAATCAATCCGCATTTTGTTGGCTTAGAAGGGGGCTTTATGGCCCTCTCCGTCATGGCAAAAGAACGGGGCTGGATGGGCGGCGCAGGGCTTTACCAAAAGATGAAGAACCCATTTTTCAATCAAAAGATGATTGAGTGGCGTAATCGTTTTGGTGGCAAGTCGATTGAGCGGCAAAGTCGCCTGCGTGACTTAATTCGAGAAATTCAAACCGGGAATTTCATCTTCATTGCGCCAGATATTGATCTGGGACCACGCGATTCCGTGTTCGTTCCTTTTTTTGGCATTCAAACCAGCACCATTACCTCAGTGTCGCGCCTGGCCCTATTGAGCGGTGCAGAGGTCTGCTTAATGACGACCACCTTAAATGCCAATCGCAGTGGTTATGTCTGCCGCATCAGTGCGCCGCTGGAAAACTTCCCAAGCAATAATCCAAGCGACGATGCTGCCCGCCTCAATCAATGCATTGAAGCGCTTGTTCGCGAAAGACCTGCAGAGTACTATTGGGTACATAAACGCTTTAAGCATCGCCCGCCTGGCGAAGCCAGCTTGTATTAATTAACTGTCCGGAATGGAATACCACTTGAGTGCTGCTTTAAAACGTACGCTGCGATTTACCAAAATGCATGGGGCAGGCAATGACTTTGTTGTGCTCAATGGCATCGATCAGGATCTAAGCAGCATTACCAAAGAGGAATGGCGTCAGCTAGCCCATCGCCAATTGGGTATTGGTGCAGATCAAATTCTGTTGATTGAAAAAGCAACCCGGCCTGATGCTGACTTTAGGTATCGCATTTTTAATTCAGATGGTGGCGAGGTCGAGCAGTGTGGCAATGGTTCGCGCTGCTTCGTACGCTATGTATTGGATAAAAAACTATCGAGCAAAAACCCACTGCGGGTAGAGGTTGCGCATACGGTCTTGACGCTCGAGGCACTAGCAGATGGACAAGTGCAAGTAGATATGGGGGCGCCCATCTTTGAACACGATCGGATTCCATTTCGAGCTGAAAATTTAGCGAGCAAAATCGAGTTTCATGAAACCCTCTATGCCCTACCCATTGGTTCAAACCCGGGCGGGCATGATGATTGGATTGGCGTACTGTCGATGGGCAACCCCCACGCCGTACAGGTTGTAATGGATGTGGATAGCGCGCCTGTAGTCCAAGAGGGCCCGCGCATTGAAAGCCACCCCGCCTTTCCACAGCGCGTGAATGCTGGCTACATGCAAGTATTGAGTCGCAATGCCATCAAGCTGCGCGTCTATGAGCGCGGCGCTGGAGAAACCTTGGCATGCGGAACCGGTGCTTGCGCTGCAGTGGTGTCGGGGATTCGCAGAGGCTTGCTCGACTCACCAGTGTGCGTGCAAACGCTAGGTGGGGAGCTGACCATTGCATGGTCCGGAGATCGCGACGGCGTTGCGCAATCGGTCATCATGACCGGACCAGCAACAACCGTCTTTGAAGGCGAATTTACCCTGCCTTGATCCCGTATTGCTTGCGGTAGGCTGTCACCGCCGGAAGGCATTGCTGTAAAGCTGGATCTTTAGAGGCATCAAGGTAATCCATCACATTGCTTAAATTAGCAATCGCAATCACGGGGATACCAAACTCCTGCTCAACACTCTGAACCGCAGAGTGGCTACCAATGTCGACTGCATTACCTGAGCGCTCCATGCGGTCTAGAGCAATCAATACGGCTGCGGGCTCTGCGCCAGCCGCTCGAATCAGTTCAACTGACTCTCGCACGGATGTGCCTGCTGAAATCACATCATCAATAATGACTACCTTACCCCTCACCGGCGCACCAACCAATGTGCCACCCTCGCCATGGTCTTTTGCCTCTTTGCGGTTGTAAGCAAACGCCACATTTTTATTCTGATGGGCTAAAGCAATGGCGGTTGCAGCAGCCAAGGTGATGCCTTTATAAGCAGGGCCATACAGCATGTCGAACGCAATACCCGATTCAAGTAATGCATTAGCGTAATACTTGCCCAAGGCGCCGAGTAAAGCGCCGTCACTAAAACCGCCCGCGTTAAAAAAATAAGGGGATTGGCGACCAGCTTTAGTTTTAAACTCACCAAACGATAAAACGTGCGCCTCGAGGGCAAAGCGGATAAAGTCGAATTGATTTATATTTTTAGAGTTCATAGGCCTCCATGTTACGCATCATTTCAGCGAACCTCAACGGTATCCGTTCTGCAGCCAAAAAAGGCTTTATTCCTTGGGCAGTTCAGCAAAAGGCTGACTTTATTTGCATGCAAGAACTCAAGGCTCAAGAGACAGATCTAGATGAGGCCATGATGCGCCCCGGCAGATTACTTGGTTTTTTTCACTGCGCTGAGAAAAAAGGCTATAGCGGCTGTGGCATCTATACCCCGCACCAACCCGATGACATCATTTACGGCTTTGGTAACCCTGAGTTTGATGCGGAAGGGCGTTACGTTGAGGCCCGCTTTAAGACCCTCTCGGTTATCTCGGTGTACATGCCTTCAGGCTCAAGCTCGCCGGAGCGCCAGGAAGCCAAGTTTCGCTACCTTGAGGCATTTATGCCTCACCTAATTGAACTTAAGCGTAGCGGCCGTGAAATCGTCCTGTGCGGGGATGTGAATATCGCGCACCACGAAGTGGATTTAAAGAATTGGAAGGGCAATCTCAAGAATTCAGGATTTTTACCGGAAGAGCGCGCCTGGTTAACACGCCTCTTCGGTGAGATTGGATACGTCGATGTCTATCGCAAGCTCGAGCCCGAGACGACCGATTCGTGCTACACCTGGTGGAGTCAGCGCGGTCAAGCCTATGCCAAGAACGTTGGGTGGCGAATTGATTACCAGATTGCGACTGCGAAGATTGCAGGCTCAGCCAAAACCACTTCGATCTACAAGCAAGAGCGCTTCTCTGATCACGCACCCTTGGTCGTGGATTATGACTGGTCGATTTAGTCGATGGGAATTAAAGTCGATTCTTGTTTTTTGAATTGCACTAAATTGAAATGAATCACCAGCCAGATTAGTAACAGTACTGGCACACCAATAATGGCTGTGCTAATAAAAAAGATTTGGTATCCAAAGGCATCCACAAATACCCCAGAAAATCCAGCCAGCCACTTTGGCGCCAAGAGCATCATGGAGCTAAACAAGGCGTACTGCGTTGCTGAATACCGAATGTTCGTCAGCGAAGATAAAAATGCAATAAAGGCTGCAGTTGCAATTCCAGAGCTGAGGTTATCTGCGGAAATAACCCAAACCAAACCGGTCAAGTCATGGCCTTGGGTTGCCAGCCAAGCAAAGAGTAAATTGCTAACGGCAGATAAGGCCGCTCCCAAAAATAAAATCCGCATCACACCAAACCGCAAGGCTAATACGCCGCCAATAAAGGCGCCAAGCAAGGTCATGATCACGCCAAACACTTTGCTCACTGCGGCCACTTCATCTTTGGTGTAACCCATGTCGACATAAAATGGGTTTGCCATAATGCCCATCACAATGTCACTAATCCGATAGATTGCAATCAATCCTAAGATCGCAATCGCATGCCAACCGTAGCGGGTAATGAATTCAGAAAAGGGCTCAATCAGCGTTTGATGTAGCCATGCTTTTGCATTACGGGCTTTTGCCAACTCGATGCGCGCCGGCTCCTTACTTAAGAGGGTGGTCAGGACACCAACGCCAATGGAGCCGGCCATCACTATATAAGCAAATTGCCATGCGCTGGCATCGTATCCTGTGCCCGTCTCAACTCGAGCCGCTAGCCAGAGCACTCCTGCGCCCGACCAAATCAAAGCAAGGCGATATCCCGTTTGATACGTTGCAGCCAGCGCAGCCTGCCGATCACTATCGGCCGACTCAATCCGAAATGCATCGAGCGCAATATCTTGGGTCGCCGAGCCAAATGCAACCAGTAATGCACACCACACCACCGGGGTAATCGCGGCCTTGGGGTCTAGGCTAGCCATACCCAATAAGCCGAGAACAATGATGGCTTGGGCAAAAATCAACCAGCTGCGACGCCGACCCAGTAGTCGACCTAAAAACGGAATAGGTAGCCGATCCACTAATGGCGCCCACAACCACTTGCCCCCATAAATTAGGCCGATCCAGGTGAGGTAGCCAATGGTGCTGCGATCAATGCCAGCCTCTCGCAACCAAAAACTCAGGGTACCTAGAATTAGTAGAAGCGGGAGCCCTGCGGAGAAACCCAAGAACAGCATACGCAGGCAGGGCCATTCCAGGTAAACCCGAAAATCACTCGACCAAGAACGAATTGAATTAAGTACCACGAATGCGATAAATGGCTAAGCTGCCTAATAGATTTGCAGCCCACGTAATCGGTCGTCCTTCATGCAAGACAACCCGATCCAAGATGTCTAGTCCCAGTCGGTGTGCCAGCCCCTCAAAGTCAGCAATGGTTAAAACGCGCACATTGGGGGTATCAAACCAAGCGTAAGGCAACGACTTGGATACCGGCATGTGGCCCATTGCAACTGCAAGGCGATGCGACCAATGACCGAAATTCGGGAAGGAGATGACGCACTCTTTTCCGACGCGAACAATTTCAGAAAGAATTTTCTCGGTCTGGTGAATCGTTTGTACGGTTTGCGATAGAACAACCGTATCAAAACTTTTGTCTTCAAAAAGGGCTAGACCTCCTTCTAGGTCTTGCTGTATGACATTGATGCCTTTTTGTACGCAGGCCAATACCCTCTGATCATCAATCTCGACGCCATAGGCATGCACCGGTTTTTGGGTTTGCAAAAAGGCTAAAAAGCTTCCGTCCCCACAACCCAAGTCAAGCACTTGGCTTTGCGGCGCCACCCAATTAGCAATCGCGGCAAAATCAGCACGCATCATGGCAATACCTCAGCAATTTTTTTAAAGTATGCGCGCACTAGATTATGGTACCGGGCGTCATCAAGCAAAAATGCATCGTGGCCATGCGGCGCATCAATCTCGGCATAGGAGACCTCACGCTTATTGCTGAGCAAAGCTTCAACAATTTCCCTACTGCGATTGGGCGGAAAGCGCCAATCAGTTGAAAAGCTCACAATCAGGAACTTGGCCTGCACTTCGGCCAAGGCGCGGCTTAGGCTGCCGCCATGGCGCCGCGCAGGATCAAAATAATCGAGGGCACGCGTGATGAGAAGGTAGGTGTTGGCATCAAAGTAACTCGAAAACTTATCGCCTTGATACCGCAAGTAACTCTCAACCTCAAACTCCACATCAAAACTAAAGCGGTACTCATCGGATGCGCCAGCGGGACGCTGCAATTCCCGTCCAAACTTTTCAGCCATGTCGTCATCCGACAAATAGGTAATGTGGCCAACCATGCGAGCCAAACGTAAACCACTTTTTGGTACTACACCATGGGCGTAGTAGTTGCCGCCATGGAAATCGGGATCCGACAAAATGGCATTGCGTGCCACTTCATTAAACGCAATATTTTGGGCGCTCAACTTGGGTGTCGATGCAATTACGATGCAGTGTGCCAAGCGCTTGGGAAACTGAATCGCCCATGCCATTGCCTGCATACCGCCTAAGCTGCCGCCCATGACGGCAGCAAAACGGCGAATGCCTAATTTATCTGCCAGCCTTGCTTGCGTATTAACCCAATCTTCCACCGTCACCACGGGGAAATCAGCCCCATATGGCTTGCCTGTTTCGGGGTTTAGGCTCATGGGTCCGGTAGAACCAAAACACGAGCCTAAGTTATTTACGCCAATCACAAAAAATCGATTGGTATCGACCGGCTTTCCTGGCCCAATCATATTGTCCCACCAGCCGATGTCAGATGGCTTATCTGGATCGGGACCGGCTACGTGATGCGATGCATTGAGGGCATGGCAAATCAAAATGGCATTGCTCTTATCGCTATTGAGCTTGCCGTAGGTTTCAATAACTAAGTTGTAATTACTGAGAACCGCTCCACTTTGTAAGGGTAGTGATTCTGCAAAATGGATGGTATTTCGTGAGAGATGGAGATCACTCATTCTGCAAGCAAGATACGAAGACTAATCTCGGATGCCTCAGTTGGCAGCTTTTTAAAACCGCTTCGCGCAAAACGGTGCCAGCGACCCAGCACAAAGCTCATCAATAGAGCGGCACGTATGGCAACGTCATCTTGGCCTGCGTTTCCTGGGGCGCCGCTTTGCGACTGGCCTATGCGCAAAGATTGCTTTAGGGATGCCTCTACTCGGTCGAGCACTTGGGAAATGCGATCCTGCAGGCGATCATCTTCTTGGAGCAAAGCATCGCCCAACAACACCCGCGTCATGCCTGGGTTTTTTTCGGCAAAGACCAGCAGCATTTGCAGAATGCCGCGCGTCTGGGCTAAGCCTGATTCTTCTTTTTGATTGATCTGGTTAATTAAACCAAACACGGTCTGCTCGATAAATGCAATCAAGCCCTCAAACATCTGCGCCTAGCTTGCAAAGTGGCGATACAGCGCAGCTTCCGAAACATCAATTTTCGCTGCCAGTGCAGCAGTAGTTACACGCTCACCCCGCGGGTTTTGCAGCATCTCTGCCAGCACTTG
>CANGWV010000064.1 GCA_947457875.1 Burkholderiaceae bacterium
ATTTCCAACAGAGCCAAAGCGCGATGACCAAATACGTTTTTGTCACTGGTGGCGTAGTTTCTTCCCTAGGGAAAGGAATTGCAGCTGCCTCGCTTGCCGCGATTCTCGAGTCCCGCGGCCTGAAAGTCACCCGCCTTAAATTAGAGCCCTACATTAACGTTGATCCGGGTACCATGAGCCCCTTTCAGCACGGCGAAGTCTTTGTGACCGAAGATGGCGCAGAGACCGATTTGGATCTGGGCCATTACGAGCGCTTTGTATCTGCCAAGATGCGCAAGAGCAATAACTTTACGACCGGCCAGATTTATGAATCGGTGATCCGTAAAGAGCGTCGCGGCGAATACCTTGGCAAGACAGTACAGGTCATCCCTCACATTACCAATGAAATCCAGGCCTTTGTTGAGCGCGGCGCCAAAGCCAGCCATGACGGTCAAGTGGATGTCGCCATTTGCGAAATTGGCGGGACCGTAGGTGATATTGAGTCCCTGCCGTTTTTAGAGGCTGCGCGCCAAATGAGCCTGCGCCTGCCGCCCCACGGCTGCGCCTTTGTCCACCTGACTTTAGTTCCTTACTTAATCAGTGCTGGCGAACTGAAAACAAAGCCAACCCAGCATTCCGTGCAAAAGCTACGCGAGATTGGCATTATGCCGACCGTGTTGCTGTGCCGCGCCGATCGCCCGATTCCAGAGGACGAGCGCGCGAAGATTTCCTTATTCTCGAACGTACGGGAAGAGTCAGTCATCTCGGTATGGGATGTGGACACGATTTACAAGATTCCACAGATGCTGCACGAGCAAGGCATGGATGATCTGATCTGCCGTGAACTGCAAATTGAAGCAAAGCCAGCGGATCTGTCGGTATGGACCCATTTGGTTTACGAGATGGAAAACCCCCAACACGAAGTCACGATTGGCATGGTGGGCAAGTACGTCGATTTAACCGAGTCGTATAAGTCTTTAATTGAAGCCTTGCGCCATGCGGGTATTCATAATCACACGCGGGTGAATATCCGCTACATTGATTCAGAGCAGATTGAAAAAGACGGTATTTCTTGCCTGGCTAATTTAGATGCTATTTTGGTTCCAGGTGGATTTGGTAAACGTGGTACCGAAGGTAAGATTGCCGCTATCCGCTATGCACGTGAGAACCGCATTCCTTACCTTGGCATTTGCTTGGGCATGCAATTGGCGGTCATCGAATTTGCTCGTCATGTTGCCCACATCACTGGGGCCAACAGTACCGAGTTTGATCCGGAGACAGCGCATCCCGTGGTGGCACTCATTACAGAATGGCTGGATCGCGAAGGCCGCGTTGAAAAACGCGGCGACGATTCCGATTTGGGTGGAACGATGCGCTTAGGTTCCCAGCGTTGCCCAGTGAAAGCGAATACCTTGGCGCACACCATTTATGGCAATGAAGTAAACGAACGCCATCGCCATCGCTATGAGGTCAATAATATTTACGTGCCTCGTTTGGAGCAATCTGGTTTGGTTATATCAGCGCGTACCCCAACCGAATCATTGCCCGAGATGATGGAACTACCCAAAGCTATGCACCCCTGGTTCTTTGGTGTGCAGTTTCACCCTGAATTTACCTCGACACCGCGCGATGGACATCCGCTCTTTTTGGCTTATGTTAAAGCGGCGTTGGCGCACCACGATGCAAACCAAGCGGTGGCTGCATGAAACTCTGCGGATTTGATGTCGGCCTCGATCGGCGTTTCTTCTTAATTGCCGGTCCTTGCGTGATTGAGTCGGAGCAGTCGGCCGTCGACATTGCCGGTACGCTAAAAGAAATCACGGCCTCACTTGGCATTCCATTTATCTACAAGTCCTCTTTTGACAAAGCCAACCGCACCTCCGGAAGCTCCTTTCGGGGTCTTGGTATGGAAAAGGGTTTGGCGATTCTGGCTAAGGTCCGCAAAGAGGTTGGCGTGCCGGTCTTAACCGACGTACATGACATTAGCGAAATTGCCTCCGTCGCTGCGGTGGTGGATGTGATGCAAACGCCGGCTTTTTTATGCCGCCAAACGGACTTCATTCGGGCTTGCGCGCAAAGCGGTAAACCCATTAATTTCAAGAAGGGCCAGTTTCTGTCTCCGCATGAGATGCTCAATGTGATTCAGAAGGCTCGCGATGCGGCAGCGGAAGCCAATGTGCCCGATCAGTTTATGGTGTGCGAGCGCGGCGCCTCATTTGGTTACAACAATTTAGTCTCTGATATGCGTAGCCTTGCTATCTTGCGTCAGACCCATGCACCCGTCGTATTTGATGCTACCCATTCCGTGCAGTTACCAGGTGGGCAGGGCGGTAGTAGCGGTGGACAGCGTGAATTTGTCCCCGTATTGGCGCGCGCTGCAGTGGCAGTGGGTATTAGTGGCCTCTTCATGGAAACCCATCCGGATCCTGCAAAGGCACTATCGGATGGTCCGAATGCAGTGCCATTAAACCGCATGAAGGAATTATTGGAATCGCTAGTTGCAATCGACTCGGTTGTGAAAAAAAGCGGTACTTTTTTAGAAGAGCAGTTTTGAGGAGAAGTTCATGAGCGCTATCGTCGATATTATCGGTAGAGAAATTTTAGATTCACGCGGTAATCCAACGGTAGAGTGCGATGTGCTCCTCGAGTCAGGCGTCATGGCCCGTGCTGCGGTTCCATCCGGTGCATCAACGGGATCACGTGAAGCGATTGAAATGCGCGATGGCGATGCCGAACGTTACCTAGGCAAAGGCGTTCTCAAGGCTGTTCAAAACATCAATACCGAAATTGCTGAAGCAGTGATGGGGCTCGATGCCAGTGAGCAAGCATTCTTGGATCGCACCATCAATGAACTCGATGGCACCCATAACAAAGCCCGTCTGGGTGCCAATGCGACCTTGGCTGTCTCGATGGCTGTGGCCCGCGCTGCTGCAGAAGAAGCAGGCTTGCCTTTGTACCGCTATTTTGGCGGCTCCGGCGCGATGCAACTTCCCGTTCCAATGATGAACATCGTCAATGGCGGTGCCCATGCGAACAATAGCCTGGACATTCAAGAATTCATGATCATGCCGGTAGGCACTGAAACCTTCCGTGAAGCATTACGCTGCGGCGCTGAAATCTTCCACGCCCTCAAGAAAATCCTGCACGATAAGAATATGCCAACATCCGTTGGCGATGAGGGTGGCTTTGCGCCGAACTTTACGAGCAATAAAGAATGCCTTGAAACCATTTTGCTCGCGATTGAAAAATCAGGTTACAACGCCGGCGAAGATGTTCTGCTCGCACTCGATTGCGCTGCCAGTGAATTTTATAAAGATGGTAAATACCACCTCGCCGGTGAAGGCCTACAGCTGACGTCCAGCGAATTCTCGGATTACTTGGGTAATTTAGCCGATCAGTTTCCGATTGTGTCGATTGAAGACGGCATGCACGAGAGCGACTGGGATGGCTGGGCTGACTTAACGCAAAAGCTAGGCAAAAAGATTCAGCTGGTTGGCGATGATTTGTTTGTCACGAATACGCGCATCCTCAAAGAAGGCATTGAAAAGGGTGTTGCCAATTCGATTCTTATAAAGATCAATCAAATCGGTACCCTGACAGAAACCTTTGCAGCCATTGAAATGGCGAAGCGGGCGAACTACACGGCAGTGATTTCACACCGCTCTGGCGAAACCGAGGACAGCACCATTGCAGACATTGCAGTGGGTACGAATGCAGGCCAGATTAAAACGGGCTCGCTGTCGCGCTCGGACCGCATTGCTAAATACAATCAGTTATTGCGCATTGAAGAAGACTTGGGTGATGTCGCTACCTACCCCGGTAAATCGGTTTTTTATAACCTGAAAAAGTAAAAGTCGACTTTCCAAGGTCATGCGACTCATTATTTATTCCATGTTTGGTTTGCTGATTGCGATTCAATACCCGCTTTGGTTAGGAAAAGGCGGCTGGTTCAAAGTCTATGAAATGGAAAAACAACTCAAAGAGCAAAAAGAGCTCAATCAGGCATTAGCCCTTCGTAATATCAAGCTAGCAGGCGATGTCAATGATTTAAAGACTGGCACACGGGCCATTGAAGAGCGTGCTCGGGCAGAACACGGCATGATTAAAGATGGTGAGTACTTTGTGCAGATCCTGCCCAGCGATAAATCCGTAGCGCAAGCAAAGCAGGATGCGCTAGCCAAAGAGGCACAAAAACCGCAGTAAGCAGTAGCGACTTAATGGCCACCCGATGGCGGCCTTGTGGCATCGGTCAGCAAGTCAGTTTTGAACACCTGAATGCAGTCCACCGCATCAAATCGGTAGCTCTTACCGCAAAATTCGCATCCCGTTTCCACTGCCCCTTGTTCGGCAAGAATGCCATTGACTTCATCTTCACCCAGCATACGCAAGACATCGGCCACCTTTTGGCGAGAACAACGGCAGGCAAACTGAATTGGTCGTACTGGAAACGCGCGCACGCCAGCTTCGCTGGATTCATTTAAAAAGAGTCTGCGTAATATTGTCTCAGGACTGAGCTGCAGCAACTCATCCTTAGTAATGGTTTCGCCCAGAGCCTGAATGCGACTCCAGCCTTCTGCTGCGGTTTGGGGATCGAGGTGCACATGCCCGCCAGAATTAGGCAACCGTTGCAGTAGTAAACCGCCCACGGTTTTTTCATTGGAAGCGAGCCAGATGCGGGTTTCCAATTGTTCTGAATGGCGCATGTACAGCATGATGGCTTCCGCCGCATTTTGTACGGGTACAGCAATGCCATTCTGATCTTGCTGGAGAGCAACGATGCCTTGATAAGGCGGTTGTCCAGGCTGGCGGTCGCTTGGGTCCAAGGTAATGACGAGGCGGCCGGAATTATCCGCATCCAATAAATCGGCTAGCGTGGCATTTGGGTCAATCTCGGATGACTCTACGGATAACTTGACCGTGGCGCGCATGGTCAAGTTCGAGCTGCACTCGACTACCAAGAGGGAAATCGGGCCCTTGCTTTGCGCCTGAATAATCAAAGTGCCGTCGAATTTAAGGATGGCGCTGAGTAAAGTAGCGGCGGCAACAAAGTCACCCAGAATCTGACGAATAACTGGGGGGTCATCGCGTCGCTCTAATACCGACTGCCATGCAGTGCTAATCGATACAATTTCACCGCGGACGGGGACGCCGTCACATACAAAGACAAGTAATTCATTCATGGGCCAAAGTATCCTTGGTTTTGCCTCGATTTGCTTGACCTGAGATAATACTGACTATGTCTATACGTACCCGATTCGCACCTAGTCCGACTGGCTTTATCCACCTCGGCAATCTGCGCAGCGCACTCTATCCATGGGCCTTTGCACGCCACCATGGCGGTGCTTTTATCCTGCGCATTGAAGATACTGATCTTGAGCGCTCATCCCAAGAAGCGGTTGATGTCATCATCGACGGCATGGCATGGCTTGGCCTGGATATCGACGAAGGCCCCATCTATCAAATGCAGCACATGGATCGCTACCGTGAAGTGATTGCGGAGATGCTGAAATCAGACCTCGCATACCCTTGCTACATGAGTGAAGCGGAACTCAATGCCTTGCGCGATCAGCAAATGGCCAATAAAGAGAAGCCGCGCTACAACGGCCTGTGGCGTCCTGAGCCAGGCAAGACCTTGCCCCCGGTACCGGAGGGCGTATTACCGGTGATTCGCTTTAAAAATCCCATTGGTGGTTCCGTGATTTGGCAGGATGCGGTTAAAGGCCAAATCGAAATAAGCAATGATGAACTCGACGACCTCGTAATTGCGAGGCCCGATGGCACGCCAACCTATAACTTTTGCGTCGTAGTGGACGATATTGATATGAAGATCACCCATGTGATTCGGGGTGATGATCATGTCAATAACACCCCCCGTCAAATTAATATCATGCGCGCTTTGGGTGGCACGCCGCCCGTTTATGCCCATTTGCCCACCGTCCTGAATGAGGAAGGCGAAAAGATGAGTAAGCGCAATGGCGCCATGAGCGTGCGTGATTACCAACGCGAAGGCTATTTGCCTGAGGCCATTCTGAATTATTTAGCGCGCCTTGGCTGGGCTCACGGCGATGCTGAAGTCTTTACCCGTGATCAATTTGTGGACTGGTTTGATTTGGATCATTTAGGACGCTCGCCAGCACAGCACAACCCTGAAAAGTTGCTTTGGCTGAATCACCACTACATTCAGCATAGCGATCCAGCTAAATTAGCAGAACAGGTAAAGCCATTTGCTCTCGAGCGCGGTATAGTCATTCCGGAAGCAGGGCAGGGTCCTGACTTTATTCAGGTGGTCGGGCTCCTCAAAGACCGCGCAAATACCTTGCTGGAAATTGCGGATGGAGCCAAGCTGTTTTACATGCCAGCGCCAGCCTTTTCGCAGCACGAAATCGACACCAATATTCCGGCAAATATTCGTCCTGCATTAGGTGATTTGATTACGGCATTTGAGGCGAGCGATGGCAGCAAAGAAGGGTATTCGGCCGCATTTAAGGCAGTCTTAGCGCAGCATCAATTGAAGATGCCAGCCTTGGCCATGCCGGTTCGCTACTCCTTATTTGCAACGACCCAAACCCCAGCCATCGATGCCGTTTTAGTCATTCTGGGTAAGGCTGAAACCTTGCAGCGCCTGAGGAGGGTGCTTGCCACCGAAAATTAGGGCGAGCAGGTAAAAATAGGCTAAAATCTTGGATTGTTTTAAATGTCTTGTGTTGTTGTAAAAGTTTGAACGCGAGATTATGGGGGTATAGCTCAGCTGGGAGAGCGCTTGCATGGCATGCAAGAGGTCAGCGGTTCGATCCCGCTTATCTCCACCAGCATTTAGAATGGCAGCACAGGTAGTAAATGGTAGTCCACGGTCCCCATCGTCTAGAGGCCTAGGACATCACCCTTTCACGGTGAGTACGGGGGTTCGAATCCCCCTGGGGACGCCAAGTTTTGTAGTATTGGAGCGGTAGTTCAGTTGGTTAGAATATCGGCCTGTCACGCCGAGGGTCGCGGGTTCGAGTCCCGTCCGCTCCGCCAATTTTTAAAAGCCCCTTAAGTGGGGCTTTTTTATTGCTGCTTTATTTCATCGTCGGATCAGAGCCCGGGGCCTTGGGCGCATTGCGATACAAGGGCTCGACCGCGGGCATTAATGCGCTGAGCTGCTCAATGCGCGTTTCTCCGGAAGGGTGGGTTGATAAAAACTCGGGGGGATTTTTGCCTTGCGTCGCCTTCATCATCTTCTGCCATACGGATATTGCCGCACGCGGGTTATAGCCCGCCCTAGCGGCGAGCTCAACTCCAATTGCATCGGCCTCACTTTCATGTTGCCTTGAATTCGGCAATACCAATACATACTGCGCCACTTGATTGGCTGCATTAATTTGCGCGCCATAACCACCAGCTGCAGCCAGTGCAATATTGGTGATCGCACTTTGAGCCATGGCCTGCGAGAGGCGTTCTCTACCATGCTCACGCAGGGCATGGGCAATCTCATGCCCCATGATCGCAGCAATCTCATCATCACTCAGCTTGAGTTGATCAATGATGCCGGTATAAAACGTAATCTTGCCACCGGGTGCACAGGTGGCATTCAGAATGGGGGAATTAATTAGACTCAGCTGCCAATTCCATTTCTGGGTATCGTCCCGAAAGTAGGCGGTCTGGGGAATCAGGCGATTGGCAATGTTGATCAAGCGATCGTATTGCGGTCCTGATGTAATCAGGATCTTTTTCTCTTGGGCTTTTTTATTTTGTTCATTAAAACTAATCGCCGATAAACGCTCCACCTCGCTTTGGGAAGCCATCATCAGCTGCTGACGGTTCACGCCCACTACGCCCGGACGGGTCGTAGTAGTACATGCAGATAGAAGGGTGATACCAGAAATGCAAAGGGCAATAAGGCGAAAAGATGCCTTGCTAGCAAGTTGATTGAGCAAGGCCCTTTGCATTCTGTTCGGTACTAAATTGATAAGGGCGTATTACTTCTTTCCTGGAGTAATCGAAGCAGCCATTCTGTCGATGAAAAGAGCACGCACCACATCACCTACTGCGATATCTTTAAGCAGCTCTGGGTTCTTCACCTTGACTACAGTGACCTTGCCATTGGGGCCTTTAATCGATGCGGTTTTCTTGGCACGGTCGACAGCTACAACATCAGCAATGATTTCCGTGGCATTAGTGATGGTTTGTGCTGGCTTTTGGCCAGGCTGTGCAGTGGTAACAGCAGAGGCTTCTTGCTTGCTACGAATACCGTCGCTTTTGGTTTTAATCAGCTCAAGAGCAACTGCAACCTCATAGGTTACGCTCAGGTGGTCGCCTACTTTGATCTGCGCAAAGTTCTTAATTTCTGGGCCAGCCACAAAACTCGACTCACCGTCTTTATTTTTAAAGGTGATGGTGCGTGTTTTGGCATCAATCTTTACGACATCGCCTTGATATAAATCATAGACGGTATCCATAATGGCAGCCGCCTCTACTTTTGGTTTAGCTGGGCTAGCAGTCTGCGCTTGAACGAAGGCAGTGGATGCGAGTAATGCCGCAGTAACTGCAGCGATGTGGAGGGATTTACGTTTCATATGCTTCCTTTTGGTTTGATAAAAAAATGATCTCTGTTTTTACTGCGTACTAATTGATTCAACAAGCTGAGTTTGATTTTCTGGGCGCTCCCACCAATTGCCGACAAAGTATCCCTGTAGCCAGTCGATGTATTGACTAACCTTACCA
>CANGWV010000065.1 GCA_947457875.1 Burkholderiaceae bacterium
AAGGCATTCTCTTGATTAATACCCGCAGACAAAATCAATTTTTCGGTTGATGAGAAACCGGCGCCGATATTAATAGCTCCAGTGGGCTTTTCTTTTACGGCAACGCTAACATCGACCTGATCGGGTGATCCCGGAACATCGGAAGTAGAAATATCGGTTTCGGTAAAATAACCTAAGCGCCCAATACGCTCTTTGGAGAGTCGGATCTTGTCGCTATCAAACCAAGAGCTTTCAAATTGGCGCATCTCACGCCGCACCACCACATCACGGGTCTTCGCATTACCAGTAATATTGACCTGACGGACATACACCCTTCTGCCTGGGTCAACCACTAAAGTAATATCAACCTCAGCGAGATCACGCCGAATGTCGGGCTGGGGATTGATTGACGCGAAGGCATATCCATAGGAGCCCAAAATTTCTGCAATCGACTTGGTTGTTTGCGCCAACTTTGCTGACGAAAAAGTATCGCCAGCCTTCAGGGCTAAGAGTTGCCTTAGTTCTGCTTCTTTACCAAGTAACTCGCCAGCCAAACGAATGTTCTTGACCGTGAATTTCTTGCCCTCACTAATGCTGATGGTCAGGAAAATACCTTTTTTGTCTGGCGTAATGGAGACCTGCGTGGAATCAATTACAAACTCGAGGTAGCCGCGGTTCAAATAATAGGAACGAATGGTTTCTAGATCGGCTGTAAGCTTTTGCTTGGAGTACAGATTGTCTTTGCTATACCAAGAGAGCCATCCGCCGGTCTTTAACTGCATCTGACCCAATAGGGTGCTCTCACTAAATACTTTGTTACCGATGAAATTGATCTCTTGAATCTTGGCAACAGGGCCTTCGTCCACATTGAAAAAGACTGCGACTTGATTGCGCTCAACTGGGGTGACGGTAGCGACTACCTCCGCGGCGTAAAGGCCTTTACTTACGTATTGGCGCTTGAGCTCTTGCTCGGCCTTATCTATCAGCGCCTTATCGTAGAAGCGCGCTTCGGCAACACCAACCGCCCTAAGGGATTTACGAACCACCTCTTGGTCGAATTCTTTCATTCCGGTAAACGCAATGCGGGAAATGGTTGGCCGCTCTTCCACAATGACGATCAAAACATTGCCTTGGGCCTGAATTTGCACATCACGGAAAAAGCCGGTGCTGTAAAGGGCTTTAATGGATTCAGCTCCTTTTGCCTGCGTAAAGGTTTCACCCACCTGAATCGGCAAATAACTAAAGACAGTGCCCGGTTCAACCCGCTGCAGACCTTCCACCCGAATGTCTTTCACCACAAAGCTCTCAGCAGCCTGCAATGGCATGGCCAAACTGGTAAGCAAAACAAATGTTGCTTGAATCAACAGTCGGAGACTAAATCGAGGGGTTGGTTGGAACAAATTCAAGATAAGAAATACCGTTGTAAGTCATTAAACAAAGCAAAAATTGTTAGCGAAATCAACAAGATAAAGCTAAATTTATGAAGCCATTCTTGCACTGGAATGGGTAAGCGTTTCCCGGATATCAACTCCCATGCATCATACAGTAGCTGACCCCCATCTAACATAGGGATTGGGATCAAATTGAGGAGGCCAATGCTGATACTCATCAGGGCTAAAAAGCCAAAAAAAGCCTGCCAACCCACCTGCGCTGACTTGCCTGCCATATCGGCAATGCTTAAGGGTCCGCCCAGCTGGTTTAAGGAGGTTTCTCCCGTAACTAGACCCAGCATCAACTTGGTCGACACCACGGTAATCAGCCAAACCCGTTCACTTGCATAAATAAGAGCGTCGATGGGGCCTAAGCGGAGCATCACCATCTCCTCTGGCTTGGCGATTGCCGGCCGAATACCTAAAGCTTGGAGCGGATCTTGGTTTGGCTGAATCTGCGGTAAAGCCTCCGCAGGAAATGGCATCGCAATTCGGCTTCCGCTGGGGCTCGTCAGCTCCAAAACAAAACCCTTCTCACCCGTAATGGCATCCAGTAGTTGCCAGCGCAATTGGTTCCAGCTAATGACCGGCTCAAAATCAGCGGAAGTGGCGTTGATATCCCGCCAGCCAATGACCAGGTCTCCTGCAACCAATCCTACCTTTGCGGCAACCGATGCCTCGGGCGGAGCCTGCAGACGCGCTGGTAATTGCACTGCGCCAGCAAGGTAAATCACCATCAAAAAAGCGATCGCTAAAATGAAATTAGCCAGCGGCCCCGCAGCCACAATGAAGGAACGCTGCCACAGTCGCTTGCGATCAAAGGCATTAGCCTCATTTGCTGCATCAATGGCTTGTTCTGGATCGCGACCATCCAGTAATTTGACATAGCCACCCAATGGAATCGAGCCAATCACCCATTCGGTTTTGTTTTGGCTAGTAAAGCGAAACAAGGGCTTACCAAAACCAATGGCAAACCGCAGTACGCGTACCCCGCACACGCGCGCCGCCGCATAGTGGCCATACTCATGAAAGCCCACCAAAATCCCGATCGTGACAATGAAGGTAAAAAGAGTAATGAGTCCTTGCACGGATGCCTTTATGCCTTGGTTAGCGAAGAAACCAACTGCGCTGCAACTTGGCGCGCCTGCGTATCTGCGCCCAGCACAATCTCAATGGAACTCGCGGGGACAGATTGAATGGTGGCCAGGGTTTCGCGAACCACGCCAGCGATTTGTAAATACGGTAAGCGCTGATCCAAAAACGCAGCCACTGCCACTTCATTGGCGGCATTCAGAATCGCCGGAGCGGTACCGCCCGCTTTTGCCGCTTCAAATGCCAGCGCCAAGCACGGAAAGCGATCAAAATCGGGCTCCGAGAACTGCAGTGCCGATAGCTGCGTTAAATTGAGTGGCGCTACACCAGCATCGATGCGATCAGGCCACGCCAAACCATGGGCAATCGGGGTTCGCATATCCGGCTGACCCAATTGCGCAATCACCGAGCCATCGCGATAACGCACCATGGAGTGCACCACGCTCTGCGGATGAATCAATACCCGTATTTGAGTAAGCGGCAGACCAAACAACCAGTGGGCCTCAATGACCTCTAAGCCTTTATTCATCATGGTCGCTGAATCGACCGAGATCTTACGCCCCATCACCCAATTGGGGTGTGCACACGCTTC
Organism: Burkholderiaceae bacterium; assembly: GCA_947457875.1. GTDB lineage: Bacteria > Pseudomonadota > Gammaproteobacteria > Burkholderiales > Burkholderiaceae > Polynucleobacter. Next base: position 3,094 of record CANGWV010000065.1, read on the forward strand.
ATCGGGCGTAATGGTTTTTAATGCAGCAAGGCTCTTCTCCCGAAATGGGCCGCCAGACGCGGTAAGCCAAAGTTCTTCAACGCCAAAATGGTCGCGTGTATTTCCATTCGAAGTGGAACCAAACCGATTTGGTAAGCATTGGAATATCGCGTTGTGCTCGCTATCAATCGGCAAAAGCTCTGCGCCACCCGCTTTGACTGCGCTCATGAATAGATCGCCCGACATCACGAGGGCTTCTTTATTGGCCAGCAGTATACGTTTACCTGCCCTAGCAGCAGCCAAGGTAGGAGCTAAACCAGCAGCACCAACAATTGCTGCCATCACAGTATCGCAGTCCGATTCCAGAACAGCAGTAAGCAATGCATCTGGGCCGTGGAGGATCGTCAGTTGACCGACCTTTTCTGCTAGCAATTGCGCTAACTTTGCCGCGCCAGCGGCGTCGGCTACTACCGCAATGCGGGGCTTAAATTCCATGCACTGCTCTGCCAAACGCTCAATCTGCCGCCCTGCCGTTAGCGCAACCACCTGAAAGCGATCGGGATGTGCCCGAATCACATCCAAGGTATTCACGCCGATCGATCCAGTAGAGCCCAATACCGCAACGCGGCGGCGCAAAGATGGGTTGCTAGCGATATTCATTTCAGGAGTCCAACCAGTAATACAACAATTGGCATGGTTGGTAAAAGTGCGTCGATGCGATCGAGCACACCGCCATGCCCAGGCAGCAAGTTACTACTGTCTTTTGCTCCAGACAGCCGTTTGAGCTGGGACTCAAACAAATCGCCGATAATGCTGAGGGCCGTTAAGCCGGTCACCAATAAAAACATCGGCAACCAACCCCAACTTACTGCAAAGGCACCAAAAATGGTTGCTGTTGGCGGTAGATACAACGCACATAGGGTCGCAAATAAGCAGCAGAGCACAATCCCGCCCAAGGCACCTTCAACCGTTTTACCTGGACTTAACTGCGGCGCTAGGCGACGACGCCCAAATGCTTTACCGACAAAATAAGCGCCAATGTCCGCCACCCAAACCAAAGCCATCGCCGTCAGTAACCACAGTAAACCCATTTCCCGCAAGAACACTAAAGCAAACCAGGTAGCCGGCAGGATAATTAAACCCAACACGGCAAAAAAGAATTGCCATTTCGATAGCGTAAGCCGAGTGCCGCGCGACATGATGAGTGGCGCCCCAATGACCCAAAACACCATCGCCAATAACAGCAGTGCAATGTCTACATCCACATTGGAAAAGAAGAGTAAGGCTGCAATCGCAATGAAACACAAAGCTGCATAGATCAATGCCGCTCGAGTAGCACCGGGCGCAATCAAGCGACTCCACTCCCATGCTGCTAAAAGAATCATGATCAGAAAAAGTCCATTAATGTAGATCGGAGGCAATAGAAACAGGATCGGTAAAAAAACTGCCAATAATAGTGATGCAGTTATTACCCGGGTTTTCAGCATAGGGTCGCTTAAGCGGAAGCAGAAAGGATTTCTGAAGCAAGCTGAGCGCTGGTGCGGCCAAAGCGGCGCTCGCGCTGACTAAACCAATCGAATGCAACCTGTAAATCCGTCGCGGTAAAGTCTGGCCATAGGGTATCGGTAAAGTACAACTCGGTATAGGCTAACTGCCAAAGCAAGAAGTTGCTAACGCGCTGCTCGCCCCCAGTACGAATAAACAAATCCGGCTCGGGTGCGTAGGCCATGGATAAATACGGCTGCAGAAGGTCTTCCGATACGGCATCGGCGGCTAGATTAGGATTGGCACGCAACATTGCGCGCGTCGCTTGCAAAATATCCCAGCGACCACCGTAATTCGCAGCGATCGTCAAGGTCAGGTCTTTGCAGTGCGCCGTCTCCTCTTGGGAGAAGGCAATCATCTCTTGGATCGACTGATCAAATTGACTTAAATCACCAATCAGGCGAAGCTGAATTCCATTCTCTGCTAAGCGCCCTACTTCGCCACGCAAGGATTTAAGGAAGAGCTTCATTAAAAAGCCGACTTCTTCAGGAGGGCGACGCCAATTCTCGGAACTAAAGGCAAACAACGTAAGAAATTCAACGCCTTGACGACGGCATTCCTCAACCACCTTACGAACCGCGCCCAAGCCTTCAGAGTGACCTGCAACGCGCGGCATGTGGCGCTTATTTGCCCAGCGGCCATTACCGTCCATGATGATGGCTACATGACGTGGTACCGCCCTAACCTCAGGTACCTCGATAGTTGAGCTAGTGTGTTTAACCATGGACTGTAATAAGTAGGAATCGTGACAGCAACTACACCGTCATGATTTCCTTTTCTTTATCAACCACAATTTTGTCGATGTCGACGACCGCTTTGTCTGTCATCTTCTGAATTTCATCGGTAGCGCGACGCTCTTCGTCCTCGGAAATTTCTTTATCTTTCGTCAGGCGCTTTAAATGCTCATTCGCATCCCGACGTAAATTACGGACCGCAATCTTCGCGTCCTCACCTTCACTTTTGACGAGCTTGGTTAATTCACGACGACGCTCTTCCGTAAGGGCTGGCATCGGCACGCGAATTATTGTTCCTTGCGATGCTGGGTTTAAACCCAAATCGGAATCCCGAATGGCTTTCTCGATCACCGCCACCATGGTTTTTTCGAAGGGCTGAACATTGATCGTGCGCGCATCCGCTAAGCCCAAATTAGCAACCTGACTCAATGGCGTTGGATTGCCGTAGTAATCAACCTGAATGTGCTCCAAGATGCCGGGGTTGGCGCGGCCTGAACGAATCTTGGCCAGACCGCTTTTCAAGGACTCGAGCGACTTTTGCATTTTTTGATCGGTAGTGTTTTTAATTTCGGCTGCGGACATACTGTTCTCCTATTAGACGTGCACTAAAGTGCCTTCGGGCTCGCCCTGCACTACGCGCAGCAAGGCCCCCGGTTTTAAGATTGAAAATACTTTGATCGGCAACTTGCGATCGCGGCACAAGGCAAACGCAGTCGCGTCCATGACTTGCAGGTTTTGAATGATGGCCTCGTCAAAGGTAATGGAGTCGTAGCGTGTCGCGCTCGCATCTTTATTCGGATCGCTGCTGTAGATGCCGTCGACTTTGGTTGCCTTAAGCATGATGTCAACGCCCATCTCGGCGCCACGCAGTGCTGCAGCAGTATCAGTGGTAAAAAAAGGATTGCCTGTACCGGCAGCAAAAATCACTACCTTGCCTTCGCTCATCGCCCGAATGGCCCTTGGGCGAATGTAGGGCTCAACCACTTGATCCATGCGCAAAGCCGATTGCACACGGGCTTCAACACCCTTTTGACGCAAGGCATCTTGAAGCGCTAGGGAATTCATCATGGTAGCCAACATACCCATATAGTCGGCTGTAGCGCGGTCCATACCGGCAGCGCCACCAGCAACACCGCGGAAAATATTACCGCCACCAATCACAATCGCCAGCTCAATCCCTAGGCGAACCACCTCGGTGATTTCAGCGACCATGGAGTCAATGGTGGCTGGGTTGATGCCAAACGCATCTTCACCCATTAACGCTTCACCAGAAAGTTTTAGGAGTACGCGCTTGTATGCTGGCATGGTCGTTTAGTCTGCTTAGGTTATTGATTTATATGTATTTTTTAATGGTTGATTCCCATTATAAAGGGCAAAGAAAAGGGCGCAGAAACTTTCGCCTCTACGCCCTCTTGGGATACCAAACCAGCTAAAAACAAGGGGGCAAACCCCCTTAACTTTTAAAGGGCTCTTTTATGCGCTTGCTTTTGCGGCAGCTACCTGCGCAGCCACTTCCGCAGCAAAGTCATCTTGCCGCTTTTCAATGCCCTCGCCCACGATGAACATCGTAAATGACTTGATTGTCGTGTTTGCGGCCTTAAGCATTTGCTCAACGGTTTGCTTATCGTTTTTCACAAAAGCTTGATTGAGCAGCGATACCTCTTTCAGGTACTTTTGCACCGAGCCCTCAACCATCTTGGCAACGATATCGGCAGGCTTGCCCGATTCCGCTGCTTTTTGCTCTGCAATGTTGCGCTCGGTCGCAATGTTTTCTGCAGGAACGTCAGCAGTAGACAAGGCAACTGGCTTCATGGCAGCAATGTGCATCGCAACGTCTTTCGCAGCAACTTCATCGCCGGTGAACTCGACCATCACGCCGATGCGGGTTCCATGCAAGTAGGAAACCAATTTGCTGTCGCCAGCAAAACGCTTAAAGCGGCGTGGGGTAATGTTTTCACCAATACGACCAATCAACTTGGTACGAACAGCCTCAACCGTTTCTCCCTCGAGCGGCAATGCGGCCAAGGCAGTAACGTCAGCTGGGTTGCTATTCGCAACCAATTTGGCGCAGTTATCCGTAAACGCTAAAAAGTCATCGTTCTTTGACACAAAGTCGGTTTCGCAATTGACTTCAATTAAAGCGCCAGTAGTGCCGTTGATAAACGCGGCCACTACGCCCTCAGCAGTAACACGGGAGGCGGCTTTGCTAGCTTTGCTACCGAGTTTTACACGCAGAATTTCTTCTGCTTTAGCCATATCGCCATCGGCTTCGGTCAATGCTTTTTTACACTCCATCATCGGAGCGTCGGTTTTGGCGCGAAGATCGCCAACCATTGCAGCGGTAATTGCAGCCATTACTCAGCCTTCCCTTCTTCAATGAACTCTTCTTCGCCTTCTTTAACGGCAGTCAAAATCTCTTGCACTGCATTGGCTTTGCCTTCCAAAATGGCATCCGCAATACCGCGTGCATATAGCGTTACTGCTTTGCTGGAGTCATCGTTACCTGGAATGATGTAATCCACACCTTCAGGGGAGTGGTTGGTATCGACAACCGCGATGACTGGAATGCCCAATTTCTTGGCTTCGGTAATCGCAATCTTGTGATAACCAACGTCCACGACGAAAATCGCATCAGGCACGCCATTCAGATCCTGAATACCGCCCAAGGCTTTTTGTAATTTGTCGAGGTCACGGTCATTGGTGAGGGCTTCTTTCTTAGAAAGCTTTTCCCAATCGCCTGCTTCTTTCGCAACAGCCATGTCTTTCAGGCGCTTTAGCGAACCTTTGACGGTTTTGAAGTTGGTGAGGGTGCCACCGAGCCAGCGGCTATCGATGTATGGCATCCCTGCACGTGCTGCCTCTTCAGCGATGATCTCGCGGGATTGGCGCTTGGTACCAACAAACAAAATGGTACCGCGATTGGCTGCAATTTGTTTTGCCACTTTCAGGGCTTCCTGAAACATGGGCAATGTTTTTTCCAAATTGATGATGTGAATTTTATTGCGATGGCCAAAAATATAAGGGGCCATCTTGGGGGACCAGAAACGTGTTTGGTGGCCAAAATGGCAACCGGCTTCCAGCATCTGACGCATAGTCACTGACATAACATTCTCCTAAGGGTTTGATCTAAGGTTAGGTCCTAGCTGCACTAAAAAGTGCCACCCTGGAAGGCCTAACCCGCAATTTCGGCTCAC
>CANGWV010000066.1 GCA_947457875.1 Burkholderiaceae bacterium
CTCGATGGCGGTTTGCTGCACGGCGATTGCATGACCATCACCGGCAAAACCATTGCGGAGGTTCTCAAAGATGTTCCGTCCGTGCCCCGCGCCGACCAAAAAGTCATTCGCACTTTAGATAACCCCATGTATGCCGAAGGGCATCTGGCGATCCTCAAGGGCAACATTTCGCCCGAGGGTTGCGTTGCTAAGATCACCGGCCTTAAAAATCCATCGATTACGGGTCCAGCACGTGTCTTTGATTCTGAAGATTTAGCCATGGAAGCCATCATGGCAAACAAAATTAAGGCGGGCGACATTGTGGTGATTCGCTACGAAGGTCCGAAGGGTGGCCCCGGCATGCGTGAAATGCTCTCGCCGACCTCTGCTCTAGTTGGTCAGGGTTTAGGTGAAAGTGTGGGCCTCATTACCGATGGCCGCTTCTCCGGAGGCACTTGGGGTATGGTTGTGGGTCACGTTGCGCCGGAAGCCTATGTTGGCGGCACGATCGCGCTGATCAACGAAGGGGATTCTGTCACCATCGATGCCCATAAGTTATTGATCCAGCTCAATGTTGCAGACGAAGAAATCGCCAAACGGCGGGCAGCCTGGAAGCAGCCTAAACCACGCTACACCCGCGGTCTGCTGGCAAAGTATGCCAGTACAGCCAGTAGTGCAAGTAAGGGAGCGGTAACGGACTTGGATTTAAAAATCTAGTCAGTTTTGCTAAATACACCCCCCCACAGCTTGGAACTGGGGGGTGCGTTAAAATCAAAAGTTACCTTACTTCTCATCGTTACCCATGCAGCTGATTTGGATCTCAGGATCAACCACCCAATTTAAAAAAATCAATATAACGTCGCGCGGCATAGCAAAGCTTGCGTTGGCGACGTCATTGATCGCTATCATGCTGGGAGTGATGATCCATTTTCTTGGGTTTCAGGTGGCGATTCAATACAACCCCGAGTTAGCACGTAATGTGAGCGGAATCATTACAACCCAAGAAAAAGACGCGATTGAGGCGCACTATCGGCAACACTTTAATGCGCTTCAGTCACAACTGGCGCATTTAAGTGAGCATATTTTAGAAATAAAACGCTACAAGGAAGGCGTTACCGAACTTCTTACACCATTCCCGCTGAAGAACCAAATGGTGGGCAGTAGTAATAAGGGCGGTCCATACCAACCTATCCTATTTAATCCCACTACCGATGGTCCGTTAGTACAAGATCTGAACTTGGCTTTGAAAAACAGTGCACTACTCGATCAAGGCATAAAAAAATTAGAAGAAACATGGCGCGACCAGCACCAATGGCTTCGCCAACTTCCGACGGGCTCACCCATCGTTAATCAAATTGGACTGTCGAGTAATTATGGAACCCGAATTGATCCATTTACCAATTTACTGGCCCAGCACCCCGGGGTAGATTTTTCTGCGCCCGTTGGCACCCCTATTCTTGCAGCGGGTGATGGCCTTGTATTGCGTGCTGAATACGATAGTGCCTACGGCAACTTTATTGAAATTGCGCATGCCGATCAATTTGTTTCTAAGTACGCGCACGCAAGTAAGATGCATGTTAAAGCCGGTCAGCGCATTCAACGAGGTCAAGTGATTGCTGAAGTCGGAAATACTGGAAGATCGACTGGCCCACATTTGCATTATGAGATCAGCCACCAAGGTAAGATGGTTAATCCGACGCAAATTCTTAGAACACAAAGCATTAAACTAGCGGCGCAGTAAAACAATTGGGCCGCTTTATCAGTTGATATTTCCTTGGGGGTAAATGCAAAAGGGCGCCGCAGCGCCCTTTTTAACGAAACACAGTACTTATTTAGTGCTTAGGACCATGCCCATGACTACCGGGGGCATTGACTGGCATTTTGACTTCCACCTCGCCTGCTTTTGCAAATTTGAGTTTGACGGGTACAGTCTCACCCGCCTTCAGAGGCGCCTTGATATTCATAAACATGATGTGCAAACCGCCTGGTTTTAGTTCGACGGCGCCGTTGGCTGGCACTTCAATTTGCTTCACTTCACGCATGCGCATCACGTTGCCATCCATGGTCATGGTGTGCAACTGCACATCATCGGAGACGGTGGAGGTTGCAGAGATCAATTGATCGGCAGCCCCATTGCTCGTAATTTTCATGAAGCCACCCGCTGCTGCTTGGCCTGGAACGGTAGCACGGGTGTATGCGCCATTGACGGCAATGCTACCTACTTTTGCATCTTGGGCATAAGTAGCCGAATGCATTCCGCAAGTAAAAAGTCCTGCGGCAATAATTACACTTAATTTAAAACTAATCATGGCAGTAATTTCCTTTTAAAAAAATTTAATTCAGGTACATCTTGAGCTCTTTCTCAAATTGAGGAAGATTATCTCGGTTTACAAAAATACCGATCGGCATTTCTTGATCGGCGTGTTTTAGAACTAAACGATACAAATGCTTTTCGGTTCGGCCAATGCGAGCCCATACAGTATTGAGCTCTTTTCTTTCAAGCTTGCCACCCCAGCTTTTTTCAATCGTCATATTTGTGCCATCGATGGTGATCTTTTCATAATCGAGGGCATGGCGACTGTAGATATACAAGGCAATGGTTAATGCAGTAATTTCAATGCAGGTAAAAATCAGAACCATCCAAACGCCCATGAGTAAAAACGAGCCTGCCACCAAGAGCGAAAAAAAGACAATCGAGGCGTAGAAATACCCCACCTGCTTCGGTGAAAAAGAACAGTTTCGTTTCATTAACCAAGTGCGCATGGCAATACTGTACTACCAGCTCAAGGTCTTTGTATTTGGCTTAAACAAGGCTTCGCCAGTAACCTTAGCGCCGCCCATCTTGATGCCTGGCAGTACATCGGCCTCCGTAAAGCCATAGTGCCTCAAACAAGGTGGACACATAATGACCGTACTACCGCCTGCGATCATCTCCAACAGCAATTTTTGCTGCTCTGGATGACTTGAGGCACCAGCTTTAACCCCGAGATATACCCCTTTATCACTCAGAAAGACACTCAATGGGTGGCCATTTGCTGCATGGTGTTTACTAAAATTCAGGGCCATGGAGGCGCGATGGGGCTCATCGCTGGTTAGGCTAACAAAAAGTGGGGCATTGGACCCAGCAAGCGCAGACAGTGAGAGCGTTGCCAGAATAGCAAGCAATATTGTTTTAATTGGATGATGGCTCATGGATTTCCTTTGATGTACAAGTAATTCGATTTGATTAAATGATTGCAAGATATGAATTGGCACTCATTAGCCCCTTGGCTTTTTGTAGACTTTTTTTGCAACCGCAACTGCATGTTCCTGCGCAGACTGCATCATGTCAAAGACAAAATTACGCACCTTGGCTGGGGCAGTTTTAGGTGAGCCTGCCTTAAACGGCGGAGCAGGATCATATTCAAGATAAAGCTGTACGGCCTGTGCATAGTCTTTATTTCTGAGAATGCGAATGAGGGTTAGGCCAAAATCAATCCCGGCTGTAACGCCGCCGCCAGTAATCCGATTGCGATCCATCACCACCCTCTCCCGAACCGGGATTGCGCCCAATTCTGGCAATGCCGCCATCGTCATCCAATGAGAGGTGGCACGATACCCCTGGAGCAATCCTGCGGCACCCAATATCAGAGAGCCGGTGCAGACGCTCGTAATATAACGTGCTGTCTTTCCCTGCTCAGTCAAAAAAGCAATCAACTCCTGATCTTGCATCATGTCCATAGTGGCAGGAACGCCTCCGGGTACAAACAAGACATCCAAGTCCGTCGGGCAATTTTCAAAGGTCGTAGTCGGCTGTATGGGTATGTATGCAGCGTAGTCAGAATGCGTATTGTTGACCGGCTTTAAGTCTTTCCAAATCAGATAGATATCCCGATTCATGAGCGACTCAAATACAGTTAATGGCCCAATCAAATCCATCAAAAACATACCAGGATAAACAACCATCCCAAACTTTAAGCGCTTGCCTGCCATGAATTCAGGATAGGTATTCATGGCCTTTAAATGGGCCTTCTCAAGGCGCTCTGCATCAGTCGATGGTACTGTTGTCGCATTAGCAGCATCCACAGCAGGATTGGCAAGTAGTCCTGCACTAGCTAAACTGATTGCCTTCAATATCTGCCTTCGGTCCATTGCCATAACCCCTTGAATAAATTGAATTTTTTTCGTTACAGGACTAGAAATTAATACCGGCTGTTGCAAGATAGCTGATACCGGGCTGCCTAAGAACAAAAGCACCTTGAGCAGAACTCAACACCGTTGAATTTGTAAGATTCTTAACATTCAAAGCTAAGTTGATGCGATCAATCTTATAGAAAAGTCCTGCATCAACTGTCGTATATGACGGAATAATCAAGCCATTTGTATTGGGCGTATTAGCAACGCGATCACCCACATACACAACACCAAGACCAACAGATGTCTGACCATTCATATTTAAAGGTAAGTCTTGCACACCCCAAATATTTGCCGAAAATTTAGGAACACCAGCAAGTTGAGTGCCTGCTGGGGCAAGTTGACCAGTTGCATAGTTGGTATTGACTTGAATTGTTGTGGCGTTAATGCCGGAAGCATTCGCAATCATTCTTAAACTTCTCGTTGCCTGGCCAATTAATGATGCCTCCCAACCCTTACTTTGCTCTCCGCCATTAACGGTGTAAGCGCCCAGCCCATCTGAAACAGGAACATTCGTCCTAGTAATCTGATAAACGGAGGCAGTCGCATCCAGACCCTCCCAAAAAGAATGCTTTACGCCCACCTCATTTTGTAACCCACGAGAGGATGGGAGAATTGAGCCTCCGGTGCCGCGGTAGCTGCCATTTGGAGTAAATGACTGGCTAATACTGTAGTAGATTGAGGTTGCTTTCGTTAGCATGTAGAGCAAACCCCCTCGACCGGTTGTTGCCGTTTCGGTTTGAGACGAGGAAAAAGTATCAAAGCTATTCACCCTCTCATTACGAATACCAGCTAATAAGCGCCAATTTCCCCATGCAAGCTGATCTTGAAAGTAAAGGGCGTTAGATTTCTGAGTATTCGTAGATGTCCAGCCGCCAGCAAATGGAAACGGTCCCCCAGGAAAACTAGCTGGTGCTTGATATGCTGGATTAGCTAAATTGACTGGGCCAATGCCGCCAAAGGCGCCTAGGCTGTTGTATTGATTAGCCCAGTTATATATGGTCTGCGCATATTCATAGCCAAACATTAACTTATGGCTAACATCTCCGGTTTTAACATTTCCATATAGCTCCGTCTGGCTAGAAGTGTTTTTGCTTGCGTTGGATGAATTCCATAAGGTTGCATTAGCGCTAGTGATCGTCCCCTGCAAAGTTACAAACATAGACGGTGTAATCATCGGAGAATAACTAGCCCAATAGTTGGCGTTAAAAAATCCTTGCCTAAATGTCCAATCTTGATCAATCTTGTACTTAATATCTGCTTGATTAGTACTATTTGTATTGGATTGGCTGGTCCAAGGCTGGCCCATATTCGTTCCAGCTTTTAAGTTCTGAACACCCTGAATGGATGGTAGTCCTGTATAGCCGCCATGGAGATTCACTTTTTGGAATTCCCCGCTATACGAAACCTCTAGATCTTTATTAATACGCCAAGACACCGAAGGTGCAACCAGGTAATTACTAGATGACTGAAGATCGATATAACTATTGCCTTTGTCTCCGGCAATATTTACACGCGCAGAGACATCGCCGAAATTTTGGTTCATATCGAGAGTGGATCTTAAAAAACTCCAGCTACCTGCCTGAATGCCCACGTTCGCAAAGTTGTCAGTTACCGCTTTTTTAGTGACTGTATTTACAGAACCACCTGGTTGAGCTGCGCCATATAAAACAGAGCCAGGCCCTTTAACAAATTCGACGCGCTCAACATTGGCCATATCGGTTGGAGTATCAATTCCATTTACCCGATAGCCATCTCGATAATTAATCCCATTGGTGGAGAAACCCCTAACAATAAAATTATTAGTAGAGGTTCCGACCCCATAAATACTTCCATTTGCCTGCACGCCGGAAACCGAATTTGCCAATTCACCCGGACTCAAAATGGCCTTATCTCGAATAAGCTCCTGGTCAACCACATCCACAGAAACTGGGGTTTCAATTAAAGGTGCGCTCACGCGTGTTGCGCTACTGGCATTTTGAACATCGTATCCTTTGTCCATAAAACCACTGGACACAATCACATGCGAAACAGGATCTGTATTTTTTTGGGGGCTACTTTGAGCTAACAACGGTGGCGTCACAGCAAATAGCAAAGCGCCGACGGAATGCTTTAGCTGAAATGGAATACGCATAATTTTTCTCCGAACATCAAAACGGCAATGGCATTGCCAACTGCATAGCAGGCGCTATGCCCTAATTACTGAATTAGGCTGATGTAGGAGGTGCGGCTGAAGGAGGCGTTACCCAAACCGCAAGTGGCTTGGGTGATTGATAGAACAGCGCTGGGAAGAAAGCGAAGTGCTGAGGGTCTTGAAAACGCAGTTGGTTTTCAAAGACTAGATTAAAGCTGGCCTGTGCCTGGCAATATGGGCAGGGATTACTCTCTGCAGATTCGGTTTGTACTCCATCGAGGATCGCTATTTCAGTCTTGCTGCCATCGGCAGAACAGACCTCCATTGCAAAACCTTGGCCAATTTGAGCCACGGACACGGCTTGGGAAACCGCTGGCGCAATTGCGCTCATTAGGATGGATGCAGCAGCAATCCAGTGAATGAGTCGAGAGGCCTTAAACATGATGGAGAGATTTTAGCAGTTTTAGATATTTACTTGCTGTGGATAGCAACTCTTCCAAGTACAGGAATGCAAATGGGGGCTTGCGCCCCCATTTGAATCATACGTACTGCAAAAAAGCTTATGCTGCCTTTGCCTTCTTACCGGTGAACTTGCCAATCAGTGGCCAGAACAACAGGACTAAAGCCAAGGTGGTGATGGCGCCCACTAAGTAGTTCGAGAAGAATACATCGACACTACCTTGTGAAATCAACATCGACTGGCGGAAGGAATCTTCAGCACGGTCACCGAGAACCAAAGCCAAGACCATGGGTGCCATTGGGTAATCGAGTTTCTTGAAGACATACCCGACCACACCGAAGCCCAGCATCAACCAAACGTCGAAGGTGGCATTGTGCACTGTGTAGGCGCCAACGGCGCAAATCACAATAATGACTGGAGCAATGATCGAGAATGGAATCCGCAGAATCGATGCAAAGAGCGGTACGCAGGTCAAGACCACGAACAGGCCGGCGATGTTACCGAGGTACATACTGGCGATCAAGCCCCAAACGAAGTCTGGCTTCTCAACGAAGAGCAATGGGCCTGGCTGTAAGCCCCAAATCAGCAAACCACCTAGCAATACTGCCGCGGTAGGCGATCCAGGAATACCAAGCGAGAGCATGGGTAACAATGCCGCTGTTCCAGCAGCGTGAGCCGCTGTCTCAGGAGCAACAATACCCTCCATTTCGCCCTTACCAAAGTTGTTCGGGTTCTTGGAAACGCGCTTAGCAACGCCGTATGCCATGAAGGAGGCTGGGGTAGCGCCACCTGGGGTGATACCCATCCAGCAACCAATTAAACAGCTGCGCAAGGAGGTAGCCCAATACTTCGGTAACTGCTTCCAAGTCTGCCAGACGATGGTGCTCTTAATCTTAGCCGCCGCACCAGAGAACTTCAGACCCTCTTCCATCGAGAGCAGAATTTCACCAATACCGAAGAGACCAATAACCGCGATCAAGAAGTCAAAGCCGCGCATTAACTCAGTGCTACCAAAGGTCAAGCGCAATTGGCCAGTCACCGTATCCATACCAACGCAAGCCAAGGCAAAGCCAAGCATCATCGCTGAGATGACTTTAAACGGCGAACCCTTATTCATCCCCACGAAACTACAGAAGGTTAAGAGATAGACCGCAAAGAACTCAGGAGGACCAAACTGCAGCGCAAACTTCGCTACCAATGGTGCCAAGAAGGTAATCATCACAATCGCAAAAACAGCACCAATACAGGATGATGTAAATGCGGCAGTTAAAGCCTCACCCGCTTTACCGCTGCGTGCCATGGGGTAACCATCAAAGGTGGTTGCAACCGACCAAGGTTCGCCTGGAATATTGAAGAGAATCGATGTAATCGCCCCACCAAACAAAGCACCCCAATAAATACAGGAGAGCATGATGATGGCTGAGGTAGGCTCCATGGTAAATGTCAATGGCAGCAAAATCGCAATACCGTTGGCGCCGCCTAAACCAGGCAGTACACCAATGATGACGCCAAGAACAACGCCAACCAGCATCAACATCAGATTAAAGGGGGTCATCGCAATGGCAAAGCCATTAAATAGCGCGTTAATTTCGTCCA